>NZ_WIPE01000063.1:326757-396434 GCF_009760835.1 Bacillus sp. EE-W1 | reverse complement strand
TAAAAAAGAAATGCCATTATGTGAACGCACCTATGCGTGTTCGTGTGGACTCACAATCAGTCGTGACTATAACGCAGCGATCAATATCAAAAAAGAAGCCATCCGCTTATTAGTGTTGGCATAAATAGTGACAAAATAACCTTTGGAACAAGGGAGTTAGCTCGGCTGTCCTAGGACAAATTCGTTAGCTATCAAAAGTAGCGATGAACCGAGAAGCCCCTACTTCAAGTAAGCTCGTAAGAGGTACTAAGTGGTGGGTAGTTCACTGTTCGGAAGATGTGGATGTAAATGCAGGAATTGTCACGAATGTCGTTGCAAAGAGAAACCAAACTGCGATTGTGATCAGTGTTGCTGTAAGGAAAAACCGAAGTGTGATTGTGAAAAATGTAATTGTAAAGAGAAACCGAAATGTCATTGTAAACATGAAGAGTATTAATAATAAAAAAGAGTACGTTACGTACTCTTTAACTTTCTAATGTTATATTCCGTCTTGAACAGATTTTTTTACGATTTCCCACGAGTCTTGTTTTTTGATTTTTAAAGCAACATTAGTTCCGGTAGACTCCTTATAAAAGATATATCCATCGTTTGAGTTTACATATGCCAATGGTTCACCTATGCAATCTCGTGAACAAGATGTATTGATAATCTCAATTAAAGATAGTTCGCTCGGATCGGTTTTACTTGCATCAATAATAGTATCAACGTCTGTTTTACGGTAACCTTGTAAGTTTACATGGAAACTTTGTTCAATTTCACCTGTAATACTAGTATTCATTACTTCAACTGAAAGTTTCTTTTCTTGAAGAAATCCGTTTTCATAAAGTAATTTTGTATATCCAAGCCATCCAATTAAAACTAGCATAATAAATATACTAGATATTTTAAGTGTTCGAAGCCGTTTACTAACAATCGTTTCTGAGTATTTCATTTAGTTTAATCCTCCAATGTTTTTAATTAAAAGTATGCCTAGATACATACTTTTAGAAGAAGGATAGAAGTTAATGAGTTCTAGATTCAAAAAAGAAAGCATCCGAAGTTAGATGCTTTCTTTTTTTAGTATTTTTCGCTATCTGTTCGTTACTTGTTTCATAAGTGGCCTAATTTCTTTAACGGGTGGTTTTTTATCATAGGCATCAACGTAAGAGAAATAGTAATTTAAGTTTCTGAGAAGACCTTTTCCTATTTTAGCGCTCAAGAACGGAAATACTTGTCCAGTATAATCATCGAGAGATTTACAGTAATATTTTTCATCTAGATAAATACTGTATTTACATGTTAGTTCTACTAGTGAGTTCCCTTCATCATCAATTACTTCTTTAGAATCAATAATGTCTATTAATGCAAATTTTTCATTCAGATAAACTTTCTTCTTTTTCTCGTGTTTATTTGTGAGGATAAATACGAGACCAATGGCGTTAATCAAAATATTTCCTCCTATAAAAAACGGATATTAATAAAATATATCGATATACGTTAAATGTAAAGAGGAGAGGTGAAATTTCATTGATAGAAAGTTTTATAAGCCGATTTGTTTTTTCAAATCGGCTTATTATTATTGAAACACTTGTGGGAATTGTTTTACGATTGCATTTGTTAGCATATCAGCCATTTCTAATGCTTCTTTTTCAATTTTATCGTATAGTTTTACGCTTGCTTCAAAATCTTTATTTAGGAAGGCAAGCGCTTCTGCTTTCGTAAGTGCTAAATGTTCATAAAACATTTTTCTGAATTCTTCTTTTTCTATATATGGGTTGATGCTAGTAAGAAACGCCACAATTTCATCACCATTAGCGTACCATTTTTTCTCTATAGCGGCAGCTGCATTTTGATCACCTGCTTTTGCGGCTTTAACTAGATCCGCTGCAATGACTAAGTGATCTTTAATTAGTGCACTATATTTTTTTACAGCATCTTCACCATAGAATGGTTCAAGTGACAGTCCCATATGTGTTGCATTTTGAAGAAGTCGCCCAACTGTAACGTTTACGTCTGGTAAATTAAAGACAATGCTAATAATAGCTAATCTCGTCCAAGCGACATGTTGTTCCCATAAAGAACGCATATAACCTTTTAAAAAGTTCTCGTTTTTACTAATTCGGTAATTACGTACAGATGTATCAAAGTGTACATAAGGGTTATGGTAGGGGGAGTAATACGATTGCCAATAAGAATACATAAACGGTAACACTCCTTTGAACATGTATAACTCAAAGTATGATGGGAATTTATTTTTAGTTACGTGTCCTAAATTAATTTCAGAAATTGATATGGAAAAAGATGAATAATTTTATTGTGGTATATACAAATAAAATGAATATAAAAATAAACAAGGCTCTGCAAGGGAAGTTGCAGAGCCTCAAAAGGGTATTGCCGAGATGTCGGACTCGACTAAGTAATATTATCATAAAATTCTATTTAAAAAACCTGGTAAATGTGTCCAAATGAAAGTGGATCTTTAATAAAGTCAAAGAGACCAGCTTCCCGCAGCAGATCCCGTTAACTAGATAATGTTGATGAGCCAAAACTCATCTGGAGTACTTTTATAGTAATAAGTGAAATTCGTTTTGTGTATTGAGAAAAAAAGAATTACTTCAATAAATGTTAAGAACTTATATTTTACATCTCGTTACTATTATCATTTGTTGTGAGTGGAGTATGGTTATAAAATAGAGAAAAGATATACAAGTGTATCTAAAAGTGTACTGAAATGTATAATAATCAAAAAAGACCTGCTTTTATAAGCAGGTCAACTTAAGGGGTTTATCCAACAGAATATTTCATATGATAACAGCTGTATTATAGTAAGTCTATAAGGTATATATTGAGAAAATTATTATGGATAATATATCACATACACATTAACGTTTAAAAAGTTGAGAAAGAAAATGGAAAAGCTTTCTATAAGAAAATAATGGCTGGTATTTATAATACGATTCATATTTCCACGCATCATGATTCGAAAATTGGAGTTGGTTCGGTACTGTTTTCTGCTTGATGGAACTAATATTCTGCTGCTTCATATAGTAACCTCCTGAATTCATATGTATAAGATTAGTAGTATTCAAGGAAGAGTAATAAAATGTACCTTTATTTTGTAATTCATTTTATATGCGCTTTATTTTTGTTTTAAAATTTATAAACATAAATAGCCATTAAAACACCGTTGCTAAACAACCTTTAAAACGTAGAAAAGCATAAAAAATGAAAAAGCAAGCTGTTAGTCACGTATTCATCACTTTCATGACGCATAAGTGATGATATAATAAGAATAGATGAAAGATATAGAAAAGCAGGTGACTCTTTTTTGTTTACAAAAGCACAAGAACTTTTAGCGTCTTATTTCGGTTATTCGTCATTCCGAAGAGGACAAGATGAAACAATTAAAAATGTATTAGATGGGAAAGATACGGTTTGTATTATGCCTACGGGTGGTGGTAAGTCAATTTGTTATCAAATTCCCGCATTAGTATTCGAAGGAACGACATTAGTTATTTCACCTTTGATTTCACTTATGAAAGACCAAGTAGATACATTAGTACAAAACGGTATTTCAGCTACTTATATTAATAGTTCTATTTCAATTACAGAAGCGAATCAACGCATTCAATTAGCGAAACAAGGACATTATAAGTTACTTTATGTAGCGCCTGAGCGTCTTGATTCAATGGAGTTTGTTGACCAACTTATCGATATGAAAATCCCGATGATTGCAATTGATGAGGCGCACTGTATTTCGCAGTGGGGACATGATTTCCGTCCAAGTTATTTACATATACATCGCATATTAGATTATCTTCCAGAAAAGCCGCTTGTATTAGCTTTAACTGCGACGGCAACACCACAAGTTCGTGAAGATATTTGCAACACGCTTGGAATTAATCAAGAAAATACGATTATGACAACGTTTGAGCGCGAGAACTTATCATTTTCTGTTATTAAAGGACAAGATCGTAATGCATATTTAGCGGATTATATTCGTCAAAATCAAAAGGAATCTGGGATTATATATGCAGCTACTAGAAAAGTAGTTGATCAGTTGTATGAAGATTTAATGAAAGCGGGAGTTTCGGTATCAAAATACCATGCTGGTATGAGTGATACCGATCGAAATGAGCAGCAAGAACTCTTTTTACGTGATGAAGTGAGTGTAATGGTAGCGACATCTGCATTCGGGATGGGGATTGATAAATCGAATATTCGTTACGTTATCCATTATCAACTGCCAAAAAACATGGAAAGTTATTACCAAGAAGCAGGACGTGCTGGACGTGACGGATTAGATAGTGCGTGTATATTGCTATATTCTTCTCAGGATGTGCAAGTACAGCGCTTTTTAATTGATCAATCGACAGGTGAATCTCGATTTTCAAATGAACTTGAAAAACTGCAAAATATGACTGATTATTGTCATACAGAACAATGTTTACAATCATTTATTTTGCAATACTTTGGAGAAGAACCGAAAGAAGATTGTGGCCGCTGCGGAAATTGTACGGACGACCGGGAAAGTATCGATGTGACGAGAGAATCACAAATGGTTCTATCTTGCATGATTAGAACGAACCAACGATTTGGAAAACAAATGATTGCACAAGTTTTAACTGGTTCGAAAAATAAGAAAGTTATTGAATTCAATTTTCATACTTTACCAACATACGGGTTACTATCAAATCGTAGTGTAAAAGAAGTTAGTGAATTTATTGAGTTTCTAATTTCAGATGAGTTAATTGCAGTAGAACATGGTACGTATCCGACATTAAAAGTTACGGAAAAAGGGAAAGAAGTTTTATTAGGTAAAGAGAATGTTTTACGTAAAGAACGAGTAGAGACAAGACAAATTGTTCAAGATCATCCTTTATTTGAAGTACTGCGCGAAGTACGTAAAGAAATTGCGCAAGGAGAAGGTGTACCTCCATTCGTTATTTTCTCTGATCAAACGTTGAAGGATATGTGTGCAAAAATGCCACAAAGTGACTCTGAACTTTTAACTGTGAAAGGGATCGGCGAACATAAACTTGTGAAGTATGGTTCTCACTTCTTACAAGCAGTTCAGCACTTTATTAAGGACAATCCAAACTATGCTGAAACAGTTAAAACAGAAGTGGTGACAGAGCGGAAAAAGTCAGGGAAAGCTTCAGCAAATTCTCATTTAGAAACGTATGAAATGTATAAACAAGGCATTGATCTAGATGAAATTGCGAAAGAACGTGGCTTATCAAGACAAACAATTGAAAATCATTTAATTCGCTCTTTTGAAGATGGAATGGAAATAGACTGGAACAGTTTTGTTCCTGCAGAATATGAATCACTGATTGAAACTGCCGTGCAAAATGCAGAAGGTGGTCTGAAATCAATTAAGGAACAACTTCCAAATGAAGTGAGTTACTTTATGATTCGTGCGTATTTACAATTTAGAAAGTAGAGATATATAAAGGGGATAGGGGATATATGCATCACGTTTTCGTGTATGGCACATTAAGAAAAGAGCAAACGAATGCTCATTTTATGCAAGGTGCAATATGCATCGCAGACGGAGCATGGACGTATGGTAAATTATTTGATACAAACGAGGGGTATCCGGCAATGATTTGTTCAAATGAGGACAAAGTATACGGAGAAGTTTATGAAGTAAATGAGGTTGTTCTGCAAAAATTAGATGAACTTGAAGAATATACAGGTAATGCAGAAAGTGATTTATATGACCGAATCACCGAAACGATTTATTTAGGAGATAGAATAATACGTGCATTTGTGTATGTCGCTCAAGATAAAGAGATGCTAAAGAAAGTTATCATTTCTGGTGATTGGGTAGAGTATCAACAAGAAAAATAATAGCAGCCATAGAGCAGATAGTGGGATCATTCATTATCTGCTTTTTATATTGTTACTTTAAAAATTCTTATTATTTTGATAAAATTGTAAAAATAGAGAATAATAACCTTTTTTCGTGGGTGTCAGAAATTTAGTTTCTCACCTGTAGAAGAAAAATCTATTGCAGGAGGAGAATAATAATGAATGAATTAGATGTGAGAGAATTTTACGAAAAACAATTCGAACTATCCAATTACGATATTAATACAGAAAACTGGTTAGAACAGGTTGCGAAAGAAGTTCAAGAACAAATTGGACATCCATTTCAGTCAATGTTAGAACTAGGAGCAGGAAATGGTGGATTTGCAAGGGCGATGTCTAAGTTACAAGTAAAAATGACTACTGTTGAGCTTGTACCAGAGTTAGTTATGTTTGCAAAAGAACATTCTACTAATGATATAGATATTCATTGCGCTGATTTTTATAAAATTAATTTTGAAGAAAAGTTTGATGTTGTTAGTTATTTAGACGGATTTGGTGTAGGATCAGATGATGAGCAATTGATTCTATTAAAACGGATTAAAAACTGGATGAAGGATGATGGATGTGCACTTATTGATATTTATCAACCACTTTATTGGAAAAAGGTAAGTGGACAAGAAATGTCTTTAAGCTCAGCTATGCGAAAATACGAATATGATCGTATAAATGAAAGAATGTTAGATCATTGGTGGCATCCTAATAATCAAAATGATATAGTTACACAGTCTTTACGATGTTATACGGTAGATGAGATTAGTAATCTATGTGCTGAAGCTGGTTTAAGTATTGTAGGATTCTTTCCAGGCGGAGCATATGATTTTGAAAAAGAGAAATATAAAGAATTAACAACTTTAAATGAATGTTTGGCGTACCGAATTAAAATAAAGAAGAGTAGGGATTAATCTCTACTCTTCTTTATTTTAGAAAATTCTTACTAAAACTATTGACTTTATAAATGGATTTTTAATACAATTGTATTTCGACTGAAAAATTAGAACGGACAGGAGGGAATCATCAAATGAACAACATTTTTGAAGAAGAGTTACAAAGGATGAAAGATACATTACGTACGATGGATGATCAATTAGAACAGCTCGAAAACATTCCGGTTTATTATGGAGATGATTTTAAAGAACAAATTCTAGAAAGTATGAGAGAATCTAATAGGCAAAATTTACGTATCGGTGTACAAGAACCGTACTTTGGAAGATTAGATTTTCAAGAGGATGGCAAGGAAGATGTTATGCCGATCTACATCGGTAAAGTAGGTGTTTCACATAAAGATACAATGAAACCAATTGTAATAGATTGGCGGGCACCTGTTGCAAGTATGTTTTATTCATTTACCGGTGGAGATGAATTAGCATTTTATCAATCGCCAGACGGATTAGTAGAAGGTGATGTGTATTTAAAGCGAAACATCTCTATTCGAAAAAGAGAACTAGAACGTGTTGTTGATACATATGTAAAAGGAAATGAAGATGTCTCACATGCCGATGATTTTCTTCTATATCGATTAGGTGAGAATAAAGATAATAAACTAAAGGATATTGTTTCGACGATACAATCGGAGCAAAACGATATTATTCGTGCGGAAAGAAACTTACCATTATTAATTCAAGGGGTTGCAGGAAGCGGAAAAACAACGATCGCTTTACATCGCCTTGCTTTTTTAATTTATGAATATCGTGAACAATTAGAAGCTGAGAGAATGATTGTATTCGCTCCGAATAGTCTGTTTTTAGACTATATTTCGAGTGTGCTTCCTGAATTAGGTGTAGGGAATATTAGTCAAACAACATTTCCAGATTGGGCATTACGTACGTTAGATGATTCTGTGAAACTAAAGCAAACAGAAGAAAAGTTGAAAGAAGCCTTTTCTATTAATCGTGATGAAGAAAAGGTTATGCTCGGTAAATTGAAAGGCACGCTGGAATTTAAGTCCTTTATTGAAGAGAGAATGGTTCAATTTGAAAAAGAATTAATACCAACAAGTGATTTTGAGGCATGGGACAAAGCTATTATTCCAGTAGAAGACATAAAAAAATGGATGCAAGTTGAATATAAACATTATCCATTAAAGAAAAGAAGAGAAAGATTAGTCGGCCGAATGAAGCGCTGGATTGAAATTGAACTGAAAAAGTATGGAGAAACAAACGAGAAGAAATTATTAAAAAAAGAAGCGACAAAGAGATTGAACACATATATGAAGTTTTGGCCGAAAATGAGCCCACTTTCACTTTATAGTTCAATATTGAAAAGTAAAGAAATACTCGAAGTATTGCCTGAAGAACTTGTGAAAGAAACTGAAAAGAGTTGTCGTAAAAAAGAAGTGTATGTAGAAGATTTACCAGCTTTAATTTACTTACATCACCGCATAACAGGTATTGAAATCGGACAGAAATTCCATCACGTCGTTATTGATGAAGCGCAAGATTTCTCACCATTCCAAGTGTATGTATTAAAAGAAATTACACTAGGTAATTCTTTCACTATATTAGGTGATTTATCTCAAGCAATTTATGATTATCAAGGGATTGAAGATTGGGGTGCTTTTAAGGAAGTATTCCAAGAAACAGGTTATTATGAACTGACGAGAAGTTATCGTTCTACAAAAGAAATTATAGAATTTGCGAACGAAATAATTAAAAACGCAGAGATTCCAGTTGGGCTCGCAACACCAGTTTTTCGCAGTGGTGAAAATGTTAAGGTAATCCATGCAGAAGATCAATTTAATGAGATTATGAAGACGTTAAAACATCTACAAAACGAAGATGTGAAAACAATTGCGGTAATAGGAAGAACAGAAGATGAATGTCGCGATATATATGAGAAATTAACAAAAGCAGGATTGGCCGTAAACGTCATTGAAGCAGATCAAAGTAAATATGAAGGTGGTATTTCAGTAGTACCTGTATACTTGGCAAAAGGGCTAGAATTTGATGCGGTTCTATTAATCGATGTTGATGAAGAACATTATAAAAATATGAAACATGATGCGAAGTTACTATATGTCGGATGTACAAGGTCACTTCATGATTTATGGATTTTCCATAGCGGGGAAGCATCGCCTTTAATTAAAGGAATAAAATAAATATGAAAAACAAGAGGCGTTTCTAGTAACAAAAAGAAGAACCTCTTGTTTTTCTATATAAAGACATGGAGAGAAAATAACAATGATCACAAAAGTAATAACAAAAAGAAATTGGGAAATCGCAAAGATAAATGGAGAAATTAATGAAACTTCACTAAAAGAAGAAGGATTTATTCATTGTTCATTTTTAAAACAAGCTTTAGAAGTTGCTGAAAAACATTTTAGTCATGAAGAAGATGTTTTATTACTGACAATTGATCGATCCTTAATAAAAGCAGAAATAAAATATGAACTTGCTTCTAACGGTCAAGAATATCCGCATGTATATGGAGTAATTCATATTGAATCAGTTGTAAATGTTACCCCATTTATTAAAGAAAAAGGAGAGTTTATATTACAAGAGGTACAAAATTAAAATTGTTATAAGCATTTAAATTAGCCAGAAAAGCACAAACTATATAGTTTGTGCTTTTTTATTTTCTATTTTTTGTAAATACGTATTGTTTTTATCACATTAATACTGTACGATACATAGTATAAAACACATACTGTATGACATATAGTAATGAAAATGAGGTGAGTGAATGGATGCTTTATTAAATTCGTTAATTACTGAACTAAGAAGAGGTACATTAACATTAGCGGTTTTAAGCCAGTTAAGAACACCGCAGTATGGGTATTCACTTGTCCAATTATTGGAGCAATCAGGGATTACAATCGATCAAAGTACGTTATATCCACTACTTCGCCGATTAGAAAAGCAGGAGCTAGTGACGAGTAGTTGGGATAAAACGGAGAGTAGACCGCGTAAGTATTATATTTTAAGTGAATACGGATTAGAGATATTTTTGCAGTTGAAAAAGGAATGGATAAAGGATTCGAAAGAACTTTATAAATTATTAAAGGAGGAGGACAAGAATGAATTTGATTGATATTTACGTCGAGGAAGTAGCGAAGAGATTACCTGAAAAAAATCGTGAAGATATTATTCTTGAACTACGGTCAACAATCGAGGATATGTTACCTGATGATTATAATGAAGATGATGAAAAAAGAGTTCTTGAAAAATTGGGGAGTCCAGTTTCATTGGCAAATGGGTACTTAGATAGGCCGATGTATTTAATTGGACCACGTTATTTTGATGTATATACGATATTATTAAAAATGATCATACCGATTGCAGCTGTTATCGCGCTCATTGCAATGGTTGCAGAAAATTTTGTAGGATATGATGGTGAGCAAGCGGTATTAGATGTTATTTTAAATCTGATAGGTAAAGGAATTGGGGAAATTATCGAAGTAGGCCTCCATGTATTTTTCTGGTTGACACTTGTATTTGCAATTTTAGAAAGAACAGATAAAGACAAAGGTACTCAACCGTTGACGACAAGTTTAAAAAAGTGGACGCCTGATGATTTGAAAAATACTTCGTATATTCCAAAGAAAAAGTCGATCTCAAAGTTCGAAGTATTTGGCGGGTTAATGTGGACGGCAATATGGGCAACACTTTATTTTTATGCGAACCATCTTGTAGGTGTATATCATGGTACAGAAAGCGGATTGAAGTTTGTCGCGGCAACTTTTAATCAAGAGGTGTTACTTCAGTATTGGCCAATCGTTGTAATTGTGATTGTGTTTGAAATAGGTATATCTCTTTATAAGTTAGTACAAGGACAATGGACGAAAAAGCTGGCAATCGGGAATGCTATTCTTCAAATAGTTGGAACAATAGTATTCATTGTAATTATAGTAAATCCGCATTTATTTAATGAAGGATTTATTACGTATGTGGCAAATGTGTTTACTACTTCTCCAGAGGAAGTTAAAAAGTGGTTAATTGGTGGAGGTATTATCATTTACATTTTGTCTGCTGCGTTAAATATATTTGATGGTTTCCGAAAAGCTCGTATTCGTATATAGGAGTGAAATTAGAGGAAAGGAAGAAAGTGATGATAAGGGAAGCAAGGAAACAAGATGTCACATACATTTTAGATATTTATAATGATGCTATATTGAATACAACAGCCGTCTATACGTATAAACCTGTAACCCTTGAAAATAGAATAGATTGGTATGAACAAAAAAAAGCTAACGGCTATCCGATTTTAGTATGTGAATTAGATAATAAAATAGTAGGATTTGCGACATTTGGCCCGTTTAGAGCTTGGGCTGCCTATAAATATTCAATTGAGCATTCACTGTACGTTCATAAGGAATATAGAAAGAATGGGATAGGAACTTCTTTAATGAAAGCATTGATTGCAATGGCAAAAGAAAGAGAATATATGACTTTAATTGCTGGAATTGATGCACATAATGAGAAAAGTATTGCCTTACATGAAAATTATGGATTTATTCATGCAGGGACAATCAAAAAGGCTGGTTATAAGTTTAATAGGTGGTTGGATTTAGCTTTTTATCAATTGGAGCTTAATGGTCCTAAAAAGCCTAGGGAAGAATAGATAATTGAGTTTTGCTTAATATTTAATTTAGAAAGATAGCATGGGAAAATTTCATGCTATCTTTTTTATTATATGCATACATATCAAGTAACAAAAAAGGTTTTATACATTCTATATCGAAATTTAAGAATGTAATAAAACAATATAAAAAGAGGTGCGAATATGCAAACTGTCATTAAAAGAATGAAAGATATACAATCTGGTCAAGTTGGAGTGATTGTGTCTTCTACAAAATACGAAGATATAATTGCTTCCTATAATAATGAACTATATGTTCCTTTAGCATCAGCAGCAAAAGTGGCAATTGGATTTGCAGTAGCAAACATGGTAAAGGAGGAACAAATTAGTTGGGATGATATACTTCATCAAATTAAATTTAATCCGAAAGAAGATAGCGCACAATTATATCCGCATTTGCAAGGGAGAGATACACTATCACTTAGTAAAGCAGTAGAAGTGATGATAGCATGTCATGACAGTTTTATTGCAAAGTCGATTGTAATGTACTGCGGAGGATGGAACGCTATTAGAAAATATGTTTCAACGTATTTTTCCAAGATACATGTTCAAGAAAACCCTAGAGATGAACAAAATGTTGGAGAGTTAAATCAAGTACATTCACTGTTAGTACATATTTTTAAATGTTATAAAAGTGATCCAGAATTATGGGGACCAATAATAAATGGAATGGTAAGGCAGCAAGGAGAATATGAAGGGATACCGTATTATCATATAGCTCATATGACAGGTGGATTGCCCACAGCAATAATAAATATTGGTATAATGGGAATGTTCCATGAATACCCGCTTCTATATGTTATTGGAGGAAAAGATTTGCCTAATCGATTCGATAATAACGAAGTCGATGAAACAGTTGTATTGGCTTTGAGATGCATATACAAAAAATATAATGATAGCATGCTAGGGGTGAGCGATTGAAACGAAACTTAAAAACTTCAACAATCATCATATTAATTTTAACAATTATTATTTTGGAAGTTGGAATCGCGATTTACGATCATAATCTTTCATTAGATATAATTTACTTTGCGGCGATACTGATTTGTATTGTATTGCTTTTTGGCACACGTATTTCTAAAGAGAAAGAAAGTACATCGAAACAGAGAGGCAGCAAAACAGCTCTTATATTTTGGCCATCTATTTTATTGTCTATCGCTAGTTTTGCAATTATAAGTTATATAAGAATAGGCTATGTTTCAGTGCCAGGGATAATTGGTTTTTCATGCTTTGTTACTTATGGTGGATTCGTGTTTATTACTATTTTAAAGAGAAAAAGTAAAAATTAAAGATAGCTTACTAAGTTGAAATGGAGAAATATATGAAACACATAGAGAATGGTACTCTCACTGAAGGAGAGTACATAAAAAATAAAGTAATTCAATATAACATGTCGATTTTAAAGGATGAAGCAAAACAGCCGATGGAGCAAGTAAGTTTCGTAGTAAAAGATGAGGATGGAAAAATATTTGGTGGGGTAACAGGAACGATGTATTTTTATCATCTTCATATAGATTTTTTATGGGTTGATGAAACAGTTCGTCATGATGGTTATGGCAGTCAACTGTTACATAAAATCGAAGACATCGCGAAGGAAAAAGGGTGTAGATTAATATTATTAGATTCATTTAGTTTTCAAGCGCCAGACTTTTATAAAAAGCACGGCTACCGAGAATATGGTGTTGTTGAAGATCATCCTAAAGGACATAGCCAACACTTTTTAGAGAAGCGGCTATAGTAATAGTATTCGTGCTCTAGAAGAAAAATTGATTTTAAAGGCATCACCAAACAAGGTGATGCTATTTTAATTTTAAAGCAACTACTCAAGCTGATGTAATTATGGGGACAAATAGTACGATTCGTATAGCTATGATTTTCTTTTTTAATGGAAATGAGTTACTGTCTTTGTAGAAGACACTTGTCGTATTTATTATATGTACTAGCAAATACTATTGAATTTTTAGAAGAGGAAGAGCAATAAGACGAGCTCTGAATATAATACTAATAAAGGAGGTGTTAAGCAATGGGTTATATTGTAGATATTTCGAAATGGAACGGTAACATTAACTGGGATGTAGCAGCTCCACAACTAGATTTCGTAATCGCTAGGGTACAAGATGGTTCGAATTACGTAGACCCTTTATATAAAAATTACGCTCAAGCATTGAAAATAAGAAATATTCCTTTCGGTAATTATGCATTTTGCCGATTTATTTCAATTGCTGATGCGAAGAAGGAAGCGCAAGATTTTTGGAATCGCGGTGATAAGAGCGCTACAGTTTGGGCGGCTGATGTAGAAGTGAAAACAATGGATGACATGAGAGCAGGTACACAAGCTTTTATCGATGAATTACGCCGACTAGGTGCTAAAAAAGTTGGTTTATATGTTGGCCATCATGTATATGAGCCTTTCGGAATGGCGAACGTAAAAAGTGATTTTGTATGGATTCCTCGATATGGCGGCAATAAACCAGCATATCCTTGTGATATTTGGCAATACACGGAGACAGGTAATGTACCAGGTATCGGCAAATGTGATTTAAATCAATTAATAGGTAATAAACCACTTTCCTGGTTTACTGAATCAATACCGAAACAAGAAAATATACAAGGACAAGTTTCTAAACAAAATATCATTCAATCTGGAGCCTTTTCACCTGATGAAACTCCAGATGTTATGGGAGCGTTAACTTCTTTAAAAATGACTGCTACCTTCATTTTACAATCGGATGGTTTAACGTATTTTGTTACTGAACCAACTAGTGATACGCAATTAAATGCTATGAAAGGCTGGCTCGATCGAAAAGGTTGGTGGTATGAAGTTAAATAATAAAAATTTACTAGTTACTATTTGAATAGCAAAAAAGAGCCCTCCAACAGGATGGCTCTTTTTTTTGCTATTCAAATAGCTTATTCATTAAATCTTGGATTTCACGTCTTCTTTTATCTGTTTCGTCTTTATCAATTGTATACGTATCATCCTCGATTATAAGAATATCACCTTCTTTTGCAGTAGAAGGGAGTTTGGATTTAGGTACATCAATTGTTACGTTATTCAATTCAATAATTGCTAGTTCGCCTTCAAAACGGTCAATAATACCTCTTTTCATAATTATCTCTCCGTTCTTACAGAAATGTTAGAACCATCACTATTTATAATTACAGTTCCATTTAAATCAGTTCTATATACATTAACAGACATTGAATGTAACTTTGCTAAAGTTTCCTGTGTAGGATGGCCATAACGGTTACCTGCACCTGCACTAATTACAGCGATACTTGGTTTCACTGCATCTAAAAATGGCTGAGAAGAAGATGTCTTACTTCCATGATGACCAGGTTTTAATACGTCAGATTTTAGGTTAGAACCATGTGCTAGAACCATATCTTTTTCACTTTTAGATTCAGCATCACCAGTAAATAAGAAAGATTTGCTACCGTGTGTTACTTTTAATACCGCACTCCACTCATTTAGATCGTTATCGTATTCTTTCACGGGAGCTAAAAATTGTGAGTTTAAACCGTTGATTGGTAAAGTTACTCCAGAATTCGCTTCTTTAATTGTTAATCCTTTGTTAGCTACTGCAGTTAGGAAGTCTTTGAACGTTTGTGTCGTATGACTTACTTTAGGGGCGTAAACGTTTTTTACATTCATAGCATAAAGCACTTCATCTAATCCGCCTACATGATCAGCATCAGGATGAGTAGCAATCATATAATCAATAGTTTGGAATCCTAATCCTTTTAAATAATTTGCTACTACTTTACCTTTGCCGTTGTTACCAGCGTCAATAAGGATCGTTTCTCCACTTGGAGATTTAATAAAAGTAGCATCACCTTGTCCGACATCAATATAATGTACTTCTAAGTTACCTTTAGGCTTAGGAAGAGCTGGACGGAAATTTGGTTCTAATACACGAGCCAAAAATGCAGCGAATTGCTCACGAGTTACTTTTACACCTGGACCAAATGTACCATCAGGCAATCCAGTAGTAATATTATTTTGTGCTAAAATTTTGACATAATTGTAACCCCAGTGATTAGATGGAACATCAGGGAAATTGACGTCTGCACCTGTAGGCTTCAAATTAAAAGTTTTAACTAAAACTACTGCCATTTCTGCACGAGTTAATGAGCGGTCAGGGAAATAGTTTGTTTCACGTTGTACAATGTTATTATGTGCTAACTTATGTACAGAATCATAGTAATAGATACCTTTGGCTACATCGGAAAAAATATGATTATAGCTAGATGGTTTTTCTAATTTTAAGGATAAATCTAGCATTAAGGCCATTTGTCCACGAGTTACATCATCACTCGGTTTAAAAGTTCCTTCTGGCGTACCTTTAATGATACCTTTATCCGATAAATAGTTAATTTCTTTAATTGCCCAATGATTAGATTGGACATCAGGGAAAGATTTAGCACTTGTAAAATTAGGGATGAATAATGATAAAATTATGACAAATGCTGTTAGTAATAAACTAAACTTTTTCAAAAAATCGCCTCACTTTGTGTATTTTTCACCTAATTAACTTTACCATTTCTTGCAAGAAATTCAAGTTTTAATAGTTAAAAATAATATGAGAAATGCTTTTGGTATTATATTCATTAGTTTTCTCTTATTCTGTATATTTGATATACGTAATATGAAAGGATGAGAGTAACGATTGCAATTGTAAAATTGATATTATAAATTTATTTTATGAAGTTTTTTTGTAACAGGTTGGATTCTATAGTTTTATATTGAAAGAAGTAAAGTAAGACAAAACAAATATAATGAGTAATTTGATGGGAGAAAGAAAATGTACACGTATAAATTGCAACATGAACAACCAATCTGCGTAGGCAAAATAAAAAAACTTTATGACTCTGTCGGTTGGTGGCCAGAAAGAAAAGAAATCGATATTCAAAAAATGTTAAAGCATAGTATAGCAATTGGGGTATGGGAAGAAAATGAATTAATCGGATTTGCTAGAGTTGTTTCTGATGGTGTTTTTCGAGCGTACATAGAAGATGTTGTTGTGCATGAGATTGTAAGAAATAAAGGGATTGGAGAGAAGATGCTTACAATGTTACTTCAAGAGATTTCTCATGTTCATATTGTTAGTCTATTTTGTGGAGAGAAATTATTAAAGTTTTATGGTGAACACCAATTTCAAGCGACGAAACAAATTGTAATGCATCGTAATCAAATAGTGAAAGAATAAGAGGTGCCAATGAAAATGAATGCAACAAGAACATATTGTTTATCAAAAAGAAAAGCGACTGAAGATTCTCCTGATGGTTGGAATGCAACATGTATGAGGCTTAATAATAAAATATTTGCGATAATAAACCACGAAGAAGGAGAAAAAGCTGCGATTACTTTAAAATGTGATCCAGAACTTGCATTAAGATTAAGAGAAGAGTATCCAGAAGCAATCATTCCGGGGTATCATATGAATAAAAAGCATTGGAATACAGTGTATATACATAAAGATGTAGAGCAAGAGCAAACTAATAAGATGATTGATTGGTCATATGATTTAGTTCTACAATCATTTTCAAAGAAAAAGCAGCAAGAGTTATTAGATTAATATGTATAAGGGGTGGAAGTAATGAAAGACACGATCAAAGATACATATGATAAATTAGCGAGTACATATAAAGAAAATCTAGACTTGGCAAATCCATATAACAGTTATTATGAAAGACCAGCGATGATGGAGATGATTCCAAAGAATTTAGAAGGGAAGAGTATATTAGATGCTGGATGTGCAGCTGGGTGGTATACTACTCAATTTGTAGAAAGAGGAGCAAACGTTACTGCAATTGACGTAAGTTCTGAAATGGTAAAAGCTGCAAAGGAAAGTACGGGCAATAAAGCAACATTTCTTTGTCATGACTTGCAAGAAGTATTACCATTTGAAGATAATACTTTTGATGTTATTGTAAGTTCGTTAACGCTTCATTACTTAGAAAATTGGAATAAAGTATTTCAGGAGTTTCATCGAGTATTGAAGCCAGGTGGCGAATTTATATACTCCATTCATCATCCTTTTATGGATTTTACAAAGTTTACTAGTGAAAATTATTTCGAAAAACAATTATTAGTAGATACTTGGGTTAAACCAAATATTACAATAGAAGTTAGCTTTTTTAGAAGATCACTCCAAGACATAATTAATGAAACAACAAATTATTTTGTGTTAGATAAAATGGTGGAACCGAGGCCGGTTGAAAAAATGAGAGAAGTAAATGAAACATCATATCATTATCTAAATACAAATCCACATTTTCTTATTATGAAAGCCATTAAAAAATAGGTAGTAAAATAATTATATTTTACTACCTATTTACAGTTTTTAATTACATATTAGGAGATTTTGAGATGAATAAGAAACGAAATAGATTATTATATGCGCTATTTACTATAGTTATAATTATTTTAGGTCTTAGCTCAAGAAAATTAGCTTTTGCGTTACCTCATCTATTAAACGCGTACTTAGGTGATGCTTTATGGGCACTCATGATTTTTACAGGGTTCGGATTTTTATTTCCTAAAATAGACACGAAGAAAGTGGCTTTTATTAGTTTGTTATTTTGCTACGGGATTGAAGTGAGCCAATTATACCATGCTGAATGGATAGATAGCATTCGTACTACGACTTTAGGTGGACTCGTATTAGGTTACGGATTTTTGTGGAGTGATTTAGCTGCTTATACAATTGGTGTTGGGATTGGAATGTTTTGTGAGTTTATGTTAAGGAAGAAATAAAAGATGTAAAAAGGGGTATGTATGAAAAAAATAATATTAATAGGTTCTGGTGGTTCAGGAAAATCTACATTAGCAAGGCAGTTAGGTAATAAATTAAATATTAAAGTACATCATCTTGATGCGTTATTTTGGAAACCGAATTGGGAAGGTGTACCGAAAGAGGAGCAAAGAAAGGTTCAAAATGAATTAGTTAAAGAAGATGAGTGGATTATTGATGGGAATTATGGCGGGACAATGGACATAAGAATTAACGCTGCTGATACAATTATCTTTCTTGATATTAATAGAACAATATGTGTTTATCGTGCTTTTAAAAGGGTTGTACAATATCGGAATAAAACAAGACCGGATATGGGTGCTGGATGTGAAGAAAGGTTTGATTTGCAATTTTTTAAATGGATATGGCAATATCCTAAAACAAAACGAACTTCAATTTTAAAGAGGCTAAATCAATTGAGTAAAGATAAAGATGTTATTATTTTAAAGTCTTCAAATGAAGTAAGACTATTTTTAGAGAAGTACGATACTATAAATAGTTAGATTATAAAAAGAAATAACATGGGGGGATAGAATTGAATAGATTCATTGGCCCGGTTGATTCTAATATGGTGAAAATTCCAGCAGGAAAAGTAGAATTAAGAGATGATCGAATAAAAAAACAATGGCAAGTTCAAGTTAAACCGTTTCTTCTTGCAAAGTATGTTGTAACAGCGGAATTATATTATGCTATTATGAATCTTGCACTAAATGGTAATGAAAATAGTAATAAACCAGTTGTAAATATTTCATGGAATGATGCTATTATATTTTGTAATTTACTTTCCAAAAAAGCGGGATTAAAAGAATATTATTCTATTAGTGAAGATGGTCTAAATGTTAGTTGTAATTTAGATTCAAATGGCTACCGATTACCTTTTGAAGCAGAGTGGCAATATGCGTGTAAGGCAGGAACTACGGGATACATATATGGAGAACTGAAAGAGATTGCTTGGTACAATGAAAATTCAAGTGGACATATTCATGAGGTCGGAAAAAAAGAACCGAATGCATGGGGACTTTACGATATGTTAGGAAACGTTTGGGAATGGTGCAATGATTTATATGATGAACAAGTGTACGGATCATACCGAATTTTCCGCGGCGGTAGCTGGGCTGAAGCAGCTAGAGGTTGCGGTGCGACTTGTCGTCGCCGTAGTCATCCTACATTTCATATAGATGACCTTGGGTTTAGGCTTGCTAGGTCCATTTAGAAGAATAAGACAAAATACCTATAATACTAATGGCAACATAGATAAGATTTAAATTAAGGAGTGTTTAAAGTGGCACGTGTTTTATTCATTAATACTGGATCAGAAGGACATATAAATCCAACATTGCAAGTTGTAGAAGAATTAGTTTCACGTGGGGAAGAGGTAGTTTATTTTTCAATTGAATCTTTTAGAGATCGTATTGAGAGAACGGGTGCTACTGTACGAACAATTGACGAGCAAAAGTTTTTAAAAGCTTTTCTTTCTGGTGGTCGAAATTATTTATCAGAGAGAATAAATGGTCTTTTACATACGGCAGATGTTATTATACCAAATGTTCTTGAACAAATTGAAGGGGAACAGTTTGATTACATCATTCATGATTCAATGTTTGGCTGTGGCCGTTTAATTGCTCAAATTCTAAATCTTCCAGCAATAAATTCTTGTACATCTTTTGCACAGAATGAAAAATCATTTGAACAAATGTTGGATTACTTGTCTAAAAGTATCCCAATGGAAGTTCAGGATAGGATACATAATGATTTTGAAAGATTAACTAAGGGGATTGCGGAAAAATATAATGTTGAAATAAACTCACCATATGAAGTTTTCTGTAATCCAGCGCCACTTACTATTGTGTATACAATAAAAGAGTTCCAACCTTTTGGAGATATGTTTAATGAAACATTTAAATTTGTAGGTCCATCCATCCCTGCACAAGTAAAAGATGAAGAGTTTGATTTTACTACAATTGAAGAAAAAAGCCCGATTTACATTTCACTAGGCACTGTTTTTAATGAATCGCTTGATTTTTATAAACTTTGTATGAAGGCGTTCGAGAATAGTGATCATACTATTGTTATGTCTATCGGTAATAAAACAAAAATAAGTGATTTAGGTAACATTCCTAAAAACTTCATTGTAAAAAACTATGTACCACAAACTAAACTACTTGCATATACAAAGTTGTTTATTACACATGGCGGAATGAACAGTACACATGAAGGATTAAATAACGGGATTCCACTCATTGTAATTCCGCAAAGTGCAGATCAGCCAGTAATCGCAAAGCAAGTAGAGAATCTAGGAGCTGGGATTAAGTTATCTATAAATGAATTAACTGTGGAACAACTACGTGAAAGTGTAGAATTTGTATTAAATAATCCATCATATAAAGAAGCTGCATTGAATTTGAAGGAGTCTTTCCGAAAATCTGGTGGCTATAAGAAAGCTGCTGATGAGATTTTTACATTTATAGGTCAGTAATAAATGTAAGATTATACATGAGAAGAGTGTCTATATGAAATGGTATAGACACTCTTCTTTTATATGAAGCGGAGAATTCGTTGTTTTGAAAGGTTAAATATTCTGTTTTATAAATCCGGACCATAGTTTTACGTGTTACTAATGCTTTCATCATTTCTGCACAACTTCTGCACATACTTTGATGATTTTTATGTCATGATATATTCATCAAGTGAAATATTTCACAAGAAATGAAATATATTTTCACTGCGGTGTATGCATAATTAACACATACATCGATACAAAATTGTCTCTTGTTATTCTTTTACATCGAAGCCCACATTACACTACAAAGTATAACAAGAAGGGGACAGGAACATGAATAATCGATTATTAAAACAACTACAAAACATGAAAATGAACAAAAAAAGTCTAGGAGCTGTTGCATTAACAGCTGGAATTATTGGCACGACACTTATTCCTCAAAACGCATACGCGCACGGTTTTGTTGAAAAGCCTAGCAGCCGATCTGCTTTATGTAGTCCAACCTATGGTGCACTAAATGCAAACTGTGGAAGTGTTATGTATGAACCACAAAGTTTGGAAGCTCCAAAAGGGTTCCCGCAAGCTGGCCCAGTTGATGGTCAAATCGCTTCTGCAGGTGGTAAATTTGGTGGTGTTTTAGATCAACAAACAGCTGATCGTTGGTTTAAAAATACAATCACAGGCGGGGAAAATACTTTTACTTGGAAATATACAGCGCCTCACTTAACAAGTAAATGGCATTACTATATTACAAAAAAAGAATGGAACCCAAATAAAGCGCTCACAAGAGCAGATTTAGAACCAATTGGAACTGTACAACATGATGGTTCTGCAGCCTCAAATCATTTAACTCACAAAATCAATGTGCCTACTGATCGTAGTGGATATCATGTGATTTTAGCAGTATGGGATGTAGCTGATACAGCAAATGCATTTTATAATGTAATTGATGTTAATCTTATTAATGATGTGAAACCGGACATAGAAGCTCCAAGTAGTCCAAATGGAATTCAGACACAAAACGTAACAGCGAATAGTATAGAACTAACGTGGAACGCTTCTACGGATAATGTAGGGGTAAAAGGGTATCAAATCTTCCGTAACGGAGAGATGATTGATACAGTACCAGGAACTCATTTTATTGATAAAAAATTACAACCAAGTACAGAATACTCTTATACTGTAAAAGCAATTGACTCAGCTGGAAATGTATCGAAAGAAAGTGCAGCGCTTACAGTAAAAACAACAGTTGAGGCGCCTGATACAGAAGTACCAACACAACCAAAAGGATTACATAGTATGGGAACGACAGCGTCAAGTGTGGATCTAATGTGGAGTCCCTCTGACGATAATATTGGTGTAGACCATTACGATATTTATAGAGAAACAGAAGGATCATTAAAAAAAATTGCAACATCCAATACGACTTCTTATATGGATAAAAATTTACTTCCTAATACTACTTATAAATATGTAGTGAAAGCTGTTGATGTAGCTGGAAATGAATCTGTACAGAGTGATATATTCACAATTACTACAAAAACTGAAAGCGCTTCATATGAAGAGTGGAATGCAAAGAAAGCATATAAAAAGGGAGATAGAGTTCTACACGAGGGAAAAGTATATGAAGCTGTCCAGAGTTATCAAGGAAATGGGGATCCAAACTGGATTTATGCCTTATCATTATGGAAAACAGTGTAAGCTTTACCTAGATATGAACTAAGAGATGATGGGCTTTGATGCAAAAGAAAATCTTGAGAATTCACTTTTCTATTTATAAAAAAGGGTAGTATATGAATTTATATACTACCCTTTTTATTATGATAGTACTTTCGTCATAATAACATGCGGAATACCATCTTCAATAAATACATCAGAAGAAGTTTGATAATCTAATTTTTTATAAAATCCTTCAGCTTGTGTTTGACCGTGTAGTTTTACTTTTGTAGCTTCTTTGTCACGAGCAATTTCTTCTAGCGCTTTGATTATTACTTTTCCTAATCCGTATTTACGATAGTCTTTTAAAATACAGATGCGTTCTAATTTTCCTGCACCGTCAACAAATCGTATACGACCTGTACCTACAGGAAGATCGTTATAATAAACTAAAATATGTTTGCATTTCTCACCAATTTTATCGAATGTATCGAATTCATCTTCAAGAGGGACATTTTGTTCTTTTACAAATACTTCTTTTCGAATATGAAAGGCAGTTTCTAAATCTGTAAGTTCTGTTATGATTTTGGAGTGCAAATTGTTCAGCCCTTTCTAGAGTGATGTTCTTTTGTTTTCATAGTATATCATACTTCAACATTATTTTATTTTTTGTGCTTGAACAATAAAAAAGATGGAAGTTAAATTTTTCATAAAATAAATGATTTTGAGTTTCTGACGTCAAAAAGAATATATTATGAACTAACGTCTGCAATCAATATGGAAAATAAGAAATAATGTCATTATTAATAACTACATTATTTCTTATTTTCCTTTCTAATTTCATTATTCATATTCTGTTAAAAAGCAAAATAAATAAAATTACCCTCAATTTTGTTAGTGGTGTAGTAATGTTACCTGGTATACCTATATTTTGGTTCATTATATATAGCCGTAAAACAACATCTAATGATTTTTACTTTCCGTTAATTGTTACAGTAATTTTTATTATAATGTTTGTAATTCATACAATTAGATTCGTTACTAATGACATGAAAAAAGGATGAGGAAGCACCTCATCCTTTTTAACTACACGGAATAAAGCGGATTTATAATTCCTCTATTCCGTTTTCAGTTCCAATAATCGCCTTGCTAGTCATATTAACAAACAACCCTGTTTCAACTACACCTGTAATCATTTTTAATTGAGTGTGTAAATTTGCTGGATTAGATATGTTATGAGGGAATATACAATCGATAATCATGTTTTTGTTATCGGTAATAAACGTTTCGTTATTTTTTAAACGTAACGTTGTTTGACAACCTAAAGATTGAATTTTCCTTTCGGTTTGTTTCCATGAAAAAGGTATAATTTCAACAGGTACTGGGAAAGTACCTAAATGTGTTACAAGTTTCGATTCGTCAGCAATAATAATTAGTTCTTTGGAGGAAGTGGCAACAATTTTCTCGCGAAGTAATGCGCCACCACCACCTTTTATAAGTTGTAAATTAGCATCAATTTCATCCGCTCCATCAATTGTAAGATCAAGGCTTTGTACGTCGTTTAACGAAATTAGAGAGATATTTAGTTGTTTAGCTAATACTTCCGTTTCTTTTGACGTTGGTACAGCTTGAAATGATAAGCCTTCTTTTACACGCTCACCTAATTTTTGTATCGTCCAATATACAGTAGAACCTGTGCCAAGTCCAACTTTCATCCCATATTTTACAAAGTTTGCAGCATATTCACCAGCGAGCTGTTTTAAATTCAGCATATTATTCTGCTGGACGTGGGCCTGCATCTAGACCTGAATTTTCCACTGTAAGTATAGGACGAACGACTATATCTTTATGTACGTGCATTTGGCATGATAAACGTAAGTGATCTTCAATTCCTTTTTCCGTAATTGCATTTTTTTCATTAGAACTTGCTTCACAAAACTCACCTGCTATAATTTCTACTCTACAAGTTGTGCAGCGTGCTTTCCCACCGCAGCGATGGAGAATGTGTACACCGTTATCTTCGATCGCTAATACTAACTTTGTGCCTTCTTTTACATCAAAAGTTCCCGCACCTTCAATTGTTAATTTTGGCAAATTTGTTCCTCCTCACGTAAAATTGTACATAACATATTTATGACCGCGAATTATTGAACATAAACATAATTTTTTTATATGCCCCGTAACTTTTTTATTTGTTTAATCGTTAATTAAGTAAGCGCTGAAAAGGAGTGGTTATTTTGTGCACAAAAGTAACTCATATTTTAAAGAATCATATCGATATGAATCATTCAAATATAAACTTTTTAATTGAGCAATATGGAGAATTGAAAAGGTACTGTACATTTTTAACGAAAAACAAATGGGACGGCGAAGATCTTGCTCAAGAAACAGTTTGTAAAGTCCTTCAAAAATATAGTAATAAAGATATTTGTATGACGCTTGTATATAAAATAGCTAGAAATCGCTGGATAGACCAGATGAAATCAAAATCAGTTCATGAAAAAATAAAGGAACAAATTATTTTTGATGCCCCACAAGAGAACATTGCAGATTTGCATGAAATGGTAGGGAAAGTATTATCGTCATTAAATGTACAACAATCCGCGATTTTATTATTAAAAGATGTTTTTCAATATAGTATCGCTGATATTGCTAAAGTATGTTCCGTATCAGAAGGTGCAGTAAAAGCCTCTTTATTTCGGAGTAGAAATAGGCTGAAAATTGTAAGCGAAGAAGGGATAGAGATTGTCGAATTCACAGATGATATTGAAGTTGTAGTAACGTCTATTCGTGAGGAGAGACCAGAATTATTAACGAAACTCCTTCCGACAATAGATTTTACTAAGTTACCATCTATACAGCCAGTCTTATTGTTTTATGCGAAAAACCCTTCTTCCTACAGTTGTATGCTTTGCGTTGCATAACAATTATTGGAGGGATTTAAAATGAATGCAATTCCATATGTAGTAGAACAAACGAAATTAGGAGAACGTTCCTATGATATATATTCAAGGTTATTAAAAGATCGCATTATTATTATCGGTTCAGAAATAAATGATCAAGTAGCGAGTAGTGTCGTAGCTCAATTATTATTTTTAGAAGCGGAAGATGCAGAGAAAGATATATATTTATACATCAATAGCCCAGGTGGTTCAACAACAGCGGGTTTTGCCATATTAGATACGATGAATCTCATTAAACCAGATGTACAAACGCTATGCATGGGATTTGCAGCATCATTTGGTGCATTGTTATTATTATCAGGTGCAAAAGGAAAACGGTTTGCACTCCCTAATAGTGAAATTATGATCCATCAACCACTTGGTGGTGCACAGGGGCAGGCAACAGAAATTGAAATAACAGCGAAAAGAATACTAAAGTTAAAGCGTGATATTAATAAAATGATTGCAAAAAAAACGGGGCAATCGATTGAAAGAGTAGCACATGATACAGAAAGAGATTATTTTATGACTGCTGAAGAAGCGAAAGAATATGGGATTGTAGATGATGTTGTTACGAAAAAATAAGATAAAACAGGCTAGAGGATATGCTATTCCTCTAGCCTGTTTTATTAATCTTTTACCCATTCATCAACTAGCGCTTGATTCTTTTCAATCCATTTGCGCGCCGCTTCTTCAGGATCTTTCGTTTTATTTAACATGACCATTAATGTACCAAGTTGTTCATCGTTCATTTTCCATTTGTCAAAGTATTTCACGATATCTGGATAATCTTTTTCGAAACCTTTACGAACAGAGTAATAAATGTCATCTTTTTCACCATATACTTTCTTAGGGTCTTTTAAATATTTTAAGTCAAATTCTGAAAAGCCCCAATGAGGATTCCAAAGCGTAACAGCGATTGGTTTCTTTTTCGTATATGCTTTCTTTAATTCACTCATCATCGCAGCTTCAGAAGATTGGACAAGTTTTAGTTTAATATCATATTCCTTCATCGCTTTATTTGTTAAATTCATAAGACTACTACCGGGTTCGATACCGACAATTTTGTTATCTAATTCATCTTTATGAGCATTTAAATCCTCAATACTGTTAATGTTTTTCATATAAGAAGGGACGACAAGGCCAAGTCCAGTACCTTCATACCATTTTGATTTTAAGACTATATCATCTTTATAACGAGCATTTAGCGGTTTATCCGTAACGGGTAGCCATACTTCTAAATTAGCATCAACATCACCACGAGCAACGCCAGTCCAAATTGCAGCTTTTTCTAAGTACATGAGCTCAACTTTGTAACCTTTTTGTTCTAATAAAACTTTCCACATGTTTGCCGTTGCAATGTTTTCTTTCCAACTTGTTACACCAAGTTTAATTTTTCCTTTCGAATTTGCATTTGTTGCATTACATGAAGAGAATATCATAGTAATAAATAATGCAAGGCATATAAGCCATATTTTCTTTTTCATCGAAACCCTCCTAAGAAATGTTTGCCTTTTTAAATAAATGTATAAGTAAGCATTCTTATTATGAACGGAAACGCGAATTTTAAAGAAATCTTATGAATGTCATTTTTATGTAATATTTCTTTGTAAAATCGCAACACTATATGAATAGATGGGTAGAAAAGGAGTAGTGACATGGATAATACAAAGGTGCGTGTTGAAAACGTAACAAAAGTATTTGGGAAACACCCGCAAAGAGCGCTGTCTTTATTAAAAGAAGGAAAAAGCAAATCGGAAATTTTGAAAGAGACAGGAATGAACGTTGGTGTAAAAAAGGCAACCTTTGAAGTATATACTGGAGAGATTTTCGTTATTATGGGTTTGTCTGGTAGCGGGAAATCTACGTTAGTTCGGATGTTAAACCAATTAATTAAACCAACAGCGGGGCATATATACATAGATGGTGAAGATATCGCAACGATGGGAAAAGAAGAGTTGCGAAGAGTGAGAAGAACGAAGATGAGTATGGTGTTTCAAAAGTTCGCTTTATTTCCACATCGTACAGTGATACAAAATGTTGCGTACGGGTTAGAAATTCAAGGAGTTCCAGTAGAGGAACGAGAGAATAAAGCGTTAGAATCGCTACAGTTAGTAGGACTTGATCATCATAAAGATAATTATCCAAGTCAACTTAGTGGCGGTATGCAGCAACGTGTTGGAATCGCAAGGGCATTAACAAATAATCCAGATGTATTGTTAATGGATGAGTCATTTAGTGCATTAGACCCACTGATTCGAAAAGAAATGCAAGATGAGCTGTTAGAATTACAAGATAAAATGGAGAAAACAATTATTTTTATTACACATGATTTAGATGAAGCTCTTCGAATTGGAGATCGTATCGCATTAATGAAAGATGGAGAGATTGTCCAAATTGGAACACCGGAAGAAATTATGATGAGTCCTGCCAATGAATTTGTAGAGAAATTCGTAGCGGATGTAAATTTAGGAAAAGTAATCACGGCGGAATCTATATTAAAACGACCGGAGACTTTATTAATTGATCGTGGACCGCGTGTAGCACTTCAAATTATGAGGAACGCTGGCGTTTCTACTGTGTATGTTGTTAACAAAAAGTATGAGTTTTTAGGGATATTAACGGCAGATGATGCGAGTAAAGCCGTTCAAAAACAGTGGCCAATTGCTGATTTATTACTTACCGATATCCCGCATGTGTATTTAGATACTTTACTTGAAGAAACGTATGCGAAAATGGCGGAGATGAAATATCCGTTACCAGTAATTGATGAGAAGAAAAGGCTTAGAGGAATTATTAAACGCGAAAGTGTCATTCAAGCTCTTGCAGGTAATATTGAGGAAGAGGTGAAAGACGATGAGTAGTATACCACGTATTCCATTAGGGGAATGGGTCGATTCATTTGTTGCAAGTTTATATGAGCACCTTGAAGGCTTATTCCGAGGGTTCTCTTATATTATCGGTGGATTCGTTGATTTACTCACTAATTTTTTAACAATAATACCGGCCATATTGATGATTATTATCCTTTGTTTCCTCATTTGGTACACAACGAGAAAGGTATCTTTAATTATTTTTACACTGATCGGTTTATTATTTATTTTAAATATTAACTACTGGGCACAGACGATGCAAACATTAGCACTTGTACTTACGTCTGTTATTATTTCAATTATTGTAGGAATCCCAATCGGAATTTTAGCTTCTCAAAATGAACGATTCTCAAAATTTTTAAAACCGACATTAGACTTTATGCAAACAATGCCGGCTTTCGTATATCTTATTCCTGCAATTACATTTTTCGGAGTAGGTGTAGTGCCTGGGATTATCGCATCCGTAATCTTTGCAATGCCACCGACAATTCGTTTTACTGACTTAGGAATTAGACAAGTTCCAGAAGATTTAATTGAAGCAGCGAATGCATTTGGCTCTACCGCATCACAAAAATTATTTAAAGTACAATTACCACTCGCAACTGGAACAATCATGGCTGGTGTGAACCAAAGTATAATGCTTTCTTTATCAATGGTAGTAACAGCATCTCTTGTAGGAGCGCCAGGTCTTGGAGTTGATGTATACCGTTCTGTAACACAAGTTAATATTGGAATGGGATTCGAAGCCGGACTAGCTATTGTTGTCATTGCGATTATATTAGACCGCATTACACAAGGATTTCATCAAAAAAGAAGATAAAAGGAAAACACACTTTATTATACAAAGTGTGTTTTTTGTTCAAAAAATTACATACGAACGATAACAGAACCGCCAGCTGGTGTGCAAACTTGGTTTTGTTGTTGTTCCATTGATTTAATTAATTGATTATTTTCGTCGATTAATGAGATTAGTTTCGCTAATTGACTTTCAAGACTTGCAATACGCTGCATCATATATTGTGAATCTTGATGCAATGTATTCCTTACGGGATGGGGGGAATATACATATTGTTGATTTATATTTGGATTCCAACGAGGATGCATTTGAATCGTTCCTCCTTAAATGACTTACTGATATTTCTTATAGTAAATGCCTATATATATTTAATGGTTACTTGAAATTTTTCATTATAAAAGGAGTATGTACAGAAAATGGAAAATATTATATGTGAAGTTATAGTGCATTTTTTGGAAATATTCAAGTGATATAGTGAATATATTAATACATTCAAGTAAATGTATGTTATTTAGGGAGAAATGATGGGAGGAGATGCAATTTTGGCTAAAAATAATAAAAGGAATGATGCCTTGGCAATAGGTGTCGGTATAGGGGTTGTAATCGGTGTATTTCAAGGCTTTTTTACTAATAATTTAGTAATCGGAATTGTGATTGGAATCGTAATTGGGATTGCGTTTTTGAAGAAATAATAAGGTGCAAATTTATTTCAAAAATTGCCGAATTGAAAGAATGAATTTTCGGAATATAAATCCTGTTTTTCCTTTTTTTATGATATTATTCATAAAAAGGATGGTGATGGATATGTCAACAAATAATCAAGTAGAACGAAAATGCTTTATTTGCGAGAAACATAAAGGAAATATTACAGTTCCAGGTGGAGCTATTTATGAAGATGAACTCGTTTATGTTGGACATGTCCACTGGGATAGTGAAGAAACATACCTTGGTTATGTAATGATAGATATAAAAAGACATATACCTGGTCTTGCTGAACTAACAGATGAGGAAGCGAAAACGTTCGGACTTATAACAAGTAGAGTAAGTAAAGCGTTAAAAGAAAGCGAAGGTGCAGAGCATATTTACACTTTTGTTTCAGGAAATGGTGTACCACATATGCACATGCACATCATACCACGTTATCCAAATACACCCAAAGAATTTTGGTCACCAACTGAAGTAGCGAAATGGACTGATGCGCCATATGGTGACGAAGAGAAAATCAAAAAAATATGTGAAAGAATACGAAAGTATATGGTAAATGAGTATGCATACAACAAATAATAGACAATATTCATGGGTTGGAAATACAGAAATGTGTTTAGGAGAAATTTCAGTTAAACAATATGGTGACGTTGTACTTGGAAAATACGGCGGGAATATAAGCGCCGGAGCAAAAAAGAACGAAGATGGTGCGTTAGTTTGGTCAAATGGTGATTGGGAATTTGCAGCTATTTTAGATGGACATAATAGTGCGGAAAGTGTTGATTTAGTAGTAAATACAATCCAAAAAGAATATGAAAATATAAAAGTAATGATGAATGAATCAATTGATACAGTATTTCGATCTGTTGAAAATCATCTACTTACAATCTTTCAATCCCTCTCATTTAAAGAAAAGTGCAAAAGAGTAAAAGGGGAAACAGCGTGCTTAATATGTGTAAGAAAAGAAAACTACATATGGTGGTTATCTATTGGTGATTGTTTAGTTTATGTATTTCATGAAGAGTTACATAAGTTAGGACAATATGCATTAAATCAACGTCATTTTTACGAATGGATTGGAAATATAAACACATTTAATTTACCAGTCCCTTGCTATTCAACAGGAATTCGTGAATTACGTGCTGGAAAGAATCGAATTGTAATAGTCACAGATGGGGTATTAGAATGCGGGGAACGTCATTATGAAACACCATTGAATCTGTATAATGATATGAACGGAAGTAATGTAGAACTAAAAGAAAATGTTCATAATGTTTTAGAACACGTTCATCAGCAATTAGGGAGAGATAGTGCGACTATTATTAGTTGGGACGTAGAGAACAAAATGAGTACTACGTATCCGAGTGATCAGCCGGAGAAAATCCAGACGATAAGATAAAGGAGGTGATCTCTCTAATGCATGTGAAAGTAATTGTATTAGTTTTATGGATCATATTCTTATTTGTTTTAGAAGATATAGTGAGAAAAAGGCTAAATATACCGAAACAAAAAGGATGGAATAATAAATATGTAAATAAGCTGCATAAATGGGGAAACAGGATTATTATTTTTTCGTATATAGTAGTTATAATTATATGTTCTTCTCTTTCGAACCCTCTATACATGGGCTTCCTACCCTTTCTGTTTTTAATTACGTTGTATAGTTTCGAATCATATATGGAATGGAAATATGATAGAGAATCAAGGGAGTTTTTGATATCCTTAGGCGGAGTTGTATCACTATTGATAACGGGGATAATTCTATATTTCCTTATTTAATACGTATTGATTAAGACACTATGGCAATATCACAAAATGAGCAATTATAGGGAGAGAAGAAATGAAAAGTCCTCGATTACGCGCTGAAGTAATGATCTTAAATGAAGATCATTCTAAAGTACTTGTACAATGTGATGAGAATGAATCATTTTACCGTTTTCCAGGTGGTTCTATTGAATTTGGGGAAACTGCAAAAGAAGCGATAATACGAGAATTAATGGAAGAATACGATTTGAAGATTGATGTTCAAGAATTGGCCGTAGTAAATGAACATATTTTCGAGTGGGACAACGAAAAAGGACATCATTGCACATTGATACATAGGGGAATTGTTAAAGAGAGGGTAATAAATGAAATTAGACATAAAGAATATGAGGATATTATATTAATTTGGAAAAGTATAAATGAACTAAAGGAGAGGGCCACATATCCTGAAGGAATTGTAAGTTATTTAGAAGAGAATAAACGTAATATAGTCCACTCTATTTCTAAAAATAAATAAAGTAATAAGAGGGGGGATAACAATGGGTATTTCTACAATCTTGATTATTATTATTGGACTGGCTATAGGTGGTTACTTTTTAGAACAGTGTTTAAGAATAAAATTAAATATGGAGAAAAGAGGCTTCTTCGGATATAAGCATGTGAATAGTTTACATGTAAAAATAGAAATAGGACTTATTATTATTTATATAATAGGTAGTTGTTATTATATGTTTAAATTTGAAAACTCTAAAATGGCTTATGTCATGTTCACTTATTTAGGGATATCATCGACTTTAAGAGCATGGATGGAATGGAAGTATGATAGAGAATCAAAAGAATATATACTCTCGATAACGGGAATGGTTGCATTTATATTGATCCTCTCGATACTAGTTTATTTCGTTCCACCTGCTGCATAATAAGGTGATTATTGATGGTACAAATCAAGAGTTAACTAATAAATAAGAAACCATTGAGTAGTAAATGGTTTCTTATTTAAATTCATCATTTATTTTGGCTAATATGGATGTAACGAAATTTGTTTTATCCTCAGCATATTTATTTTTATCATTAGGATTAGCTTGTGAAAGTTGAGTCTTTAACTGTTCATACTGAATACGAGAAGTTTTATTGTCTATTAAGTAATCTCTGAATTGTAATTGTTCTATTAAATATGTATTCCTTTGTTCATACATATGAATTTGATGAGTTCTTGGCTCTCCTTTATTAAAATAATATCGTTCAGGCAATACATCTTTTCTGTATTTATAGTTTAGCAGTTCTAACTTTTTAATACATGTTAAACCGTCCGTATAATCTTCTAATTCGATTGCAATATCAATAATTGGCTTTGCACTTAAATGTGGAATAGAGGTACTACCAATATGGTGTATTGCTAAAATATGTTCGCCAATTTGTTCCTCAATGAATTGTTTCTCTTTCATAAATTCAATTTCCCATTGTTCAGTCCACGGAACTAAAAACACTTTTCCATACGGTAAACCTAACATTTAATTAGCACCTCTTTCAAAATGTTTATCAAAAAAGTTAACTACATTTTCTTAAAGGTTCTCAATACAAGGTATTCCCACAATCTCCAAGGAAGAATCCTCTTCGCAAAGATCATAAATTTTACACCTTTTCCAATCGGATATCGTAAATTCGTACGCTTAGATTCAGCGATTTCTATAATTTTATTAGCAACTTCTATCGGATTACCAAATGTATCACTGCCGCTATTAATATGTTTTTGTATTTTACCCATATATTCTTTGTAAGGAGAAGATGTATCAGATTGGTTTGTAGCTAGTTGTTTACCAACTTCCCATATATTCGTGTTATAAGAACCAGGTTCAATTAAAGCAACATCTATTCCGAAAGGCTTTACTTCTAAACGAAGGGATTCACTCCAGCCTTCTAATGCATATTTTGAAGAAACGTAAGGAGATAGACCAGGGAATCCGACTTGGCCACTAATACTGCTTATATTAATGATTTTCCCACTTTTTTGTTCTCTCATATAAGGTAATACAAGTTGAGTAATTGATATAGCTCCAAAAAGGTTCGTTTCAAATTGTTTACGGTATTCCTCTACTGGAATTTCTTCTACAAAGCCCCCATTTGCATATCCTGCATTATTAATGAGAAGATCTACTCTATTTATTTCTTTTAAAAATAATTGAAAGTTATGTATAGAGTTTTGATCGGTTACATCTAATTGTTGAACTGTTATGTTTTGTTGTAAGTTCAGTTTAGTAGCTTGAGATATTAAATCTTCTTGTTTATTAAGGTTTCGCATTGTAGCTATGACTAAATAGTCTTTTTTCGCAAGCTCAAGTGTTGTTAAAAGACCGAAACCACTTGAAGCCCCGGTTATAACTGCGATTTTTTTATCCATTTTCCGCCAGCTTTCTTTTTCTTTTATCATAACGAGTTATGATAAGAAAATCTATTATTCTTACATTCGTATTGAGAGCAATACCCGTTAATTCTATATTCTATGAGATTTTTAAAAAAGGGAATTATAAAGACTCAGCGTATATAGAGAAGTGAGTATGAATATGTTAATGAAATGAGGGGAAAAAATGGCCCATGTGAAAGATGTTTTAGCAGATCAATTATTAGCGAATGCAAACGATCCTAGTTGGTATATTCCATTTTCAGATGCAGTGAAAGATCTACCTGAGAGAGAAGCTTTCTGGAAACCGAATGAAGAGAGTAATAGTATAGCTGAAATTGTACAACATTTACTGTATTGGAATTCAACGTGGCAAACTAGGTACAAAGAATTGAATGTGGATGCTGTGCCCGCTATTGGTGATAATAACAAAAGTTTTATGCTTTCAAATAATCAAACCTTCGATGAGTTAAGAGAAAAACTACTAGAGAAACTGTTACAATGGCAAAAGCTTATAAATGAAGAGAAGGTTGAAAGTGATGTAGTTGGATTTCATGTTTCTGCAAAGTGGTGGGAAATATTAGCAAATGTAACAACTCATAATGCTTATCATATAGGTCAAATTATTTACATCCGGAAGTTACAGAAGAGTTTTGATCCTGAATAAAATAATAATTCTCAAATTAGGTGAACAAAAGTGGACAAAACGAGACAGATGTCTCATTTTGTCCACTTTTTTATTTTGAAAGAAAAGAGAAAACCTATTAAATCAAGGATTAGAATTTGGCATAGTACTTGCAATATAAAAGATGAACAAAAAAATAGGAGGGCTGAACATGTTAAAAACAACTGAAAGTAAAGGGAATGAAATTACGAAAGAACAAGCTCGTTGGATGTATGAAAAAATGTTTGAAATTCGTAAGTTTGAAGATAAGGTGCATGAATTATTCGCGCAAGGCGTTTTGCCAGGTTTCGTTCATTTATACGCAGGTGAAGAAGCAGTAGCAGTTGGTGTATGTGCCCACTTAACGGATCGTGACAGTATTACAAGTACACATAGAGGACATGGGCATTGTATCGCAAAAGGTTGTGATTTAAACGGGATGATGGCTGAACTTTTTGGGAAAGCGACAGGGTTATGTAAAGGGAAAGGCGGTTCCATGCATATTGCTGATTTAGATAAAGGAATGCTTGGTGCAAATGGGATTGTAGGCGGAGGTTTTCCACTTGCTTGCGGCTCAGCATTAACAGCTAAATATAAAGGAACGAAAGATGTAAGTGTTTGTTTCTTCGGTGACGGAGCAAATAATGAAGGTACATTCCATGAAGGGGTTAATTTAGCTGCGATTTGGAAGTTACCAGTTATTTTTATCGCAGAAAATAACGGTTACGGTGAAGCAACGACATTTGAATATGCTTCAAGTTGTAATTCCATTGCAGATCGCGCGAAAGCTTACAATATTCCAGGTGTTCAAGTGGATGGAAAGGACTTGCTTTCAGTGTATAAAGCGGCGGAAGAAGCAGTAGAACGTGCGCGTAATGGCGGTGGTCCAACAATAATTGAATGTATGACATATCGAAATTACGGTCATTTCGAAGGTGAAGCGCAAACGTATAAAACTTCAGAAGAAAAAGAAGAACATTTAAATGAAAAAGATGCGATTGTGAATTTCCGTAAGCATTTAATTCATGAAGCTTTATTAACTGAATCTGAGCTTGTAGATATGGAAAGGGCAGTAGATGAAGCAGTGCAAAAATCAATTGAATTTAGTGAAAATAGTCCATATCCAGAGAATGAAGAGTTATTAAAAGATGTATACGTTTCTTACAAATAAGAGGAGGGTGAAAAATAATGACTAGAACAGTAAGTATGTCAACTGCAATTAATGAAGCGATGAAAATCTCAATGCGTCGTGATGAAAACGTAATTTTAATAGGAGAAGACGTTGCAGGTGGTGCACAAGTTGATCACTTGCAAGATGATGAGGCATGGGGCGGTGTACTCGGCGTTACAAAAGGACTTGTACAAGAGTTTGGCCGAAATCGTATTTTAGATACTCCAATTTCAGAAGCAGGTTATATGGGAGCGGCGATGGCAGCTGCGGCAACAGGACTACGTCCGATTGCTGAATTAATGTTTAATGATTTTATCGGTAGTTGTCTTGATCAAGTATTAAACCAAGGGGCAAAGTTCCGCTATATGTTCGGTGGTAAAGCGAAAGTGCCAGTTACAGTACGTACGATGCATGGTGCTGGATTTAGCGCAGCGGCACAGCATTCGCAAAGTTTATATGCGTTGTTTACGAGCATTCCAGGTATAAAAGTTGTCGTTCCTTCTACTCCGTATGATGCAAAAGGCTTATTATTAGCGGCAATTGAAGATGATGATCCAGTAATCTTCTTTGAAGATAAAACACTTTACAATATGAAAGGTAAAGTGCCGGAAGGATACTATACAATTCCATTAGGAAAAGCAGATATAAAACGTGAAGGTTCTGATGTAACAATCGTCGCAATTGGAAAACAAGTTCATACAGCACTTGCAGCTGCTGAGCAATTATCGAAAAAAGGACTTGAAGTAGAAGTAATCGATCCACGTTCTTTATCACCGCTTGATGAAGATACGATTTTAGCATCAGTTGAAAAAACAAATCGTCTTATTGTTATTGATGAAGCAAATCCAAGATGTAGTATCGCAACAGATATTGCGGCAATTGTAGCGGATAAAGGATTCGATTTATTAGATGCGCCTATTAAACGAATTACAGCACCACATACACCAGTTCCATTCTCTCCACCACTTGAAAAGTTATATTTACCAACGCCGGAGAAAGTAATTGAAACTGTATCAGAAATGATCGGAGACCAATCTTTATTACATGTGTAATGAAACGATGAGAAGGGAGAGAGAAACATGGCTGTAGAAGTTGTAATGCCAAAGTTAGGTATGGCGATGAAAGAAGGTATTATTACGAGCTGGAATATTAAAGCAGGCGATAACGTATCAAAAGGTGAACTAATTGCTAGCATTAACTCGGAAAAAATCGAAACTGAAATAGAAGCACCGGCTGATGGAACTGTTCTTGATATAGCTGTAAGTGAAGATGAGGGAGTGCCGCCGGGTACTGTAATTTGCTATATCGGTAAGCCGAACGAAATAGTAGAAGTCTATGAAAATACAAATGTTGTAGAAGAAAAAACACCTAATGCAGAACCTAAAAATATACAACATCCAGAACCATATGCGAAAGAAGTAGCGAAGCAAAGAATCAAAATATCTCCGGTTGCGAAAAAGATTGCAAAAACTGAAAATCTTGATATTAGATCATTAATTGGTACAGGACCTGGAGGAAGAATTACAAAGGTAGATGTTTTAAAGGCACTTGAGGAAAGAGTTGCAATTCCAGAAGTACTTGAACAAGAAGAAAGTAAAGTCATTCCTGTGACTGGTATGAGGAAAGCAATCGCAAACCGTATGCATGCAAGCCTACAAAATAGTGCGCAATTAACATTAACGATGAAAGTAGATGTGACAGATTTAGTAGCTTTACATAAAGACATAGCGGAAGTTGTACAAAAACGATACGATAACAAACTAACCATTACGGATTTCGTTTCTCGCGCTGTTGTATTAGCACTTGCGGAGCATAAAGAAATGAACAGCGCTTATATAGATGATGCAATTCATCAATTTGAACATGTTCATTTAGGCATGGCAGTCGCGTTAGAAAAAGGATTAGTCGTTCCGTCTATTCGCTTTGCTAATAATTTATCTTTAGTAGAGTTATCTAAAGAAATTAAAATTTTGGCACAAAAAGCAAGAGAAGGTAGTTTAAGTAGTGACGATATGCAAGGGACAACCTTTACAATTAGTAATTTAGGTAGCTTTGGGATTGAATATTTCACACCAGTATTAAATACACCTGAAACTGGTATTTTAGGTGTTGGTGCAATTGAACATGTTCCTGTATATAAAGGGAAAAAATTAAGAAAAGGAAGTATGTTACCTTTAAGTTTAACATTCGATCATCGTGTATTAGATGGTGCACCAGCAGCTGCATTTTTACGTACAATTAAACGTTATTTAGAAGAACCTGTAACAATTCTTTTATAAAGAGAAGGTGAGAGAATGAGTAAATTAGTCGTTATTGGAGGCGGACCTGCTGGCTATGTAGCAGCAATTACTGCGGCTCAAAATGGGAAAGATGTCATTCTTATTGATGAAGCTGATCTTGGCGGGACTTGTTTAAATGTTGGTTGCATGCCTACAAAATCATTGTTAGAAAGTGCGGAAGTGCATGACATTGTGAGAAAAGCGAATAATTACGGAGTTACGCTTAACAAAGGAAGTATATCAATTGATTGGAAGCAAATACAGGCGAGGAAATCACAGATCGTAACGCAGCTTGTCCAAGGAATTCAATATTTAATGAAGAAAAATAAAATAAAAGTTATACAAGGTAAAGCGAAATTTGAAACGGATCACCGTGTACGAGTTACACACGGTGATAAAGTAGATGTAGTAGATGGAGCCCAGTTCATTATAGCAACAGGTTCAGAACCGACTGAATTACCTTTTGCTCCATTTGATGGGCAGTGGATTTTAAATAGTAGCCATGCAATGTCCCTAGAAAATATACCGAAATCATTATTAATCGTTGGCGGTGGTGTAATAGGTTGCGAGTTTGCAAGTATTTATAGTCGTCTTGGAACAAAAGTTACGATTGTTGAAATGGCACCGCAATTATTACCTGGTGAAGATGAAGATATCGCACATATTTTAAGAGATAAACTAGAAAATGATGGCGTAGAAATATTTACAGGAGCTGCTTTAAAAGGATTAAATAATTATAAGAAGCAGGCTTCATTTGAATATGAAGGAAGTATCCAAGTAGTCAATCCGGAAATTGTTCTCGTTTCTGTCGGCCGAAAACCACGTGTACAAAAATTAGATTTAAAAAAAGCAGGTGTTCAATTTTCAAATAAAGGAATTTCTGTGAATGAACATATGCAAACAAATGTATCACATATTTACGCAGCAGGTGATGTGATTGGTGGAATACAACTTGCTCACGTTGCTTTCCATGAAGGAACGACAGCAGCGTTACATATGAGTGGAGAAGATGTGAAAGTTAACTATCATGCAGTACCTCGATGTATATACACATCCCCAGAAATCGCAAGTGTTGGTTTAAACGAAAAAGATGCAAGAGAACAATACGGTGATATTCTTATCGGAGAATTTCCTTTTACAGCGAACGGAAAAGCGCTTATTATTGGAGAACAAACGGGTAAAGTAAAAGTTATCGTGGAACCTAAATATCAAGAAATTGTTGGGATTTCTATTATCGGTCCTCGTGCAACCGAACTAATCGGACAAGGAACTGTAATGATTCATACAGAAGTTACCGCTGATATTATGAGAGATTATATTGCAGCGCATCCAACTTTATCTGAAGCGATTCATGAAGCGTTATTACAAGCTGTAGGGCATGCTGTACATGCTTAAATAGAAAATTAATAAACCGCTATTCTCTAAATGAATAAGAGAATAGTGGTTTGAATTTTTACAGGGAAAATTGAATATCTTATTATTTTTTTACGTCAATCGCTGAAGTAATATCGTTCCAATCAGCAGCTAAATTAGCAGTTTTACCGTACCAATCAGCATGTTTGAATACAACACCTTTTCCATAGCCTTGTGTTGAAGTATGCTCCCAAAGTGTCGTTGAATAACTTGCTGAAGGCGATGCTGTACTTACAGAAGAAATTCTGTCATTCCAGCTAGAAGGTAAGTTTTTAAAACCGCTGCTCCAGTAAATATATTGGCCACCTTTATCTTTATGTTCATAAAAATCAGTACTACCAGCACCGCTACCTAAAGGATTAATTTTATTTTTAAGTACTTTTTTATCCTTTTCAATATAAGCATCTAATGTTTCGCGGCTAGTAAAACCGTAAGCTAACCAATCTCCATTTTCATTTTGCTCTGGTAATACCATAGTAATTTGGATATCTTTCTTGTCCTGATCACTTAATTTTGTAAGTGAATTAACATTCTGTTCATCCACTTTTAAATAATCAAAAGACTTAATTGTGTTAGCTTTTTCTTCAGCACTTGCTACTCCAAGTCCTCCAGTGAATGCAAATCCCGCTACTAGTGTACCTGCTACTAATTTCTTCAACATATAACCATCCCTTTTTGTTTAGATTTTGTACAGGTGAAACTTTGTACTAGTAAAATGTATTCTAATTATCAACTATTGTAAATATTCTGAAGTTTTAGAAATAAAAGGCGGAATATTTATAGTTTTGCATTTTTTCTTTAGAAAAAATAGTTATTGGAATGATATAATAAATAGATGTATTGCTTTTGTGGGATGTTAAAATGTTTTAGGGGTGGTGCGATTGAAGAATTTCACTGGAGATTGGTATAAAGAAATGCAAATTATAGAATTTGTAAGTTTTATAGAGTCTATAAAAGAATGGTCAGAAATGGATATACAAAGTTTAATAGCGGAAATAAAGGAAAGGAAAACAGATTTATTAAAATTCCTTCCTGAATCCATACACCCATTTATTCATAACACCATAATTAATTCAGAATATCCTTCTAGTGAATTGAAAAAACTTATGAAAGAATGGATAGAGGATTGTGAGAAAAGAAGGGCTCATTTAGATCGATTCTACTTAGAGCAATTCCATTCGATTAAGAAAAAACTCCCAACAAATGTTATTCAGTTACATGATTACTCACTACATGACAGTGTAGTCAAATCAGTAGAGAGATTATCAAAAGATACGCTAATTATTACTTTGGATTGCAGCGGCACGTTCAGTGAATTTGATAAACTGCAAGTAACTTTTATAGGGGTAACGAAATGTTCTATTCCGGAAGATTTTGAAGGTGCATGGTGGTTATGTCATGAAATAGATCTTACTAATGAAGGGTTCGAATTGGGTGTATTATTTGATGGCCCATATGAAGAAGTGACAATTTGTGCAAAAGACGTATTGCTTGAGATAGGTAACTAGTAAACTTTATAACTTTACAAACAAAAAAAACAGTCTTATAAGACTGTTTTTTATTTAGATGCTAAATTATCAAGTTTCCAATATATATCTGTTAAAGGGCAGCTTTGCTATATATATATTATTTAATTATTTTGGTGAAGTTTTCAAGTTAAAAAGGATAGAAAGAGGGAGAATACTGTATAAAACGGAATAAATAAGAATTGAAAATATTGTAAAACGGAAGAGGCGTGCATATAATTAAAATAAAGATTAAATTTCTGAATCTTCAATAATGGTGGTGGGAACATGTTTACTGAAGAGCGTAGAGAAAAAATTTTAGAGTTACTTAAGAAAGATGGAAGGGTAATTGCTAAAGATCTTGCGGAAAGTTTCGATATGTCTATTGATTCTATAAGAAGAGATTTATCTATTATGGAGAAGGATGGCTTGTTAAAAAGAACACATGGAGGTGCAATCGAACTTACTAGAGTAAGGAATTTAACTGCTGAACCATCGAAACGTTATCGTGATAGTTCACTAGGTGAAGAAGCGATTGCGAAAGTTGCTGCATCCTACATACAAGAAGGAGATTCCGTTTTTATTGGCGGGGCTTCTATTCATTATGCCATGTTAAAATACTTACCTGAAATGTCATTTACAGTGATTACGAATGCTTTAGAAATTGCTAGTACCTTACGGGAATATAAGAACATTGATACATACTTAATTGGTGGAAAGGTGAAACCATCAGGGAATATGACAGATACACTTGCCTCTGAAATGATAAGTAGATTATCTATTGATCTTTATTTCTCTACAGGTGGTGGCATTTCATTGAACGGTATAAGTACTGCAACTCCGGAAGTTGCTTATTTTGGAAAAAGAGTAAGTAAAATTGCTAGAAGAAATATTTGTTTAGCTCCTCATAAGAAACTTGGAAGAGACTGCTTTATCAAAGGAGAGTCACTGATAGAAATTGACCTTATAATAACAGATGAAGAGGCTAGTAAAGAAACGATTCAACAATTTGAGAAACAAGGAAAAGAAATTATAATAGCGTCAATAGATTGCATTTAAAAGGAGTTTGTAATGATTATAAAAGGACAAGAGTTTCATATTAATGGGTTAACTTACACAATTCGTTCTGCAGCTGAAATGGATGCTGAGCAATTATCGAAGATTAGAGTTCAGATCGATGGCGAAACTGAAAATATGGATAGAGAAGCTGGAGAGGGATTTATAAATAAGATAGGTTTTCAAAAAATAATAAAAGTAGATAGTGAAGAGATGAAGAATCTCTTTTTAGTTGCAGAAGTGCACAACCAAATCGTAGGATTTTCAAGATGTGAAGGATCAAATTTGAAGAGATTATCCCATAAGGTAGAATTTGGTGTTTGTATTTTAAGAGAGTTTTGGGGATATAGAATCGGTAAGAGTCTCTTGCAACAATCTATTCAGTGGGCTGATGAAAATGAAGTGAAAAAGATATCATTACAAGTGCTAGAGACAAATGAAAAAGCTATTCAACTTTATAAAAAATTAGGTTTTGAAGTAGAAGGTATTTTGAAAAATGACAAAAAGCTGTCGGATGGGAAGTATTATAATACGGTTGTAATGGGATGTTTTACAGAAGAAAGTACTATATAGTAAAAAATGAATTTGTAGAAATATTTAATGAGCATTTTACTAACACAAACTTACCTAACCAGTTAAAGCATGGTTCCAGGCTAATAGGACGCTGGATGAAAGATAATAATGATGGTACAACAGAAATATTCGCCATATGGGAATATGACAGTTATGAACAGTATAAAGACATTGAATCAAAAATTAGAAGTGACGAGATGCATGTTAAAAGAATACAGGATTGGTATGAAAAACATGGTGGAAGAGAATATGTTTTACAAAAGTACATATTAGAGTTAAAACATGAAGAGTTAATATGTACTGTAAAGTGATAGAGGAGTGAGGGCTAGTGGGAATTAAAACAAAATTATATTTTAGTTTAGCATCCACTACTTTATTTGCAATAGCGTTGATAGTTTTCTTTATAAACGGCAATCCACAAAAGTGTTTTTGGTTATGTATTTTCTTTGCGTCTATTATACAAAATATAGTTTTACTAAAAAAGAATAAAGAAGCGCATTAAGATATTCAAATTATTAACATATTTGTGTCGTCTTTCTAGTTTTATTGAAAACGCTTTTATTCGGTTTTATAATAAAAGTATGTTTTTACAGATCTCCAAAATAATGAATAGGGAGATGATACAATGTTAGCTTCACCGTTTTACTTACATACATGGAAAAAGTTTATTAATGAAGGAGTCCTTGATTCGAACCGTATAAACGAAAGAATTTCAGAGTCATGGCATCGATGTAAACAAGCAAATGTGAATCCTTATATGAATAAAGGTCAGAAAATTTTGTCTTCTAATATTTTTCAAGATCAAAAGAAAAAGAGTGAAATCTTCCTTGATATAGCAATACCTCAATTACAAAATATAAGGAAAACCATTGATGAACTGCAAATGATGGCATTATTAATTGATCCAGACGGTTACGTTCTATCGTTAAGCGGAAATCAACAAACGTTAAAACGAGCAAAACATATTAACTTCATTAAGGGTGTGAAATGGACGGAAGCAGCTGTTGGTACAAATGCGATAGGAACCGCGTTACAGATTGAAGAGGCTATTATGATAAGTGGTACAGAGCATTATTCTGTCGCATCTCATAGCTGGAGTTGTGCGGCCGCTCCGATTCATAACGATGATGGGAAATTAATTGGTGTTCTAGATTTCTCCTGTCCAATTGAATTTTCACATCCGTATATGCTAGGGATGGTAACTTCAATTGCACATGCGATTGAACGTGAATGTAGTATTCGAGTGCATCAAAATGAACTACATTTAATCCATCGTTTTTTAGATGTAATTGACAGTGATGAACAAGTTGTCATTTGTAATCATCGTGATGTTATCGTTTCTGCAAGCAAGAAGGTTCGAGAACAAGTTTCTAATTGGTCACGAATGAAACTTGAAGATTTAATACAAAATGGATTGAAACCTAAATTAGAAGTACCAGTATATAGTAATGATAGAATGATCGGGAAATGTATTTATTTAAAAGAAAATAAACGAGAGAATTTATTTTCTACTTCCAAATTTATTAACGGAATTACTTTCCATGGAGTTATTGGGACAAGCAATGCATTTCAACATACGTTAGAAGAAATTAAGCTTGTATCTCCAACTGACGCTAGTGTATATGTTTGTGGTGAAACAGGTGTAGGGAAAGAATATGTAGCGAGAGCGATTCATGAAAATAGTCCAAGAAAAAATGGTCCTTTTATAGCTGTTAACTGCGGTTCGTTGCCGAAAGAATTAATGGAAAGTGAATTATTCGGTTATGCTGAAGGTGCGTTTACAGGTGCGCGACGTCAAGGATATAAAGGGAAATTCGAACAAGCAGACAGTGGAACAATATTTTTAGATGAAATTGGTGAAGTGCCACCAGAGATGCAAGTCGCATTATTGCGTGTTTTACAAGAACGAACAGTAACCCCAATTGGCAGTTCAAAAGAGGTACCGCTAAATATTCGTATTATTACTGCGACACATAAAGATTTACTGCGATTAGTAGAAGAAGGGAAATTCCGTCAAGATTTATATTATCGTTTACATGTTTATCCACTTTATGTTCCATCGTTAATAGAAAGAAAAGAGGATATTCCGTACTTCATACAAGATTTTTGTAGACGAAAGAATTGGAATGTTGTATTTCCAAAGAGTATTTGTAATCAATTTTCACAGCATGCATGGCCCGGAAATATTCGGGAATTATTAAATGTATTAGAACGGATTTACATTTTGTCGCAAGGTCGCGAAATATGCGAAAAACAAATCTCTTTTTTATTACAAACAATGATGGGAAATCAACATCAACTTGCATTGCAAGCAGAAAATAAAACGGAGCATACATTAAATTTTCGTGAAAAAATACAGCGTGATAGTATGATTGAAGCGCTAGAAAAGACGAATGGAAATGTTTCTTTAGCTGCAAAACTGTTAGATGTACCTCGAAGTACATTTTATAAACGAATGCAAAAATATAAGTTATAAAGTAGATTTTTGTAATCTACTTTTTCTTTATGGGCTCATGTTCTGTCGGAATGTGCGCTTACCGGGGAAATAATAGAATAGTTAAAAATTAATTTCCGAAAGGTGGACTTATGTGAAGTATATTGAAATTGGTATTGGAAATAGGTGGTTCGTTCGAACAGAAATAGAAAATAAAGATGGAACTGAATTTGAGGAACGAGGAATTATAAAACCTATTTATTTTGAGTCTTTATATGTACGAATTTGGTTTTGGAAAACGTGTTTTATTTTTGATACGAAAGAAGGGTTTAAGAAAGTAAGAAAAAGTAGAGCTGAGTATAAGTTTATTGTTGGAATTGTGAGTAGGTTAACACAATAGAATCAAATAGGGGGTGTTTTTATGATTAGAATTACCACATTTATACTCGCTATTATTGTAATGGGCTATTCTATTTACAGTTGGAATGATGATTCGAAGCAAAGTATGCTTATTTTGCAATTATTGTTAGGTTTTATGCTTGCTGGAATGGGGATACAAAATGTTAAGAAGGATGAAAAAGAGAATAAGAATATGGGACTGTTGCTTTTACTTACATCGCTAATTTGTATTATTGTATCGGTAATAAAATATTTAAAATAACCTGGTACTTAATTTGTTGAGTAACAGGTTATTTTTTTGAAGTTTGCTCATTAAAAATTTTAATAGCTGTTTGGTACATCTATTTATTAATACAAAATCTTTCTGTTATCCAATAAGTAAGTTCAGAAGAGGTAAGGTTATGTTCTCTTTTCTTACCTTGGAAATATTGCTAAGACATTCCCGTTATTTAAAAAAACACTTTTAGCATTACCATAACCAGATAAAATATTTTTATAGACCATACAATAGCACACCTATATAAATGAGTGTGCTATTTATATAGCCCAGTCGTATACATTTCCGTCAATGTATGCACAATTTCTCCTAACTCTAATTCTTTATCATTTTTCACAATTGCCCAAAGAAACATCTCATTCATTGCGAACCAAGCACGTGCTACAATTTCTTTATTTAATTCAGGCTGTGCTAATCCACCTTCTTGAGAGTATGTAATATCCTGCGTAATCCTGTTTATAAAGCGTTCCCGTATCTCGTCCCATTTTTGACGTATCTCTTTTGATAATCCAATTGCTTCCTGCACAACTTGTAATATAGCTCGTTCTTTTTCTGCTAGTTGTAGGAATGCTCTAACTTGATTTTGAATCATTTTATGTGCTTCTTCTTTCGTTTGAGGGGAAAAGGAGCGCTCGGCAATATCATAAAATTGATTCATGACATCTTCCATTAAAACGATAAGGAGATCATCTTTGTTTTTAAAGTATACATATGCCGTTCCATAACCAGTTTCTGCATGTTTAATAATTTGTGTAATAGTCGTTTTTTGAAATCCGTTATGTATAAAAATAGTGTAACCAGCGTGTAATAGTTTCTTTTTTGTTTCTAAGGAGCGGTGTTTTCTTGATGAAAGAGTATTGTTTTTCAAAGAACCACCTCTTTATACTGAAATATCTGAAAATATAACTGTATTGTAAAAGGAATTCATATATAAAGTCAACTGACATAATATCATTGACGTTATATCAACTAAGGTGATATATTTCAATTAGTTAGAATAAAAAGAAAATTAAAAGAAGGTGACACCATGTATAAAGAACCATTTCAACCGAATTATGAATATGCGCTTGAATGTGATAAACATGATGAACTGAAAGATTTTCAAACTGAATTCTATAAAAAAGAAGGAACGATATATTTAGATGGAAACTCATTAGGGCTACTTTCAAAAAGAGCAGAGAAATCATTACTTACGTTGCTCGATTCATGGAAGGAGTATGGAATTGACGGCTGGACTGAAGGAGAGCATCCGTGGTTTTTCCTTTCGGAGAAATTAGGTGAATTGACTGCGCCTCTTATTGGAGCTTTACCGGAAGAAACAATTGTAACCGGTTCCACAACGACGAATATTCACCAAGTAATTGCGACGTTTTATGAGCCGAAAGGAATACGTACAAAAATTCTTGCTGATGAATTAACATTTCCGTCAGATATATATGCTCTTCAAAGTCAAATTCGATTAAAAGGATTAGATCCAGATGAGCATTTAGTACGAGTGAAGAGTTGTGATGGTAAAACACTTTCTGAAGATGATATTATTCAAGCGATGACAGATGATATCGCGTTAATTTTATTGCCTTCTGTACTATATAGAAGCGGACAAATTCTTGATATGAAACGTTTAACAGCGGAAGCGCATAAGCGTGGTATTCATATCGGATTCGATTTATGTCATTCAATCGGTTCTATTCCGCATTATTTCAAAGAATGGGATGTTGATTTCGCTATTTGGTGTAATTATAAATATTTAAATGCAGGACCTGGTGGTGTTGCGGGGCTTTATGTAAATAAAAAGCATTTTAATAGACTTCCAGGATTATCAGGTTGGTTTAGTTCTAGAAAAGATAAGCAGTTTGATATGGAACATACATTAACAGCTGCTGATCATGCAGGTGCTTATCAAATTGGTACACCGCACGTATTAAGTACTGCACCTTTAATTGGTTCTCTTGAAATATTTAAAGATGCTGGTATAGAACGTTTACGTGAAAAATCGCTACATATTACAAGATACATGCTGGATTTAATTGATTATGAATTAAAAGATTACGGATTTACAATTGGAAATCCATTAGAGGATGAAAAACGAGGCGGGCACATTTATTTAGAACATGCAGAAGCAGCACGCATATGTAAAGCGTTAAAAGCAAATGGAGTTATCCCTGATTTCCGTGCACCTAATGGAGTAAGACTTGCGCCGGTCGCTTTATATAACACATACGAAGAAGTGTGGAAATCTGTACAAATATTAAAGAAAATTATGAAAGATGAAGCGTATAAGCAGTTTGAAAATAAGCGAGAGGTTGTGGCATAAGTATGAAAGCTTCAGAGTGGATTGATATTTCACAACCGCTAAATAATGATATTGCTACTTGGCCAGGTGATACACCGTTCTCGTATGAAGTTTCATGGTCAAAAGAAGAAAGTGGCTCAGTAAATGTCGGAAAGCTAACGATGAGTATTCATACAGGTACTCATATTGACGCACCGTTTCATTTTGATAATGATGGAAAGAAAGTAATAGATTTAGATGTTCAAGTTTATGTCGGTCCAGCGCGGATCATTGATGTTTCTAATCTTGAAAGCATTGGGAAAAAGGAATTAGAAACCTTTCATTTAGAAGGTATAGAACGCTTGTTGTTACGCACATCTTCACATGGTAAAGCGAATGAATTCCCGGATGTAATTCCGCATTTACGTGCTGATATCGCACCATTTCTTTCTGAAAAGGGAATTCGTTTAATTGGGGTAGATGTACCATCAGTAGATCCATTAGACGATAAAGAATTAGCAGCGCATCACCAATTGTTTAAACATGGTATACACATTTTAGAAAATGTCGTACTAGAACATGTAGCAGACGGCGATTATGAATTAATCGCATTACCACTTGCCTTAACAGATGCAGATGGAAGTCCAGTTCGAGCAGTTATTAGACCAATATAAGTAGAATTACATAAAAGGGGCGTTTGGCTAATATGAAAGAAAACGAAAAGGTAATTATGGAAAAAGGAATTCATACGGATTTTAAAGAGAATATGACGTACGGGGAGTATTTACAATTAGATAGTTTACTATCTTCTCAAAAGAGATTATCAGATCATCATGATGAAATGTTATTCATCGTGATTCACCAAGCAAGTGAACTTTGGATGAAGCTTATTTTACATGAGTTAAACGCAGCGATTGAATCTATTAAACAAGATAAATTACAACCAGCTTTTAAAATGTTAGCACGTGTATCAAAAATTCAGTCGCAAATTATTCAATCTTGGGATATTCTTGCGACATTAACACCATCAGAGTACATTGAGTTTCGTGACTCACTCGGTCAAGCTTCAGGTTTTCAATCGTATCAATATCGTATGATTGAGTATGCGCTTGGCTATAAAACGCCGCACGCATTAAAAATTTATGAAAAAGATCCAGAATTACACGCTCGACTTCATACAGCACTACATGCACCAAGTTTGTATGATGTGGCAATTCAAGCTCTTGTAAAAGAAGGATTCCCTATTCATAAAGATGTGTTAAATCGTGATATTACGCAGCCTTATGAAGAAGACGCAACAGTAGAAGCAGCATGGATAGAAGTGTATGCAGATGTGAAGAAGTATTGGAACTTATATCAGCTTGCTGAAAAATTAATCGATATTGAAGACTGGCTACAACAATGGCGTTTCCGTCATATGAAAACGGTAGAACGTATTATTGGTCATAAAATGGGAACAGGTGGATCTTCTGGTGTATCTTATCTGAAAAGGGTACTTGATCAATGTTTCTTCCCAGAGCTTTGGAATGTTCGTACGAAATTATAAAAAACAAACCTGTCAGTTTATTACTGGCAGGTTTGTTTTTTATTTGAACATAAGTATGTTTTAATGAAAACTACAAGATATAATAAATTAGGTAATGATTTAATTGGAGGTAAAGTTTTGGATTTCAAGCAACTAGAAAATAAATTTGAAAAGAAAAAAGTAAATACATTTCTTGTTTATCAAAAAGGTGAGTTAACAACTGCATATTATAAAACGTTAGAGTGTGAAAATAATCTATATAAAATAAATTCAATTACAAAAAGTATTGTATCTATATTAATTGGTATCGCAATCGATAAAGGATATATAAATGATATACATACACCGATTATAGAGTGGATTGAAAATGTATCTAATGAAAAGCGGGATTTGACTCTTTATCATTTATTAACGATGACTACAGGTGAGGATTGGAAAGAGTTCGGAAATGGAGTAGTGTTTCCAAATGATTTTGTAGAATCGGAAAACTGGGTGCAATACATATTAGAAAAACCAATTATTGAAGAACCCGCTACAAAAATGAATTATAACTCAGGTTCTTCGCATTTGCTTAGCTACATTATTCAAAAAGCTACTGGAATGTCGACAGAGCAGTTTGCGAAAAGGTACTTATTTGATCCGTTAGAAATTACCGAATATGAGTGGCAACAAGATCCGCAAGGCATACATGTCGGCGGTTTCGGTATGAAAATGAAATCTAAAGATTTATTAAAGCTCGGAATATTATGTTTGCAGAATGGATATTGGCAAGGGAATGAAATTGTATCATCGAAATGGTTAGAAGAATCTAGTAAAGCTCTATTTGAAACGTATGAACATGTGGGGGCTTATGGATATCACTGGTGGGTTTTGAATAACGAAAGATTTCACATACCGTATTGTATGTATTTTGCTATGGGATATGGCGGACAATACATCGTTATCATTCCACAGTTAGAACTTGTTGCTGTAATAAGTAGTCATATGCCAAAACGTGGACTTGTTCCATTGAAATTGTTTATTGAGCATGTACAGGAGCATTATAAGTTTATATAAGAAGAGAGAATGTTTGAAAGGTGTAAATTTAGGGATGGATTATAGAAATGAAAGAACCCGCACTGTTTAAAATATAAACAGTGCGGGTTCTTTCATTTTATCTACTCGTCTTCTGAAATGTCATCTTTATAAATTTATCTGTCTTCGTTTCAAATTCTACATCAACAAAAACACCATATTCTTTTCCATCTTCACGTAGCCACAATTTAAATTTTTCAACCGTTATTTGAACGGTTTTCGGTTTTCTACCTATATGAAGGTAATCAATAATCTCCGCTTTTGGGTATTGTTCTTTCGTCTTTTCTACAGCAAGTTTCCCCCATTTGGCATACGGAGGCTGCGCATGAACAATTGATGGGACAGTATATATATTTGAACATGTAGTTATGAACAAAATGACGAGTGCGATACGCTTTAACAATTTTTTCATGATGAACTCCTTTTATATTTTTTTATATTGTTTACATATTTTTTCAACGATATGAGTTTGGATTTTTTTGTCTTCTTTACATAAAAGCGAGGCTTTTACAAAACATAACCAAGAAATCATTTCCGTAATTAAGGAGGGAAAATCATGCGTCAAAAAGCTATTTTTAAAATAGCAATTTTACTTGCATTCATAGGACTATCTTTGATGGTAAGTAGTATACAACTAAAAAATGTTGAAGCTTTTTCTAATCAAGTCATTCAAAGAGGAGCATCTGGCGAAGATGTCATTGAACTGCAATCTCGTTTGAAATATAACGGATTTTATACGGGAAAAGTGGATGGTGTTTTCGGATGGGGTACATACTGGGCACTTCGAAATTTTCAAGAGAAATTCGGATTACCTGTTGATGGTTTAGCTGGAGCTAAAACGAAGCAAATGCTAGTAAAAGCAACGAAGTATGACAAGTCAACAGCGAATAAAGGAACGACAACGAATAAAGGAAATAGTGGTGGTACTGCACAAGAAAATAAACCATCTCAAAATAAAGGGACAAATGTTCCAAATGGTTATTCTCAAAATGACATTCAGCTTATGGCAAACGCAGTATATGGAGAATCTCGTGGTGAACCGTACTTAGGGCAAGTTGCAGTAGCTGCGGTTATTTTAAATCGAGTTACAAGTGCATCATTCCCAAATACCGTTTCGGGTGTAATCTTTGAGCCAAGAGCATTTACAGCGGTAGCAGACGGACAAATATATTTAACGCCAAATGAAACAGCGAAAAAAGCTGTATTAGATGCAGTTAATGGATGGGATCCAACAGGAAATGCATTGTACTATTTCAATCCAGATACCGCAACAAGTAAATGGATTTGGACTCGTCCACAAATTAAAAAGATCGGGAAACATATTTTCTGTAAATAGAGCGGAGGTGGAACTATGTTACGAGGTATTATAATCGTATTATTAACAGTCGGTGTAGTTGGAACAGGATATTGGGGCTACAAAGAACATCAAGAGAAGAATGCAGTATTAATTCGAGCAGAAAATAGCTATCAACGTGCGTTTCATGATTTAGCATATGAGGTTGATTTATTGCACGACAAAATTGGAACAACACTCGCGATGAATTCACGTGCATCTTTATCACCTGCATTAGCAGACGTATGGAGAATAACATCTGTAGCTCGTTCGGATGTAGGACAACTGCCTTTAACATTAATGCCTTTTAATAAAACGGAAGAATTTTTAGCAAATATCGGTGATTTTAGTTACCGTGCAGCCATTCGTGATTTAGAAAAAGAGCCGTTAAATGATCAAGAATACAAAACGTTGGAAACTTTATATTCAAATGCAGGCAATATACAAGATGAACTAAGAAAAGTACAACATCTTGTTTTGAAAAATAATTTACGCTGGATGGATGTTGAGATGGCACTCGCATCAAATCGTGATCCTGCAGACAATACAATTATTGATGGATTAAAAACAGTAGAGAAAAACGTAACATCGTATTCATCTACAAACTTCGGACCGACCTTTACAAGTGCACAAAAAAATAAAAAAGGTGGATTTGAAGCGGAAGGAAAGGCAATTTCTAAAGATGAAGCGGCGAAAATCGCAAAATCATTTTTGAATTTAAAAGGAAATGAAAAAGTAGAAGTTGAGAAAAGCGGAAAAGGTGCGAAAGAATCTTTCTATAGTGTGAAAATAAAAGATCCAGCAACGAATAATGAGTTTTATATGGATATTACCGGAAAAGGCGGATATCCAATTTGGGTTATGAATAACCGAGAAATTAAAGAACAGAAAATTAGTTTAAACGATGCAGGAAGTAAAGGTTTGAAATTTTTAAAGGACCACAAGTTTAATAATATGGAGCTTTTTGATAGCTCACAATATGATAACGTTGGTGTATTTACGTATGTAGTAAATGAGAATGGCGTACGAATTTATCCAGAAGCAATTCAAATGAAAATTGCTTTAGATGATGGTTCTATCGTTGGTTTTTCTGCAAAAGAATATTTAGCATCACACCAAAAACGAACAGTTCCCTCAGCAAAGCTAACTGCAGCAGAAGCAAGAAAGAAAATCAATCCAGATGTTAAAGTTATGGAAGAACGTAAAGCCGTAGTTGTAAATGATTTGCATAATGAAGTACTTTGCTATGAATTTGTAGGTACTTTAGGGAAAGATACGTACCAAATTTTCATTAATGCAAATAGCGGAGCAGAGGAAAAAGTGAAGAAAATGCAAGCTGTTGAAAAAATTTATGATTAAACTTTAATAGTAAAGTGGTGAGAATAATGAAGATCTTAATATATATGTTGATGCTTTGCTTTTTTATAACAGGATGTAGTATTGGAAAAAAGGACAATCCAAACGAAAAACCAGAGCAAAAAAATGTTTCGACGAAAAATGTTAATTATACAAACAAACCAAATAAGCCAAATGAAAAAGCGGCGGACCATTTAGCATCTTTAGCCGCAAGTGTGCCAGGTGTGAATGATGCAACAGCGGTAGTTGTGGGGAAATATGCTATTGTAGGTATTGATGTAAAAGCGAAACTCGATCGAACTCGCGTGGAGTCCATTAAATACTCTGTAGCAGAAAGTTTAAAAAACGATCCGGATGGTGCTAATGCAGTCGTTGTAGCGGATGTTGATACGTATGAACGACTCAAACAAATTGGAAAGCAAATTAAAAAAGGAAAAACAGGTGAAGGTATACTTGATGAGTTAGCAGCAATTGTTGGCCGAGTAATGCCACAAGTTCCAAATGACATGATTGAAAATCGAGAAACGAATCCAATTAAAGATAATGATAAACAATTACCAAAAGATGAAGAACAAGAACTAAGAAAAGAACAGAATGACCAATCAAATAATCATTTGAATAAATAAAGTTAACCCCGTACTTAATTGTACGGGGATTTTTCAATATAATATTTAATATTCAGTTTATTTTTAAGGGAATATATGGTTTAATTATGGTGGGAGGGACAACTGTTATGATGAAAAAAAGCGCATTAATAGTATGTAGTTTATGCTTAGGTTTCAGTATGACAGCGTGTGAACAGAAGAAAGAAGTAAAAAAACAAACAGCGACTTCTTCTACTGTGTTGGAAATTGAGAAGAAAGAGTCTATCAATATAAAACATTTCTCGAATATAAATGAAGGAATGACTTATATTGAAGTGAAAGATGTAATTGGTTTTGAAGGTAATTTACTTATAGAAGAAGGTGTAGAAGATTCTACACAAATTAAACAAATTTTTTCATGGAAGGGAAGCGATCCAACTTCATTAGTTGAAATTACCTTTTTAGATGGAAAAGTGCATTCAAAAGCGCAGCAAGGTTTAAGTTAATAAGTTGAAAAATGGGAGAGTTTAGCATGAACATACATACAGGGGAAATTCAATTAGTTCCGTATAAGGAGAAGTATAAAGAAGTTATACAAACATTTACTTTACCAAGTGAACAAGTTCAATTCACATCAGATCCAGGTGAATTATTGGAGAAAGCAAAAAGTGATCGAACAAAAAATGTGATTGTTATTTTAGATTACAATGGGGTACCTGTTGGTCTTTTCGCATTGCAAACAGGGGATAGAGTACAGGAGTTCACAGACAATCAAGATGCTTTACTTTTAACTTCGTTTTCTATAAATCACAATAGACAAAGAAGAGGATACGCTAAAAAATCATTGGCATTATTACAAGAGTTTGTAAAACGTTATTTCCCGATAAAAAATGAGGTTGTACTTGCTGTGAATGAAAAAAATATTCCTGCACAAAATTTATATGAAAAAGTCGGCTTCCAAGATAAAGGCTTTAGAAGAATGGGACCAATCGGTCAACAAATTATAATGCATTTACCTATCATGAAATAACGAGAAGAAAAACTTACTCTTGCATAACAAAGTAGTAAGTTTTTTTATTTAGTACGATATATAATGTAGATTATATATATAAATGAAATAGAAATGAAGGAAATACAAAATGAATCAAGTTAGAAAATGGAATATTGTTGGAGGAAGGGTGATAAAAAACGGAATAGCAGTTTTTCTTACAGTTCTAGTTTGTGAATTTTTCAATATACCCACTATTTTTGCTGTCATCACGGCTATTGTAACGATTGAGCCAACTGCAACGGATTCTATAAAAAAAGGGCTAATTCGTTTTCCAGCTTCAACAATTGGATCGGCGTATGCAATGACTTTCACATTTTCCCTAGGTCATCAGGCTCTTTCTTATGCGTTAGCAGCGATGTTTACAATCGTTACATGTCAAAAACTAAAGTTACATGCGGGAACGTTAGTCGCAACATTAACTGCTGTTGCAATGATCCCTATTACGGCAGATCATTATTTCACTTCATTTTTAATTCGATTAGCTACTACATCTACTGGTATTATAGTATCTACTTTAGTGAATTTTTTCATTTTGCCACCACACTACCTTAAAACCATTTCGGGATGTACAGAGGAGCTATTTGTTAAAACAGCAAATATTATGGAGGAATGGCTTAATGCATTAATTGAAGGGAAAGTTATAACGAAAGAGACAACTCATAATCTATCTAGTTTAAATTTATCATTACATAAAGCGGTACAATTTGTTCAATATGAGCAAAAAGATTGGAAATATCATCGACATACAAAGAAGGAAATGAGAAGCTTTTTAGCCATGCAGAAGCAACTCCATATATTGCAGCAAATTATTTACCATATAGATAATTTAGCTCGAGCACCAATTGAAACATGGGACTGGTCACAAAATAAAAAAGAGATATTACAGCGAACGGTTCATTCTGTAATTTCTATATTAAGAAATAATTGTAATGAAATAGATGAAGAACATTTTAAACTGATTGATGAATTAGACAAAAAATTTTGGGATTATAAAAATGATTTAGGACATTGTAAACCAAATCAATATCATCATCACTTTTCAAGCGAATCTATCATTTTGTTTGAGGTATTATCTATACATGATATGTTAGAGGAATTAAAACAAATATCCGAGAAATATGAGAGTGAAAATCAACTCAATTGTTCGGCTCATTTAAATGGGGAGGATTGATATGACAATTTATATTACATTACTAAGAGGAATCAATGTAGGCGGGCATAAGGTAATCAAAATGGCGGATTTAAAACAAATGTTTGAATCAATAGAGTTAAAACAAGTTAAAACATATATTCAAAGCGGTAATATCGTGTTCGAATCTGAAAATGATGTTGATTTTTTAAATAAACGAATACAATCGGAAATTAAAAACGTTTTTGGTTTTGATGTTCCAGTCATGTTAAGAACACATGAGGAATTTATAAATATGATAAAAAGATGCCCCTATGAAGCCGATTCATTGCTAGAAGGTGAAAGTATACATGTTGCTTTCTTAGCAAACGAACTTTCTGAAAAAGAAAAAGATCAGCTGCTTATGCAAAAAAATGAGACTGAAGATTGCTATATTCATGAAAAAGTTGTGTATTTATTTTTCAAAAATAGCATTCGAAATTCTAAATTAATGAACCAGTTTCAGAAGTTACATACACCAGCTACAGTAAGAAATTGGCGGACTGTGAATAAATTAAAAGCGATAGTTGAGGGTATATAAATATAAAAAGGTGAGATTTTCTGTATATAGAAAATCTCACCTTTTTATTTATATTGTTTTGCGACTATAAGTTCGACGATAGGATAAATAAAGAATGAAGAACAAAGGGCGATAAAAAGAGGAAGATTCTTTATTTCATCGAGTAATAGGAATTCAAATCCTTCTGATAATAGTAAAACAAAAAACATAAGACATATAAGTACAAAATAAGCAATTTTAAAACTTTTATATTGTATTTGCTGTCCCATTTCATCTTGGCTTTCTTCCGATACTCCGTTTGGATCTCCCCACGTAATATGATTGATGAGGTAGCTAATTATTATTGCACTTGCGAAGATTGTTCCACCTAAAATCGCACCTTCAGAGATGTATTTATAGACTCCATGTATAAGTACTCCAAGTAACGATAAAACGATTGTTAGTAAAATGTAATTTTTGCGATTCATATTAGAAATGACACCTCCATAGATGTAAAAAACTATTTACATCTATAGTATAAAATTGGGAAAATTTTATGTCAAATACTTTTTACACAAATGGTGCAAGAACATGATATTTTGTTTTTATGATTAATAAAAAATTACATTACATTTGAATGTAAAAGAATGGGCTCGCATATATTTGGAAGGGATGTCAGATTAATTTAGGGGGTAGTTATGTCTATTCTATTAAAAGCTGGTGCTGATGCAGGAAATAACGGTTTGAAGTTAATGGTGAAAGGGCAAGACCCTATTTTTATTCCGAGTATATATTCTTTATATATAGGAGAGCCTACAGGATTGTTAGATGAGAGTGATGTGTCATTATCTGAATTAGAAAATCACATTGACGTGACCATTAGTTCTCCATCGCTAATGTTAAATAACGTGCGGTATATCGTTGGGGAAAAAGTCATTCAAGACCAATTAAAAGGCACTGAGGTTGAGAAGAAATCAAATAAGTCAACTGATGAGTTAATGGTTATTACAATTCTATCTGGTTTAGCAGTAAGTGCTATGCGTCAAAGTCCAACTTCTAGTCATATTAATATTCGTTATGATTTATCTGTTGCTCTTCCTATGCAGCTTATTACACAAGAAATAGCTGCGGAAAATGCGAAACGTTATATGGGCAATCATAAGGTTGTGTTCCATTATCCAAACGGACGTGATGTGACAATTAATATTTCAATCGAATATTGTAAATGCCTACCTGAGGGCGCTTCTGGTACGTGGGGCATTGTATATGATGAAGAAGGAAATGTAGTGAAACATAAAATAGAATGTGAACAAAATCAAGTTTCAGAAATTGATTTTGTTGATAAAACTTTATTGTCTTTTGATATTGGTGCAGGGACGACAGAAGAAGTAGTTTCACTAGGTGTGAACTTTAGACCACAACTAAGTAAGGGCTTATCATACGGTGTGAAAGAAACGTTACTACAAATTATTACAAGATGGAATCGGAAGTATCCAACAAAGACGATTGATAGTATTACAGAGTTTAACCAAATTTATTTAAATGAAAAGCACCCAAGAAATGCGTTACTAGTTGAAGAATCACAACCAGCATTATTAGGTTTAGCAGCGCGTGTCGCAACAGATATCATAAACAAAATTGATGACATGAAAGACGATCCATACGTATTTATTTATGGCGGGGGCGCAGTAATTATTAAAAACAGTTTAAAAATGATTTTAAAACAAAAAGGACGACTAACAAATGTAATCTTTGTAGATAATCCATTATTTACAAATGCACGTGGATTATTAGTCTACACTTGTTCGCCAAAATATAGAGAGCATAAGCAAAAAGAGTTAGGATTTACAAACTTAACGATAAGTTAGTTGGTGGAAGTATGCGATCTAGGCGATATAAACGTGGTGATCGAGTAAAAATCAATATTCATAAATCAGTATCACCTGAAATGATTGCATGGCTGAATAAACAATCAAACCCAACCAATTTCTTTTTCTTTGCAGCGCAGCAACTCTTTAAACAAGTAGGAGATATTGATGTGTCAAAAGCTATACCAAGTAGCCATGTTTTCTCATTATACGTGGAGCCATCATCTTTATTAAAGGTCGAAGTAAATCCCTTTAAAAACGTGCCACTAGAAGCTAATAAATCCACCGATAATATAAAAAAAAAATCATGGGAATCTGTTGATCAATTAGATTGTCCGTTTTTTTAAACATAGAAAAAATAAGTATTGCCCACCACTATACATACGGATACAGTGATGGGCTTTTTTACATGTAACGAATAGAAGGGGCACAAATTATGGTGTGCCCCTTCTATTCGTTATTTATCTATATTTTAGATGTATGTTCAATAACTGCATGAATGATGTCTTCCCAGTCATCAGGATGATTTTCATGTCCTGCGCCTTCAAGGGTTAGTAGGACTGAGTTAGGAATTTCATCAATAAGTGCGAGACCATGTTCAAAAGGGAGTGCAGTATCGTCTGTTCCGTGAATAACTAATGTAGGTGCTTGTATGGAGTGAAGCACACCTTCATAAGCATCATCACCTTGAAGTAAAGCGTGATTAAACATACTTAATAGATTGTTTGCGCGTTCTATTTCTTGTTTTACTTGATTATAGACTCTTTTTTCATCAAATGTTCGTTTGGACCCACATAATAGGCGAGATCCGGAAACTAAATATTTTGCTACAACATTTTTATTTGTCCAATCTAAATGCGTGCCATTTGCGTGATGTGTTAAAATTCTTTCGTCCATCGGAGGTAAATCGCGCGTGTTATTGTCAGAGCCTATCACACTTGTAGCCAGTAATGTTAACGTTAAAATTCTTTCGGGATGTTTTACAGCAGCAATTTGAGTGATCATTCCACCTAATGACATACCGAATAGATGTGCTTTATCAATATGATAAGCATCGAGGACCCCAATTGCATCTTCAGCCATATCTGTAACTGTATAATTGGAAGTTCCAGGCTCATATGTAACAGAGCATCCCACATCACGGTTATCAAAACGAATAACAAATTTCCCCGTGTTAGCTAACTGTTCACAAAACTCTTCATCCCAATAAACCATTGAACACGTAGCACCCATAATTAATAAAATAGCTGGGTTTTTAGGGTTCCCAAAGCTTTCTGTAAATATATCAATCCCGTTTATTTTAAATATCTTTTCAGTCATAGAGTTCTCCCCATTTCTTTTGAATGTAATTGAAAATACAGTTTTGAACGATTCTAAGGTGAGTGTACGTTTTTTTACGGAATTCATAACGCTTCTTACGTAATTACCCCCAAAAATAAGTTTATGATAATTCAAGGCAAAAAATTTTGAGAAATATTTGTATGTTATTAAAATAAATAGTAAGGAGGAATGGAAATGAAAGCAATTGTTATAGATCAATATGGTAATGTTGAAGAATTAAAAGAAAGAGAAGTTATAAAACCAATTGTTAAAGGTAACGAGGTATTGATACGTATTCTCGCGACATCTGTTAATCCTGTTGATTGGAAAATAAGAAAAGGAGACTTACAAGAACAGTTGCGATTTTCATTTCCAATTATTTTAGGATTGGATGTAGCTGGGGTTATTGAAGAAGTTGGGGAAGAGGTAGAGTGCTTCAAAGTAGGAGATAAAGTATTTACGAAACCTGAAAATATAGGGAAGGGCTCTTATGCTGAATTCATTACAGTAAAATCGGATTTAGTATCTTATATGCCTACTAATCTAAGTTTCGAAGAGGCAGCTTCTATTCCTCTTGCAGGACTTACAGCGTGGCAAAGTCTTGTAGATTACGCAAAAATAAAAGAACATGGCCGAGTACTCATTCATGCTGGAGCTGGTGGAGTTGGAAGTTTGGCAATCCAAATCGCAAAATCATTTGGAGCTTTTGTTGCGACAACTGCAAGTAGTAAGAATGAAGAGTTTTTAAAGTCTTTAGGAGCAGATCTCGTTATTGATTATAAAAAAGATAAATTTGAAGAGTTACTATCAGATTTCGATATTGTATTAGATACAATAGGTGGCGAAGTACAAGAAAAAAGCTTTCAAATTATAAAATCTGGTGGTGTGTTAGTTTCGATTGTTCATGAGCCAATTCAAAAAGTAAAAGGGATAAAATCAGGGTTTTTATGGCTAAAACCAAACGGAAAGCAATTAGAAGCATTATCAAAATTAATTGTACACGGAAAAATAAAACCAATTATAAGTAAAGTTGTGCCGTTTAATGAAGAGGGGGTTAGAGAAGCTCATATTTTGAGTGAAGGTCAACATATTAGAGGTAAAATTGTAATGAAAGTCGGAGGATAATGAAAATAGTGGCTTGTAGAGAAAGTGAAGTTGAACTACAAAAAACGCGGAAAAAAATACTATCCAAAAAGTCACATTTTCATTTTGGATAGTATTTCTTATTGGATATGTAATGTTATTTCTATAATATACAGTTTCGTATTGTATCATGTAATTTCTCTAAACCAATCAACATATCTTTTTCATTTAACATCGAGTAGCTAATCCGTAATTGGTTATTACTTATATCTGTATTTAATAGACAAGCTGTTCCTGGTAAAAAAGAGACATCTACTTCATTTGCTTTTTGTAATAAGGTAAAGGGATCTATCGAATCAGGAAGTGTAATCCATAAATTAAAGCCACCATTTGGTATTTCAAATCGTAATTCTTTAAGTGGTGATAACATATCAATCGTTATATCACGTCTAATTTGTAAAGCCGTACGTAATTTTTCTAAATGATTTTTCATACGTTCTGCACGTAAAAAAGGAAGGAGTGCTTTTTGCGTTAATAAAGGACTACCGATATCCATTGAACCTTTTACAGCATACAACCATTCAAAAATAGGCCCATCGGCAATAAGAGATGCGATACGCAATCCTGGTGCTAACGTTTTACTAAATCCTTTTATATATATTACATGACCATTCGTATCAAAATTTTTGATAGGAGAGGAAATAGTAGCACCCTCAAAATATATTTCCCCGAAAGAATCATCTTCAATTATAAAAAACTCATATAGCTCTGCTAGTTCTATAAGTTCCATTCGCCGTTCATTACTCATTACTGTACCTGTCGGGTTCTGGAAAGTTGGATTCGTATACAATAATACGGGATTTTTACTTTGACAAATATCATCGATTAAGTCGGAGCGAACTCCATGATTATCAAGAGAAACTGGTATAATTTTAGCACCTTTATTGATGAAAATATCAAGCGCAGCACTGTAACAAGGACTTTCCACTAATACAATATCACCAGGTTTTAATAATGTTTGAGCAATTAAATCAATTCCTTGTTGTGCTCCGCTTGTAATTAATAATTTAGATGGATCGGTCACTAAATTCTGGTGTTCACTTAAGTAATTTGCTATTTCAACTCGCAGTTCATAATCACCCTGTACTGGCCCATAAGTTGCTAGGATCATCTGGTCTTTATGAAGTATTTTATGCATTTCGTCTGCTAAGAATGGATTTGGCAATAAACGAGGATACAAAATCGCTTGTGAAAAATCGTAATATTTTCGGTGCTGATTCATTGCATATTGAGATCTCATAACATTAATCGTTTTCGTTTGTTGCCATTTGTACGGAATTGGTTTGAAATCTTTCTTTACATGTTTATGTATATAAGCACCTTTTCCTTGCTCAATGCGTATATATTCTTTCTTTTCTAATTGCTTGTATGCTTTACGAACAGTTAATAGGCTAATCTGCAAATCTTCGGCCATAGAGCGTAAAGATGGAAGGAGGTCACCATGTGCAAGCATGCCACTTTGTACTCTTTCAACGATTTGCATATATATTTGTTGGTAATACGGTATGTTGGATTCTTTACGAAGGACAATCTTCATGGTTTCACCTTTTTCGTTTTTATTTTATTAAAGCGAAAAATATAAAGAGAATCAACTACAATTTTAAGTAACTGTTATATACATAGATACACTGTTATACACCATACCTTCTATACTCATGTTAAGAGTAAAAAGGAGGAAGAAAAATGGTCATTTTCAATTATATTTTAGTATGTATTATTTTCGGAACAACATTTTTAACGATAAAAATCGGAATTGAAGCAGGAGCGCCCCCATTATTTTCAGCAGGAATTCGTTTCTTTTTAGCAGGCGTCATTCTGATGATTATATTTAAGTTAAAGCGAAAGGAAATTATGCCACATGTATTTTCAAAACGTATTATATATGCTGGTTTTTGCTTAACGTTTATGACATTTGCTACATTGTACTGGGCGGAACAATATATTTCTTCAGGGTTAGCTGCTGTACTTTCTGCTACGGGGCCGATGATGATTTTATTATTACAGGCAAAGAGACATAAGGAAAAATTACAAAAAGAGCAACTTTTTGCTTTAATTATCGCACTAATAGGTGTTGTTTTTGTTTCTTTACCAGGAACGCACCAAGAAGTAAGTCTCATATGGAGTATCGCTTGTTTTGTTTTAATAATAGGAGAGTTATTTTACGGAATAGGCTCTATTCGCTCAAAAGAAATACTTTCGGATTTACAAAGTGTATCACCATTTCTCATTAATGGTATTCAAATGTTTTACGGAGGGGTATTATTACTAATCGCATCCGTCATAGTAGAACAACCGAATGTATCTGTATTAGCTTCATGGAGTGTACAGTGGCCTATTTTATATCTTATCTTTATCGGCTCAATTGGTGGGCACGGATTATATTATTGGCTCTTATCAAAAACAAATCCTGTATTCCCGTCAACGTGGTTATATGTATCACCGTTAATTGCTATTATTGTAGGATATATCATATTAGGAGAACCTTTAAACCCTACAATGGGAATAGGTGCTTGTTTTATTTTGGTTGGTGTATTTTTAGCTAATCGATCCACACTTCGGAGCTATTTCAAACAAGGGAAATTATTTGAGAAGGAAATGTAGTAGAATTAAAAACACAGTTGGAAAAATAACCAACTGTGTTTTTTACTTAATTTACTTTTTTTATAAACCCTTTATAATGACGTTTCACAAGCTGACTTTCTAACGTCTTCATTGTTTCAAGTGCTACACCGACGATGATAAGTAAGCTTGTACCACCAATTTGTGCAGAAGGTGGTAATGTAGCAATTTTTGTGAATACGAGCGGTAAAATTGAAATGGCACCTAAGAAAATTGCACCGATAAATGTTAAACGGTATAAAATTTTCGTTACATATTGTTCTGTTGATTTACCAGGACGAATACCAGGCACATAGCCATTTTGCTTTTTCAAATTCTCAGCCATTTGTTCAGGGTTTACTTGAATAAATGCGTAGAAGTATGTGAAAGCAACGATCAGACCGACATAAAGCGTCATTCCAAGTGGATGTGCGAAATCAAGATTTGCAACTAACCATTGTGATACGCTTGAATCTGGGAAGAGCTGCGCAATTGTACGCGGCGTCATTAAAAATGCGGAAGCAAAGATAACTGGAATTACACCAGCACTATTTACTTTAAGAGGTAAATGAGTGTTTTTTGCTCCTTGATATTGATTGTTTCCTGAAACAGCTTTTGCATATTGAATCGGTATTTTACGCACAGCTTGTTGAATGTAAATAACACCAACAACTATCGCTAAAATTACGAGACCAATTAAGATCATCTTTATAATGTGCATGAATAATTGATCGCCTGCATTTTGAAATTGTTGCAAATAAATTTGATTCGCAACATTTGGAATCGCCGCAACAAGTCCTGCGAAGATAATCATCGAAATACCGTTACCAACGCCATTAGCGGTAATTTGTTCACCTAACCAAAGTAAAAATGCAGTACCTGCAGTTAAAACTGTCGCAATAAATAAGTATGTAGTCCAGCTTTGATCTGTAATTAATTGTCCACCTGCTATATTATTAAAACCATAAGACATCCCAATGGCTTGTATGAATGCGAGAATGATTGTAAAGTATCGAGTGAATTGAGCTGATTTCTTTCGGCCCATTTCTCCTTGCTTTGCCCATTCCGAAAATTTAGGTATAACGTCCATTTGTAGTAATTGTACTATGATGGAAGCTGTAATATATGGTGTAATACCTACAGCAAAGATTGAGAAGTGTTGCAGTGCTCCTCCGCCAAATACGTTTAGCATACCTAAAACGTTAGCTTGATCTTGTACTTTTAATACCTCTGCGTTAGTATGAGGAACTGGAATAAACGTGCCAATTCGAAAAACAATTAGCATCGCTAGTGTAAAAAGAATTTTGTTTCTTATCTCAGCTACTCTCATGAAATTTGAAATCGTACGAAACATTATGTCGCCTCCTATATTTTTATCAGTTCAAAACTGATGGTTATATCCCGATGAAGTAACCACAAACCTCCTTCCGCATTAAATTCATTTGACAAATGGAATTTTATACACTTTGTAGTTTTCTCGGATATAAAAATATAAGGTGTTTTTTAGCGACCAATAAGCTTTTCGTAATCATTCAATACACATAATATATCGAATAAATTAACAAATGTACATACATACGCATGAAAAATGAATGAATAGGGGCATTTTTTACATTTATTTAATGCTAGATTGATAATTAGGAACGTTTTATGTAGTTGTATTGAAAGGATTCGGTGGAAAGTATTATGGTGTAGCTGCAGCACATGATAACCTCAAGGAAATCTTCAAGGATGTTGAGAAAACTCATATATTTAGTCGTGAATTAGAGAAACAGTAGTGAAGGAAAATCTTTCTTCTATAGAGAATATTTCTAACGCAGGAATCTAAGTATATAGGTTCTAATGAAAGGAGAATTCACATGAATACATTTGTAAAGGACAAATTTTATGAAACGAGAAATCAATTATTTGAGGAAATTACTTTGTTAAGTGATACTCAATTTAATAGAAAACCAGATAAGGATAAATGGAGTATAGCACAAGTTTGTCATCACTTAGTTTTATTAGATGAGAGAGTTATAACGGTTATTTTGTCAGGATTAAAAAAGATGGATAGTTTCCAAAATGAGCGTAAAGAAATTCATACTATTGTATTAGATAGATCAATAAAATTTATAGCACCAGAAATGATTGAACCAAGTATAGAACCATTTGAAGTGCTGCAAATGGTTGATTTGTTAAACGACTCTAGAAAAGCATTGATGCGTTTTCTGAGTACAATAGAAGATGAATCTAAATTGGCAAAAAAATCAGTGATGCATCCAGCTCTTGGAGAATTACTTCTTGATCAGTGGATAGAATTAATCTATTTGCATGAACAACGTCATATAGAACAAATCAAAGAGGTAAAATTGCTTTGTGAAGTTGAAAAGTAAAAATTATTATCTATTTATTGAGCGATTTAGGAAAGCATCAAGGGTTCGAGTGATAAAATATAAGTCCTGATAAGCAGAAGAAAATACGAAACTAGCAGATCTTACTCTTGAATAGGAAACGAATATTCGAAAAAAAACTGAATCCGAATTGTTGTATAAGTGGAACCCCGTCTTAAATGAAGAACGGGGTTATTATTTTTGGAAGTGATCTCAGCATTTTCATTTAGAAGGAAATAAATTAGCAATGAAATCCGAAAATGTAATCAGCATTACACACTATATCTTTAAGTTATAATGATTTCCGGAAATGAGTTATATGTCCATAATTTTGACAGTACATATACATCTACCGTTGGTTTAGCGCTCTTCACACGTTGGAGTAAGAAGTAAATACTATTCTGCTAGGGGGTATATGCATTTTATTCTCTATATTTTCACAGCAGAACCACCTCCAAAATTTTCTTTTGTAGTTGAAGTTTTCCGAATAATAAGTTACATTTTTAAAGTTCAAGCAACTTTATGAAAGTACAAAAAGGGGAGAAATATTGTTATTATGCAAAAAATGAAATGGAAGAACTATTTATGTTATTTTGTTATTTTTATACTTCTTGGAACAGCAGTAACAGTCAAACCATCTATCTCAAAAGCTGAGGAATCTGATATTAATATTACACTGTTAGGTACTGCCGATATTCATGGTAGATTTATGCCTTGGGATTATGCGCTTGATGGTGCAAATACGAGTGGAAGTTTAACGCAGCTTTATACGGTTATAAAGAAGGTGCGTCAAGAAAATCCCAATACCATATTAGTAGATGCTGGGGATACAATTCAAGGAAATTCAGTAGAGTTATTCAATGATCAGCCACAATCGCCAATGATGGTAGCGATGAATGCAATGGAATATGACGCCTGGGCATTTGGAAATCATGAATTTAACTTTGGATTAGATACATTGAAAAAAGTTAGTGAGCAATATAAGGGCAAGACACTAGCAGGAAATATTTATAAGGAAAATGGAGAGCGTTTTCTGCCTGCATATACGATTGTTGAAAAAGGTGGAATTAAAGTCGGGATTATTGGTATGAATACACCAATGATTAGTGATTTTGAAAAAGGGACAGATCATTTGGATGGTTTAGTTGTGAAAAATCCAGTAGAAGAGACAAAAAAGGCAATTAAAGAATTAGAAGGTAAAGTAGATGTAATGGTAGGCGTTATGCATATGGGACTAGAAAATGAGAATGGAATCCCTGGTACTGGTGTTCAAGATATTGCGAATGCTTGTCCGGAACTAAGTGCTATTTTTGCAGCTCATATGCATAAACTTGTTAAAAAAGAAGTTGTAAATGGCGTTATTATTACAGAACCAGATAAATATGGAACACATATCTCACGTATTGACCTTACTTTTACAAAGCAAGATGGAAAGCTGGTTTTAAAAGATAAAACTGCTACAGCTATACCTGTAAAAAATATTGATGGAACAACAATAGTATCTGATCCTACACTTGAAGACACATTGACACCTTTTCACGAGTATGCGAGAGGAGATGCAAATGTTGTTGTCGCTCAATTAAAGGGTAGAAACCTTGTTCCTGAAAATGAAATAAAGAGTATTCCAAGTGTGCAGATTCAAGAGACACCTTTATCAGATTTCTTTCATGAAGTCATGCTCCATTACAGCAAAGCGGATGTAGTAGCCCATCAAATTGATAATGACTATGCACGTTTGGATATAGGTCCTATAAAGAAGAAAGATATTGCGTATAACTATCAATATGCTTTGGGAGAAATTACAGTATATAAGGTAACTGGGAAAGACTTAAAAGACTATATGGAATGGGCGGCAGGGTACTTTAATTCATCTCGTGCCGGAGATGTAACAGTTAGCTTTGATAAAACCCGTCGTGCTTCTAAATACAGTACGAACGATTTCTTTGGAGGCGTAAAATACGAAATTGACTTAACAAAACCCTATGGAAGTAGAATTACAAATTTACGCTCTATTCGTACAAATAAACCAATCAAAACGAAAGATGTTATGACGCTGGGAATGAATGCTTATAGAATGGAGGCTCTTCAGGCGAAAGGTGGAGCTTTAGAGGGGCGTAAGTTTGAACAAATATGGTCATCTAAACAAGAGAATGCATTTGGGGAAACTGGTGGCACCATTCGTAACCTTGCTATTACATATTTAAAAGAGGTAAAGAATGGTATATACACACCAAAAGTTATGCATAATTGGAAAATTACTGGGGTGAATACACATTCTTCAGAGCACAAGGCTGTAGTGGATCTTGTGAATAAAGGGATTTTAGAAATTCCAAAAACAGAAGATGGAAAATATACAAATATAGCATCTATAAATACTAAAGATTCAATTACAAAAGAAGAGATTGTAGCACTCTCACAAAAAGTTAATATTAATCCAAATCAGTTTAATCATGTAAAAAGAAAAGGTGAATTTTACAAAAAACTTAGTAGGATAATTAAATAAATATAAAATAGATAGCTCTCGTGCAAAGAACTATTAAACTTGGACATACCATTATCCTAAAAAAGTCTGTGATCGGTATGGAAATATAAAGAATCAACAATAAAAAGTCCCCTGGATCATTAAACAAATCCGGGGGATTTTTTATTTGAATAATTATGGTTTTATTTCTTACTATGCATATTTATAATATGCTTTAAAAGAACATACCTTGAGCTAATAACATGCAATAGATGTGTCCTTTACTATATTTAAATGGGAGACAAATTAAAGATATTTTTGACAAAATAAAAAAGCCTGAAACTCATATGAGACTTCAGCTATCTCATAACGTTACAATCCATCTTTGCAGCTATAGACATACATAACAACATTATATTAAAAAATCTAAATTGTAGATGCGCTGCTTCACTACAGCATTTATATACTATATACATCATAAAACAAAACACGCACTTTCTTTTTCTTGTTTATCAAGGTCATTAGTATTCATTTGATCCATCTTTATCCTAAATCAACTTCATGTCCGAAATATAAGTTTAAATAAGTAATATAAATTATAAGATGTCCTATAACAATTTTTATTTTAATAGCATTAAACCTACTCTTAAAATAGTAAAGAGTGGGTTTTTATGGTGTTATTTAGATGTAAGGGCACTTTGATTAGAATGAATATAGATAATTAACAACTAACCAATTGGATGAGCGCCTAAAAGAGCTCTTTTTTATTGAAATTAATATACATATATGTGTCGTTCTTTATTTATATCATCGACCACATATATGTAATTTTGCATAATGTTACATAAATTGTGTATTTTCCCTTTTTTTCGACAGAAACAGGAAGTATACTTTGTACAAGCTTTCTATTTCAAAAATTATACGAGGTGAACAAAATGAAAAACAAAAAGACATTAACTAAGGTAGCATTAACAACAGGTTTAGCTTTAACAGCTGTTGCACCATACGGAGTAGGTTATGCAGAGGAAACAGATCAACTTCAAGTTCAAATTCAGGAAGAATCGTTCCGTTCGGGTGAACTTACACAACCGTCACAAAAGGCACCAGAGAATGTAGTAAAAGATGCTCTTAAGGAGAAAACAGAACAAGCTCTTTCTCCAAAGCAAGTCAATGGAGAAACAGGAGTAGATTATAAAGTTCTTCAAAAACGTGGTTCATATGATGGGACTACACTTGTACGTATACAGCAAACATACGAAGGAAAAGAAGTATACGGCCATCAATTAACTGCACACGTAGATAATAACGGTGTTATTAAAAGTATTTCAGGCGATAGTGCGCAAAATTTAAAACAAGAAGAATTGAAAAAAACTATTAATCTATCAAAAGATGAAGCAAAACAATATATTTATACGAAGTAC
>NZ_WIPE01000063.1:218826-326747 GCF_009760835.1 Bacillus sp. EE-W1 | reverse complement strand
CAATTTTATTTCTGAGCCTGAAGTTAAAGAAGTTATTTTTGTTGATGAAAATAATGGACAAGCTAGCAATGCATACCAAGTTACATTTGAAGCTGCAACACCAAAATATGTTTCCGGAACTTATTTAGTAAATGCACAAAATGGTGATATGTTAAAAAATATGGTACAAGAATCTAACTTAAAAGCAAGTGAAAAACTAGTTGGAGCATTAAAGAAAAGTAAAAAAAGCAATCTTACATCATTAACTGGAACAGGAAAAGATGATTTAGGTATATCACGTACATTTGGAATCTCTCAACAAAGTAATGGCAAATATGCTCTTGCTGATTATACAAGAGGGCAAGGAATCGAAACATATGATGTGAATTATAGAGACATTACTAAAGAAGAAAGCTATTATCCTGGTACATTAGCAACTAGTACTTCGACAACATTTAACGATCCAAAAGCAGTAAGTGCTCATTACTTAGCAACAAAAGTATTTGATTTTTATAAAGATAAATACAAGCGTAATAGCTTTGATAATAAGGGACAAAAGGTAGTTTCAGTTGTACACGCTTGGGATTCTGGAGATACGAATGATCCGAAAAATTGGCAGAATGCATTAAGTGCGAATAATGGAAGTATGCTTGTATATGGAGATCCTATCGTCAAGGCATATGACGTAGCTGGCCATGAATTTACACATGCTGTTACTTCTAGCGAATCTAATCTTGAATATTACGGTGAATCTGGTGCGATTAATGAGGCACTATCTGATATTATGGGAACATCTATTGAGAAATACGTAAATAATGGAAGCTTTAACTGGACGATGGGAGAACAAACTGGATCTGTTTTCCGTGATATGGAAAACCCGGCTTCTGTTCCATCTTCACTTGGAGTACCTTATCCAGATGATTACAGTGAATTTAACGATTTTAACGGATGGGATCAAGGTGGCGTTCATTTTAATTCAAGCATTATTAATAAAGTTGCGTATCTCATTGCAAAAGGTGGAACTCATAACGGAGTAACTGTTAAAGGAATTGGTGAAGATAAAATGTTTGATATCTTCTATTATGCAAATACAGATGAGTTAAATATGACTTCTAATTTCAAAGAATTGAGATCAGCATGTATTCGAGTGGCAACGAATAAATATGGAGCAAATACTGCTGAAGTTCAAGCAGTTCAAAAGGCATTTGATGCAGCAAAAATTAAGTAAGTTAGAAATATAGTTTCCATTCATATATTATTACGTTATGAAAAACAGCTACTGTCATTTTAAAGATGGTAGCTGTTTTTTTATACAGCAATGTATGATTGAAAATACACTTACTAAGCAATAATTAAGTTGTATATCTTTATGAAGTTACGACACATATATAAGGTTTAAAGTATATAAAAACAGAAAATTAATAATATATTGACCTCTTAATAGAAAGTGCTATAGAATGAAAGCGATAACAAACGATTGCTTTAAAATGATTTCCTTGATCTTTTAGTATTTACAAATATATGCAGACATAAATAAATCTATTTTTTTAAACATTAATGCAAACGTTTTCGTATTAAAAGATCATTGAAATACATATGTGAAAATAGCCAATATGGGGGTGAAGTAAAAGAGAGTTCTAGATTAATTTAAGTAGTGTAATTTAGTACGAGCATAATAAATTGTACGTACTATTTAAAGAAAGGGTGTATGTGGTGCAAATGATAAAAAGATTAATTAACAAATCAGTTTTATTACTTACTATAATCGTTATGTTATCATCTGTTTTCTCTTTTCAAAGTGTAAAAGCAGTTTCAAATTCGAAAACAACTGAAGTTATCATTCATTACAAAGAACAGTCTGGAAATACAAAGGATTGGAACCTTTGGTTATGGGGAGAAAATGCGAATGGTAAATCATATGAATTTACTGGTGAAGATGAATTTGGAAAGTACGCTAAAATTAATTTAGATGGTGACTATGATCGTGTAGGATTTATCATTCGTACAAATGATTGGGAAAAAGATGGTGGCGATCGTTGGATTGAAAATATAAAGGACGGTCGTGCTGAAGTATGGATTCTTTCTGGTGATGATAAAGTATATACTTCTAAGCCTTCTTCGGATCTATCAATTCAAAAAGCAACTATTGATAGTTTCAATGAAATTACTGTAACGACTAATGTGCCGTTTCATATTAAGGAACGGAAAATTGAAATTGAAGGCATTAGAATTAAGGATATTAGTCCTTATGATAGAAACAGTGGGAATGTTACGAATAAGTTTAAAATAATTACGGAGCAGAAAATTGATTTAAAACAATCATACAAAGTTAAAATCGAAAACGTAGCTGATACGTATACCGAAATCGGTAAAGTCATTCGTAGTGCGGAGTTTGATCATTCATTTTATTATGGTGGTAACGATTTAGGTAATATATATACACCACAACATACAAAGTTCCGTGTATGGGCTCCTACTGCGAGTGAAGCGAAATTAGTTACATATAAAAAATGGAACGATAAAATAGGTACTGAAATAAACATGCAACAAAGTGAAAAAGGCACTTGGAAAGCAGAACTTACAGGGAACCAAAAAGGCCTCTTTTATACGTATAAGGTGAAAATTGGGGATAAGTGGACAGAAGCAGTTGATCCGTATGCGCGTGCTGCTTCTGTAAATGGAGATAAAGGTGCAGTTGTCGATTTAGAAGAAACAAATCCTAAAAAATGGAAAATGAATAAAAAGCCAAAATTTAAAAATCCGGAAGATGCAATTATTTATGAATTGCATGTACGTGATCTTTCTATTCAGCCCGAAAGTGGTATAAAACATAAAGGAAAATATTTAGGTGTAACTGAAAAAGGAACAAGAGGGCCTAAAGATGTGAAAACAGGACTTGATCATATGAAAGATCTTGGTGTTACGCACGTACAGCTTTTACCGATATTTGATTATGCTTCAGTAAATGAAGAGAATTTAAACGAACCACAATATAACTGGGGATATGACCCGAAAAACTTCAACGTTCCAGAAGGATCCTATTCTACAAATCCATATGAACCAACTGTTCGAATAACCGAATTAAAGCAAATGATTCAAACACTGCATGATAATAATCTTCGTGTAGTAATGGATGTAGTATATAACCATATGTATAACGCTGCGGAATCTAATTTTCATAAGTTAGTTCCAGGTTATTATTATCGTTACAATGAAGACGGAACATTTGCAAATGGAACCGGAGTAGGAAATGATACAGCTTCAGAACGGAAAATGATGAGGAAATTTATGGTTGACTCCGTCACATATTGGGCAAAAGAATACAATTTAGACGGATTCCGTTTTGATTTAATGGGTATTCATGATTATGAAACAATGAATGAAATACGTAAAGCTGTTAATCAAATTGACCCTTCTATTATACTGCATGGAGAAGGTTGGGATTTAAATACACCTCTTGCTGCTGAATTGAAAGCAAATCAAAAAAATGCAGAGAAAATGAAAGGGATTGCTCATTTTAACGATAATATACGAGATGGATTGAAAGGTAGTGTATTTGAGGAGAAAGAAAATGGCTTTGTAAATGGGAAGGAAAACATGGAAGACCGTATTAAAAAAGGGATTACAGCAGGCATTGACTACGATACAAATTCGTCTACGTATAAAGATCCGGAGCAGGTGCTAACTTATGTGGAAGCGCATGATAATCATACATTATGGGACAAACTTGAGTTAACTAATCCAGGTGACAGTGAAGAAGTGCGAAAACAAATGCACAAATTGTCTTCTTCAATATTATTAACATCACAAGGCATTCCATTCTTACATGCAGGACAAGAGTTTATGCGCACGAAATATGGTGATCATAACAGTTACAAATCTCCTGATTCAATTAACCAAATGGACTGGTTACGCCGTGCAGCATTTAATAATGAGGTAGAATATATGAAGGGCTTAATAGATTTACGCAAAAAGTACTCAGCTTTTCGAATGACATCTGCAGAACAAATTAAAAAACAGGTCTCTTTTATTGATACTCCCAAAAATGTTGTGGCTTATTCAATAGAGGGAAATGGTAAGAAAAACGAATACTTTATGGTGGCTCATAATGCAAATAGAGAAACCGTTGACATAACGCTTCCATCGAAAGGTCCTTGGAAAGTACTAGTAGACGGTAAACAGGCGGGCAGTAAAACACTTTACGTTGTTCATGATAATAAAATTAAAGTTCCTGCATTAAGTTCATTAGTTTTAAAAACGGAGAAACCAATTAAATAAAAGCAAATAATGTGGAAGTATATATAGAATTGAGTAATTTAGATACGGATTATAAATGCAAAAAGCGAGGTGAAGGTTGTTTTCACTTCGCTTTTAAAGTTAATGTAATATAATTTCACATACTGTAATTATATTACAATTTAATAAAAGAAATAGACAAGAGATTATTGTTATTGTAACAGTGGGGGAAGAAGATGTCTTTGCGTTTATTTATAAAATTATCTGAAATACATTCTTAATTTATATAATTTTTATTACATATTCGAACATATAACGGACTAGAGGTTCGAGTTGTATTAATTCCTACAAATCGTTTAAAGATAGCAAAGGCGTAAAAAGTATATCGAATTAAAATAGAGAAAAGACACCTTGAATGGTGTCTTTTCTCTATTTTAAATACGATATGTAAGTGACTCACTTGTATGTAATAGTATGTTATATTTTTACACTAACTTCTAAAGAAAAATTTAAAACTCTATTCCTAATCTATTTGTAATAAATCGCATCAGAAAATTTTATCGATATAATAAATAAAACTTTCTCAACATTATTTGATTTAATAACTATATTCAACCGCTCTCCAATCCATTACAATAATTTCACATTGGAAATGCATGAGTATTCTCAATGTTCTAAATGGTTTATACCTTATAGGATTACTATGGGAAAGGATGTGAAATATCTAATAAAAAAACACTTTTTATGATGAAATAAAAAAAATTAATGAAGAAAAAGTTATTTCATTATTTTCAAGTTTCGTTGAAGTGCATGTATTTATAATCACTATGAGACAAGGATCAGAATCTAAAAAATATTTTTTGTAGATTTGAAAATTGCATTTCAAAAATAAGTTAAACGTTTATGGAGGGTTATATGAACGAGAAAATTTATTACTGGTCTCCTATTAAACATTGGGAGAAGTTGCATAATGAAGTTTTGATAGGGGAAATGAGATTTACAGGCATTCTGTCTGAGTGGTTTCCTGAGTTTTATTTTATGGCTCAAAAAGGTGTAAAAATTAGTGAACTAGTAGAGCGCTTTTCGTTAGGAAATATAGAAGAGACACAAAAAACAATAGAGCTTATGATAAAAAATCGTGTGTTAGTAAGTAACATATTACACCCAAGAGAAGTATTTTCTACACAAGAAAAGATTTTTACAAATCCATATAGCGACCAGATTCGCTTTTCTAAAGAAGAGTTAGATAAGTATATGAATGAACAATTAAATCGCACGCACGTTGCTGCACGGTCAACTGAAATTCAACTTGAAACAACAGATGAGTTACCTACTATAATCAAGGAACGTAGGTCTTGTCGTCAATTTGATATGGAAAAACATATTAGTTTTTTAGAATTTTCCCAATTCATATCAACTCTAAAACAGGTTAGGGAAGAAAAAATATACTATCATTACGCAAGTGCAGGCGGGCTATATCCCATTGATATCTTTGTTTATATAAAACCAAAACGTATAGAAGGTATGAAAGCTGGGTTTTATTATTATAACCCATCAAAAAATAGTCTTGTGATTGTAAACAACATTGATCAAGTAATCAAAAGTGATCATGAGTTAATTAACCAGGAATTATTTACTCAATCTGCTTTCTCAGTTTATTTGGTTTATAATGCGAACGCTTCCATCCCTAAATACGGTTCAGATGGATATTTATTTGCTTGTATTGAGTCAGGCATTATCACTGCTACCTTAAATATGGTTGCTGAGACATTAAATTTAGGCGTTTGTTCAGTTGGTCATATGAAATTTGAAGAGATTCAGCAATTTTTATGTTTGGATAACCATCAAGTATTTCTGCATGGGCTTGAAGTTGGCCTGAAAATTAACGAATAGAAGAAATGAATATTAGGGGGATAAAGATAAACATGCACATTAAAGATCGAAGTTCTATTCATGTAAATAAAGGGGTAGAAGCGTTTTGGAAGGAGCAATTATCTTCCGAGGTACTTGATTTTTCTGTATTTAATAGTGATTACCAACTAAATAAAGAAAATCCTTGTGAGCACGTTCAAATCATAATGAATGTAGAGTTGAGTAAAAGTATACAAAAAGAAAGTAAGTCTCAAGATTTATTATTATTTAGCTGGTTACAGACCGCGTTAAGAATTTGTTTGGCACACTATACAGATCAAGGAAAAATTACTATTGGTATTCCTGTAATCGAAAAAAATCTTGAACAAAGCGAGAATCTTAATAAATGGATTCCTTTAGGAAGTGAAATCCATCCGCATCATAGCTTTAAACAAGTAGTGAATCAGATTGAAGAAACGACTTTATTCGGGTATGACAATCAGGGGTATCCACTCTCAGAATTATTAGTGGAACATCCTTTAACTCCTTTTCAAATTGTTATTGGGATGGAAGGGTTACATAATAAAAATTCGATAGAAGAATATGCAGAGAATAATTTAGCGGTTTGGATACAAAGAAAATGGAATGAAATACATAATGAATTTGAATTTCAAATTTCTTTCAAATCTCATTCGTTTTCTTCTTTGCAACAGTTTGCAAATTCGTATCTTTATATTTTAAAGCAAGTATTAAAAAATCCGAATTTGGCAGTGAAAGATATTTGTATTATTGCAGAAGAAGAGAAAGAGTTGTTAGAAGGATGGAATAACAGTCAGACAAGCATAGACTTGTCTCTAACATTTCAAGATTTGTTTGAAGAACAAGTGTTAAAAACCCCAGATCAAATCGCTGTTGTTTGTAATGATCAATATTTAACATATAAAGAATTGAATCAGAAAGCAAATCAATTGGCTTCTATTCTTCAAAGTAAAGGTGTATCCAAGGAAAGTATTATTGGGGTTATGGTAGACCGGTCATTAGAAATGATCATTGGCATGATGGGAATTTTTAAAGCAGGTGCAGCATATTTACCAATCGATCCTAACTATCCAAATGAACGAATTGAATATATGTTACAAGATAGTCAAGCAAAATGTTTATTGAGCAAGCGAACGGAAGTAGAGTTACCGCAATTTGCTGGTGAAGTGCTGTATCTTGATGAGGAACATCTCTTCCAAGGTGAAGAAAGTAATTTAATTCGGGAAGGCGATCCTAATGATTTGGCTTATGTCATTTACACATCAGGATCAACAGGAAATCCAAAAGGAGTAATGGTGGAACAGAAATCTCTTGTTCATTTTTTAAGTGCAATGAGAGAAAAAGTAAAAGATAATCAATCATTCTTGTTTCTTGCTAGTGTTTCTTTTGATATTTCCTTGTTAGAAATATGTCTTCCTTTAACACAAGGCTCGAAAGTAGTCATTGCTACAGAGGACCAGTTTGCAACGAAAGAATTGGCTCATTTGGTCAAAGTACATAAGGTGGATTTATGGGAATCAACGCCATCGCGAATGGAAGTGATTTTAAGTGATCCAGAAGGGGTAAATTTTCTGAAAGATTTAAAATCTATTTTGTTAGCAGGAGAAGCATTTTCCATTGATTTGGTTGAAAAAATTCGATGCATCAGTGAAGCGACAATTTTAAATATTTATGGTCCTACAGAAACAACCATTTGTGCAACAGTAAAGGATTTGAGCTCCGCCAAAGAAGTTACGATTGGAAGTCCCAATCCGAATTATCATTCCTATATATTGAATAAGTATGGTCAATTAAAACCATTTGGAATTCCGGGTGAACTCTGTATTGGTGGCGTGGCGGTAGCACGAGGGTATCTTGGGAAATCTAAACTGACAGATGAAAAATTTGTACCGAGTCCTTTTACTGCAGGAGAAATGATGTATCATACGGGTGATCTCGTTCGTTGGTTGCCTAATGGAGATCTTGAATATCTAGGTCGAATGGATCATCAAGTAAAAATTCGGGGATATCGGATTGAATTAAGAGAAATCGAAAGCCAGTTAAGGGAATATCCAGAAATAAAGCAAGCTATCGTTGTTGATCAAGTATATGGAAATAGGAAATTATTAGCTGCGTACTATGTATCCGATAATAAGGTCTCTTTTGATGAAATCAGAAAATATTTAAGTGATAAATTACCTGAGTTTATGATTCCTGAAAAAATGATTCAGGTGGAAGAGATTCCGTTGAATCCAAATGGGAAAGTAGATAGGAAAAGGTTATTAGATATAACACAAACGGATTATGTATCAATTCCATACGTTGCCCCGCGCAATGAAATTGAACAAAAATTGGTGCATGCATGGGAAAAAGTTATGGAGACTGAGGGAATCGGTATTCATGATAATTTTTTTGCTTTAAAAGGAGAATCGATTAAAGCACTTCAGGTAATTAATTTATTAAGAAAAGACTGCTTAAAAATAAGTACAACAGATTTTTTTAAGCATCCTACGATTGCTCAACTTAGTTCTTGTGTAGAGGTAGATCATAAAGAGAAAAACTTTGAAAATAGACCAACTCATGTTAAAGATTTGTCTAAGTCATTTCCATTAACAGAGGTTCAGACAGCGTACATGTTAGGGAGGAATTCACAGTTTGAATTAAGCGGTATTTCACCTCAAACATATTTTGAATATGAAACAAAATTGGATATTAATCGTCTTTCAAAAAGTTTTCAAAAGGTAATTCATCGTCATCCAATGTTGCGAGCTGTAATTTTACCAGAGGGAGGACAGCAAATACTACAAAGCGTTCCTGATTACGAGATTGAAATAGTTAGTCTCATAGATTTAGATGATAGGAATCAAAATGCTCGCTTACAAGAAGAACGTTCTCGAATGACTAACCATGTATTCCCTTTGGGGAAATGGCCTTTGTTTGAATTAAAAGCCTTTCTTTTAAAAGAAGACACGTATTTATTATGTTTTCGATACGATGCTTTATTAATGGACGGAGCAAGCATGAACATAGTTGGACAGGATTTGTTGCATTATTATTATAAACCAAATCAAAAATTAGAATCTCTATCTTTTGATTTTCAAGATTACATGTTTATCTATGATGAAATGGAACAAAGTGAAGAATATAAAACAGCAAAAGATTATTGGACAAGTAAGCTTCCTGACTTTCCATTTGCACCTTCTTTGCTGTTAAAAAAGGATCCGGCAGAGATTGCTACTCCTAAATTCCAATCACTTACTAAGATCCTGGACAATGAAAAGTGGACAAAGCTACGAAAGTTAGCACAAGAGAAAGAAGTAACTCCTTCCGCTCTGCTTTGTACAATATATGGTGATGTGTTGGCATATTGGAGTAATCAACGTAAATTTGCAATTAATTTGACTGTATTTAACCGTTATCCTGTTCATGAAGAAGTAGAACAGATTGTGGGAGATTTCACATCGCTTATTTTGTTGGATGTTGATGTAAAACCAGAGCAATCTTTCTTTACTAGAGTAAAAGAAACGCAATCTACTTTATTGGATGGCCTTGAACACCGTCATTACGATGGAGTTAACTTTATTCGAGATTTTACTCGATACCACCAAATGACGCCAAAAGCAGTTATGCCAATTGTCTTCACCTCGATGCTAACAGGTACGGGTGCGTTTGCTTGGGAACAGCTTGGTTCTCTTCGTCATATTCATGCTCGGACTCCACAAGTGTATTTGGATAATGTAGTAATTGAAAAAAATGGAGAGTTATTAATTAGCTGGAACTATGTTGAAGAGTTGTTTGATGTTGATGTAATAGAAGCAATGTTTTCCCAATTTGTTGACTTATTGGAACAATTGGTGAAACAAAGCGACGTAACATCTTTGCAGATGAAAGAATCGGATCAAACTTTAATTGAGCAATACAATGAAACAACAGAAAAAATACCTTTAACTACTCTGTATCAATTATTTACAGACCAAGTAAAACGTACACCGGATGAAGTAGCAGTGGTATTTGAGCAAGAATGGTTAACATACTCGGAACTTCATAAACGCTCCAATCAAATTGCGCATTTCTTAAAAGAGCAAGACATTGGTCTAGGTGACAAAGTGGGTCTTTTAGCAAAAAGGCGAGTTGACACAATTGTTAATATGTTAGGTATTTTAAAATCAGGTGCCGCTTATGTTCCGATTGATCCCGATCATCCTTTAGATCGCCAAACATATATTTTAAAAAATAGCTCATGCAAGCTTTTATTAGAACCTAGTCTTTATGAAGAAAATCATTTGTCATTTTATACAACAGAAGATATGCCCGCTATTGCTGGTCCAGAAGATATTGCCTATATCATATACACTTCAGGAAGTACAGGAAAACCAAAAGGAGTAATTATTACTCACCAAGCGGTTACAAATACTATTCAAGACATAAATCAAAAATATGAGGTGAATGAAGATGATCGTATTATTGGTATCTCTTCCATGTGTTTTGACCTATCTGTATACGATATTTTCGGAGCTTTAAGCACAGGTGCAATGTTAGTAATGATTCGTGATCCGAGAGACATGCAAGAATTAATCCGCACTGTCGAACGTAGAGGGATTACAATTTGGAATACAGTGCCTGCAATCATGGATTTGGCATTGGATCAAGTAGGTTCTCATTTTGAATATCCTTCTTTACGTTTAGTTTTACATAGTGGAGATTGGATTCCGCTTTCTTTACCAGAAAAAATAAAAAGACATTTTCCGATTGCAGAAGTAGTTTCACTAGGAGGGGCAACAGAAGCATCGATTTGGTCAATTTATTATCCGGTCAAACAGGTGGAATCACATTGGAATAGTATTCCATACGGGATGCCCTTGGCAAACCAAACGTATTATGTGTTGAACTATGAAAAGAAAATGTGCCCTGTTGGTGTAATTGGAGATTTATATATTGGGGGAGTGGGCCTTGCTAAAGGATATTTAAATGATGAAAAGAAAACAAATGAAGCGTTTGTTTCACATCCTGATTTTGGTCTTATATATAAAACAGGAGATTGTGGAAAAATGCATTCTGAGGGATATATTGAATTTTTAGGCCGCCAAGATTACCAAGTGAAAATTCAGGGATATCGAGTAGAGTTAGAAGAAATCTCTCATTGTCTTCTAACTTATAAACAAGTCGAACATGCTGTCGTAATTGATCAAACAGATGAGAACGGGATAAAATTTTTAGTTGCATATGTGGTAACTGAGCAAAATATTAGTACAACAGAACTACGAAAGCATTTGCGAGATCACTTGCCAGATTATATGATTCCTTCTTATTTTGTTTATTTGGACCAATTACCCCTGACTCCAAACGGGAAATTAGATAGAAAAGCGCTCCCTACTCCGGAGAAACAAAAAAATGAAGTATTTATTGCCCCAAAAACTGAAATGGAAAAAATATTAACTAGTATTTGGCAAGAAGTACTCAAAATAGATCAAGTTGGAGTAAATGATCATTTCTTCGCCTTAGGTGGAGATTCGATAAAAGCAATTCAAGTGTCCGTTAGACTGTATCGACAAGGATTCGAGCTTGAACCAAAAAATCTATTTTCATTTCCTATATTAAGAGATATGGTTCAATTTGTTAAAAAGCTAGACCAGTTTTCAAGTTCACAAACAAATGATGTAAATATAATGAACGATAATAAAGCTACATTACTAAATGTTAAAGATAAACAACTTAATCAACATACACTTACCAAAATACAAGAAAAAATGCCGGATATAAAAATAGAACGTATTTACCCGCTAGCACCTTTCCAGGAAGTTATTTATGAGCATGCTACGAATGAACCTGATACAAATGCATATTTTGAACAAACAATTTGGGCACTTGAGGGGGAGCTGGATATTAAACTCTTTATTCAGTGTTTCCAACAATTAGTTGATCGTCATGATTCTTTAAGAACAATAATTGTGCAAGATGAACAAGCAAAACCTTGGCAAGCTGTTCTATATGATGTTCAAATAAATTCAGAAATAAAAAACTTGATTGAGATGACGAAACAAGAACAGCAAGAATTCCTAGATCAGTGGATGAATGAAAATTTAAGTCAAGGATTTAAAAATGGTGAACTTATGACCCGTCTCTGTATATTCCAACTAGGTAATAACGAGTATAAGGTAATTTGGAGTTCCCATCATCTATTATGTGATGGTTGGAGCGTCAGCATTTTGATAGACGAATTATTCCAGCTCTACGAAACTACAAATGCGGGAACTACGGCGGAGTTACCTATGGTAAAACCTTTTGAAACATTTATAGATTGGACTTTGGCACAAGATCATGAGAAAGCACGTCATTTTTGGCGAGATTATTTATCAGGATACAATCAGAAAATTAGTATTCCTAAAAAGAAAGTCCCATCTAAAAGTGAAGGGTTAAACTTCACTTTTATGGATTTAACATTAGACAAGGATTTGACTGATCAGTTACAGACATTTGTAACTAAAAATAATATAACTATGAATACAGCATTACTAGCTGTATGGGGAATATTACTTGGCAAATTTAACGGAACGAGAGAAGTAGTATTGCCTAATCTAGTATCAGTCAGACCTCCCGAAGTAGAAGGAATTGAAAATATGTTCGGTCTGTTCACAAATATTTTGCCTATCCGATTAGCATGGACAGAAACGCAATCTTTTGTGGATTTTCTGCAAAAGGTACAACTAGAGACATTGAAATGTAATGAGTATGCATACTATTCATTTGTTGATATACAAAAGCAAAGTGAATTAAAAACTGAGTTGACTGACCATCTTTGGGTTTTTGAAAACTATCCAACTAATCCAGCAATCTTTTCTTCAAATGAAAACAGACATTTTGCTATCACGGATTACGAAGTTGTTGATGAGCCACATGTAAAGTATGGAATTATGTGCTTCCCTGAAGAAAAACTTACAATAAAGTTTGGATTTGATCAAACGGTATATGAAGCAGAGAAAATACAGGAAATATTAAATCAGATCCATGGATTAATCAACATGATTCTTCAAAATCCAATACAAGCAATTGGTGATTACAAATTATAAAAAATAAAAAGGCGAGCAAGAACTCGCCTTTTTAAATAGAATAGGAGTAAATCAAATGACAAAAAACTTGCAGTTATCAGCCGAAGAGATGCGTCAGTTAGGATATCAAGCGGTTGACTTGATTGTTGATCATATGAATCATTTAAAAAGTAAACCAGTTTCAGAAACGATTGATAGTAATATTTTTAGAGACAAGCTAATTGAAACGATTCCGGAAAACGGATCTAATCCAAAGGAATTACTTCATTTTCTTAATAACAATGTGTTTAATCAAATTACTCATGTGGATCATCCTCATTTTATGGCTTTTGTGCCAGGTCCTAATAATTATGTTGGTGTATTAGCAGATTTTTTAGCAAGTGGGTTTAATGTATTTCCTACAGCTTGGATAGTAGGTGCAGGTGCCGAACAAATTGAATTAACGACAATTAACTGGTTAAAATCAATGCTAGGATTCCCTGATTCAGCTGAAGGACTATTTGTCAGTGGTGGTTCCATGGCTAATTTGACTGCACTTACTGTAGCGAGACAGGTCAAGCTGAATAATGACATAGAAAATACGATTGTTTATTTTTCTAACCAAACTCATTTTTCTGTAGATCGAGCACTTAAAGTATTAGGTTTTAAACAGCATCAAATTTGCCGAATTGAGACAGATGAAGACTTAAAAATTTCAGTTAGTACTTTAAGAAAACAAATAAAAGAAGATCGATTAAAAGGGAAAAAACCATTCTGTGTTATTGCTAATGCAGGGACAACGAATTGCGGAGCGGTGGACTCCCTCGATGAATTGGCTGATGTATGTGGTGATGAAGATATATGGCTACACGTGGATGGGGCTTATGGGGCTGCAGCAATTCTCAGTGAAAAAGGAAGGGAGTTATTAAGTGGAATTCATCGTGCCGATTCTTTAACGTTAGACCCGCATAAATGGCTTTTTCAGCCTTATGATGTTGGTTGTGTACTTATTCGAAATAGCCAATATTTAAGTGAAACATTCCGTATGATCCCAGAGTATATTAAGGATACAGAAACTAATATAGAAGAAAAAGTGAATTTTGGGGAGCGTGGAATTGAACTTTCTCGTAGATTTAGAGCATTAAAGGTATGGCTTTCTTTTAAAGCATTCGGAGTTACAGCTTTTCGTGAGGCAATTGATCATGGCATTATGCTAGCTGAACAAGTTGAAGAGTTTTTAAGGAAAGAAAAAGATTGGGAAGTAGTAACACCTGCCCAATTAGGAATTGTTACTTTTCGTTATATTCCATGTGAGCTAACATCTACAGATACAATTCATGAAATAAACAAAAAATTGGTGGAAGAAATTAATCAAAGAGGATTTGCTATGCTAAGTACGACTAAATTAAAAGAAAAAGTAGTAATTCGACTTTGCTCTATCAACCCAAGAACCACAAAAGAAGAAATACTTCAAATCATGATGAACATAAAAGCGTTAGCAGAGGAAATAAACACATCGCCTAAACATCTTATATCTGTTTCTCAACCTTAATATATTAGGCGGATTTTACATATTAATAGCCGATTCTTATTTAGAATCGGCTATTATATTTAAATGATAAATACATATATACTATTTATAAGTGTTTCTCTTGTAATGGGATTAAGCCTCAACCTTGGATACTCGTTTGAAACCAGTCTTTATTGCTTGTACTATTTCGTTCACAGCATAAATAGATACATCGGCATTTGGATTTAACCCTTCAAACCAGTGATAGGCATTTGGATATAAATGAAACTCCACATCAACACCAGCTTGTGCTAGCTTGCTTACATAGGTTAATGTTTCGCTGCGGAATGGATCTAATTGACCCACAAATGTGTAAGTATACGGTAAGTCACTATAATCCTCAGCTCGAGAAGGTGCTGCATAGGCAGGGATTTGATCCGTTCCATACATTTCTCCTAAATACATTTTCCAGCCAGCTTCATTTGCCTTTTGGTTCCAAATAAATCCCTCTTTAATTTCATTTGCTGAAGGTGTATCATTTCTGTCATCAATCATTGGATATAGTGGCATTTGTAAACAAATTGAAGGATATTTTCGATCTCGGGCTAATAATGATAATGCTGCTGTTAGTCCACCGCCAGCGCTTACTCCTGCAACCCCAATTCGATTCGAATCAATGTTTAATGACTTTGCATTATCAGCAATCCATTTTAAAGCTGAGTAACAATCCTCAATTGGTGCTGGGTAAGGGTGTTCAGGTGCTAAGCGATAGTCTACAGATACGACCACACAGTTAGCTTCTTTTGCAAACCTCATACAAGTATCATCGTTATCATCTATAGAACCTAAGATATAACCACCACCATGTATCCATAATAAGACAGGTAAAGATTTATGATTTGATTTTGGACGATAAATTCTTAATGGTAAAGGATTAGCATCTGGTCCAACAATGACTTCATCTGTTAACGAAAGGGAGTCATCAACAACGGTAGATGGTCTCATTTGAGCTATTCCTTCTCTAATTGATTGCAAGTTTTCCGGGCGTAAATCGAGATCTGGAAACATCTCTAACCCTTGTAATAATTCTGGATTTACTCTATTTTTCATTTGAGCACCTCTATTTGTAATTATTTTCAAATAAATGAAGTGTATTCTAAGTAGTTTAATTGTGAAAGAACACCATAATTAAATTGTAAATTGGATATGTTATAACAGTCAACAGAATATTCAGAAATAATAACCTTTCTCAAGAAGGAGTTTCACGCAACCAATAATACAAGTAGTGGATTTAGGAACAAAGTGTTTTCATGTCGTTGTATTTATGTACACTTAGTTTTCTAACTAAACCAAGTGATGATCTTTTTTATTTTAATGACATATTGCAAATGATACCTGTTCGAATTCATACTCGGTAAGAATTCATACATTTGTATTCCTTAAATGAAGATCGATTAATTTTGGAATTGTATAAGAGTTATGTCTTACTTTATTAGTAGCCTCTTTAATAACTGTATGAAGTTCATCCGCTGAACCATCTTTATTTCCAGCTACATGTTTAATTGCATTCTCTCCGCAATATGCTTTCACAATTTCCTCATCAGTATTGATGATACAAAACTTTACAATTGGACTTTAACTAACTACATATAAACTCCTTATATCTTAGATAAACTACCGATTAGCTCCATATAAACTCTAGATAACTAAGCTATCAAGGAGGTAAGAAAAAATGAATTTTATGATTGGTCTTATCGAAAATATCTCCTCAACTTCACAAATGATTATTTATATTGTATCGATTGCAGGTGCGATTATGTGAATGTTCCTGAACCACCATACACCGCTGTATCAGGGCTCTTACCAGTATAATAAGTATCAGGATTAAACGCCGCTTTAGATTCTTCAGTAAACATGAAAAATGACAAAACTGTAAGAATGCATGAATGTTTGTAAGAAAGTTCGATGTTTTCCTTTGTCTTTTTTTATTAAAATAAAAAAGAAGAAAGCGATTTCATAAGAGGTTGATATTTTAAGATGAGTACAATAACCAAAACTATTCAAGTAATGAAGGTGTAAGGCAATCAGTAAAACACCTTACTAAAAAGGAGGGATTTGAAATGTCTTTTTCTCAATTCAATATTGATATTTTTCGAGCAATTAATGATTTAGGTAAACAATATTCATTCCTAAACTCAACCATCGTATTTTTGGCAGAGTATATGGTATATATTTTTGCTTTAATTATTTTAGCTTATTGGTTTACTGGTCCCAGAAAAAGTAGAATGATGGTTATGCAAGCGATGTTTGCTTTTGTAATTGCTGAGGTGATTGGAAAAATAGCAGGGAAATTCCATCTAAATTATCAACCGTTTGCAGTATTGCCGGATGTGAATAAACTTGTCGACCATGCTGTAGATAATTCATTTCCTAGTGACCATACGATACTTTTTTTCGATTTGTTTTTCGTTTTGGCTTGTTCGTAAAAAAACTGGATGGTTATGGCTTATACTTGCATTTTGTGTAGCGATTTCCCGTATTTGGGTAGGGGTTCATTATCCTTTTGATGTTGCAATAGGGGCTTTAATAGGATGTGTTTCAGCATTGTTTTCTTATTGGTTAGTACCTAAATTTTCTTTTATCAAGCAATTGCTTACTATATATGAAAGAGTAGAGAAACATGTTTTACCATCCAAAAACAATTCAAAAGAATTTTGAGTATACAAGTATAAAAAAGACGTTATCTTTTCTGTAGAATTATAGGAAAGATAACGTCTTTTTCGTTTTATCGATATTGCAAAATATTAGATTGATAGTGATGTATCGGGACCCCGTAGTTAAATATAAGTTTGTTCAATTTTATCCAACCATTCAAAATAGCTTATTTTTTGTTTTTTAGTTTTTCTTGACTAAGCCAATGAATAACTACACATAAACTCCTTATATCTCTAGATAAACTACCGATTAACTCCACTTAAACTCTAGATAATCTATATAGAATACGAGTTATCAAGGAGGTAAGAAAAATGAATTTTATGAAACGTGCAATTCTCAGTATGAAAAAAAGGATAGGAACATCATTAATTTTGATGGCAGTTTTTCTGATTGTTACAAATTTGGTTCTTTCAGGGTTCACAATCCAAAATGCATCAAAAAAAGCTGCGGATGCAGCAAGAAAAAAACTAGGTGCAGATGTTACTTTAAGTCTTGATTTTGACAAATTAGGTCAACAAGCTCGGGAAACTGGCGAGATGCCTAATCCACCGAAGCTTAACACAAAAGAAACAGATCAATTAGCGAAGTCCAAGCATGTAAAAGACTATAATTACATAGCTAACACTTTCGGTATTTCTGATGGACTTAAACTAGTAGGAGCTTCAGAAGGAGAAGAAGAAGGAAAAGGTAAAGCGGGAATGGCGGCTGTGCGAGGCGGTTCAAGCTCTGGTACAGAAATAGATATGAATGCTTCTTTTATGATTGAGGGGGTTCGCAAGACTGCATTACAAGAAAGCTTTAAAAACGGAAAAAGTAAAATCATTGATGGAAAACCAATTACAGAGCAAATGAAGAATCAGAATGTAGCTTTAATGGAAAAACGATTAGCGGAATTAAACAATTTGAAAGTAGGAGACAAAGTTAAAGTGCAATCAGGAGATAAGAAGGAAACCCTTGAGGTTGAAATTATCGGTATTTACGAAACAAATGAGCAAGCAATGGGTCAACAAGCTCCTCCTATTATGGATCCAGCTAATAAACTATATATGCCGCATTCAACTATGAAAAAATTAGAAGTAGACCAAGGTATAAGTAGTGTTCAAGTCGTGTATTTCTTGAATGATCCACAATATATTGATGCATTTAAAAAAGAAGCAAAAAAATCTAATATTGATTTTAATTATTATAAATTAGATGCGCATGATTCATTGTACAAGCAAATGATTGGTCCTATCGAAAATATCTCTTCGACTTCTCAAATGATTATTTATATTGTATCGATTGCAGGTGCGATTATTTTAGGATTAATCATTATGCTATCAATTAAAGGACGTCGTAAGGAAATGGGGATTCTGTTATCTATTGGAGAGAAAAAGTGGAAACTGATGGCACAGTTCGTAGTAGAAGTAGTATGTATCGCTATTTTAGCATTTGGAGTATCCATAACAACAGGAGCCAAAGTTTCTCAATTTATAGGGGATCATTTACTTTCGAGTGAAATTGCTACAACAAGCGAAGAAACGGACACCACGCGAAATAATAGTACTGTAATGATGTCTGGACCTGGTGGTACTCTACAAAATCAAAAAGAAGATCCAATTGATAAAATTGATGTAAGTGTAACAGGAGAAGATGTAGGGAAAATGGGGGGGATTGGACTAGCTATTGCTATAATAGCAACGCTTCTTCCAGCATTATCAATTCTACGTTTAAATCCAAAACAAATTCTTTTAAAAGATGAATAAGGAGGAATAATATGGAAACAATTTTGCAATTTAAAAATTTGGATTATTATTATGAAAGTAATGGAAAAAATGTAGCGATACTAGACAATGTTAACTTTTCTTTTCAAAAAGGGCATTTCTACACGATTTTAGGACCATCTGGATCTGGTAAAACGACAACGTTAAGTTTAGGTTGTGGACTAGATGTCCCTAAAAATGGTTATGTACTGTATAATGGCAAAGATATTAGAAAAATTGGTTTGGATCGATACCGTAATCAAAATGTATCTGTAATTTTCCAATCTTATAACTTAATTACCTATATGACAGCTCTTCAAAACGTCTTAACAGCAATGGAAATTACAGGTGTTAAAGTGAAAAATAAGATGGTAAAGGCATTAGAGTTATTAGAGAAAGTAGGACTCACAGAAGCTGAAGCGAAACGAAACGTCTTGCAACTAAGTGGTGGGCAACAACAGCGTGTAGCAATTGCTCGAGCATTATCTTGTAATGTTGATTTACTTATTGCAGATGAGCCGACAGGAAACCTCGACGAAGAAACAGCAATGGATATTATAGAACTGTTTCAAGAACTTGCACATAAAGAGAATAAATGTATTATTGTTGTAACGCATTCACAGGAAGTTGCTAAAAAATCCGATCGTGCAGTTTATTTAAGTAAGAAGAAGTTGGTCGTAAACCAAATCTAATACGAATATCTTAGTTTTTTAATTCGCATAATTTTCAAAAAACAATCATTTCGAAAGCTTATATTTGATATATAATAAAATCAAGCCATAATCAAAATGGTCTCCCTGTATTGAATGTGAAGATAGTTTGTTGTTTCCTTTTTAACAATATTTGAAAAAGAACTTGTAGGATATTCTACAGGTTCTTTTTGTTATGATCAGTTACCTATATTATTGAGGAATTACATATAAAAATCGGGACATTAATTAGATGTAGAATCTAAATAATGTCCCGTTTAATTGTTTATCTGCATAGTTATTGAAGAATTAAACCTACTATCATAATTAAACTAAATACTATCATCCAGCCAAATGCACAATAGCCGAAGATTCTAATCCATTTAGGTAATTGATTCATGTTAACTTTATTTGTGGGAACTCCTTGCATAGAAAACACCATTTGTTGATCTCTATCCCTATTATTTTGTTGTTCATACATAACATCATCACCTTTCTAGAATAGTTGTATGTATAATATATCAGTCTGGAGAAAACTAAGTACCGAATATTAGACGAAATAAAAGTGATTCGACAAATATAGTGGATGGTTCTCTTTTCCAATACAGTATACTATATTTCAAAAAACGAAAATTTGATTACTCAAAAGCTATATATACTAAAGTATTTGCTCATTTAAAATATAGTAAACCTTTATCAAGAGATACTTATTATTCGATATTGATTAATTCGGATAAATTCACTAATACTTCTTAGCGTTTAGACACGTGTATGTCTTTCAAAATATAAGTACCGTAAAGTAGGAGTAATTATTTATTCTTTATTTTTAAAGCATTTAACGCTATTTTAGTTGCGTCTGCAATAAGTTTATCATCGTATTTCGCATCCTCTTTAGCATGATTAGAAAGTATCGCAAGTACAATTGGATTTTTATTTGGTGGCCAAATAATTGCGATATCATTCCTTGTTCCATAAGACCCAGAGCCAGTCTTATCGGCTACTTCCCATCCTGCTGGAACTCCAGCACGGATTAAGTTGTCTCCCGTAGTATTTCTTTTCATCAAATCTATTAAAAAGTTCCGTTTCTCAATTGGAAGGATATCACTTAGCGCGTAAGTTTGAAGACTAGTAGCTAATGCCATTGCGGTACTAGTATCACGAGTGTCATCTGGCTGCACTTCATTTAATTCTGGTTCAAAACGTTCAGGATTTGTAACAGAATCTCCTATTTCTCTTAGTGATTTTTTGAATTCACTTGGCCCACCTAATTGTTTAAGAATAAGATTTTGTGCAGTATTATCACTATATCGAATGGAAGCATCTGCAAGCTCCTTCAGAGTCATACCTGTTCCTACATATTTTTCTGTAATTGGATTGTAGTTCACAAGATCTTTGCTGGTATACTTAATTTTTTGATCTAAATCTTCTATTGATTTCTTTTGTAACAGTGCTCCAACAGCAAGGGCTTTGTGGGTAGATGCGTATGCAAAGCGTTCATCTGAACGATAAGTAACAGTTTGATTCGTACCAGTGTCCAATGCATAAATACCAAGTTTAGCATCATATTCTTTTTCAAGCTTTACAAAAGAATGCCTACTTGTATTTTCTTGTTTGGTTTGTTTCGATGGTTCGGATTGAATATTACTATTGGAACAGCCTATAAGCGTTACACATGAAAGTAATACTACAGGTAGCATCTTTTTATAATGTGCAATGTGAAGAACCTTCTTTGAAACTATCATACATTTTCAACCTCTTTCAAGAATATATGGATTTTGTATAAGTATTTTACATACCTATACAATTAACAAATGCACTGGATAGCACTCCTCTTGTACAAAATGAGAAGACTACCAAGAACACCTTTTTTATACGTAATAGACAATCTAAGTAACACATTTGTTCCATTTATGATTAAGCTTTTTAACATATCTATTAACTTTGTTTTTAGCATCGCAAACTCCATTTTTTTGAACTCTACTTAATTTAATATGGATTTAGATTGAGTTTTTCTTGTAACGGGAATTTCAATTGGATATCGCATATATAACAACTACTGATTTCATTTTAAAGTTGGATGGTAGAAATAAAGAGCTTAAAAAAACGAAAAGTCCCCCTTATTGATTCCTAATAAGATTATACTTGCTACAAAAACAAACAAACTCGTCCTACTAAGAGGGGAGTTTGTTTGTTTGTTGTTTAGATAAAGGAATGTTCATGCAAAATTGCACACTATGTTCCATATTTTTTATAGAATACTTTATATTTAGCGTTTCAAGAATTTGTTTAACAATATATAGCCCCAAACCACTTCCGCCAGTATTTCGATTCCTTGATTTTTCAATTCGATAAAATGGTTTGAAAATTTGTTGTATATCTTCATCTTTAATATTGATACCTGTATTTATAATTTGCATTTTAATTTGATCTTGTTTAGAATCCTTACTTAACTTTATATAGACTTTTTCATTATGTGGTGAATACATAACTGCATTATGGATAATATTTTTACATGCTTTTTCAAAAAGTACACGATCTGTATAAACAGAAAGGTCAGAGTCAATTTCTTTTATTATTTGGATGCTTTTTTGAGAAGCGAAAAATTCGAGACCTTTTGTGATTGTACCTATTAACTTTGAAAGATTAACTTCTTCTATTTTTAGTTTAAATGTGTGTTGTTCTAACTTTGACATACTTAAAATTTCACGAACTAATTGTTCCATACTTTCAATAATTTGATGATTTTTTTTTAAATATTGATCACGATTTTGATAAGGGCCAATATTGTATATCATCCCTTCTAAGTATCCTTTCATTACAGTAAGAGGAGACTTTAATTCATGTGCTACAATCGCAAAAAACTCTCTGCGTTTTGTTTCTATTTCTCTTTCTTTTTCAATATCATTTTTTAATTGTTCATTTGCTTTTTTTAAATCAAACATAGCTTGTTGTAAGTTAATAGACATGTCATTCAAACTATTAGATAATTCTCCTAACTCATCTGTGGAGCGAACCTCAATTTTTTCGGAGAAATCTAAATTTGCCATCTTTTGTGCACCCTCATTAATATAAATAAGTGGCTTTGTAATAAACCTGGAATAGAAATAAGCACTCCCTATACCAATTACGATCACAATGATACTAATATAGGGGAGAAAGCGCGCTAATACTTGCGAAGCTTCATCAATCGGTTGAAATGTTGCGAACACTACAAGCGTTAAACTAGCATCTTGGAATTGAATTGGTTCCGTAACATTATATGAATTGCTAATGGTACCTGCATTCTCAAATCGTGCTGCTTTAGTAACTACTGTTGTTTGTGTACCACTTTGAATAAAAGAAAATGAAGGCGAGTAAATAATTATTCCTTCTTTATTTTGAAGCGAAAGCATCGCGTTATTTTTTTTTGCGTATTCATCAAAAAGTGGTATCGCATCTTGAAACGTAAGATCTTTGGATTTATCAATTATTTCTTTTATCCCTGTTTGAAGTTGATCTGTTTTGTATTGCTCATAAAACGTAGGGAGAAAGAAATATAAAGTTAAATAAATCAACACTGCAAAGGATAACAAAATGAGAGATGTAGTCATAAAGAGTTTATAAGTAATTTGCTTCATCTTCATGATTTTTACAATTCTATTCATCAATTTTATAACCAATCCCCTTTATTGTTTTAATATAGGGGATAGCTAGTTTTTTACGTAGATTTTTAATATGTGTATCTATTATTCGTGTTTCTCCAAAATAATCGTATCCCCAAACTTTTTCTACGATATTTTCTCTTGTAAGTACTTTTCTTTCATTTTGAAATAGTAGTTGTAGAATTTCGAACTCTTTTGTCGTTAACAAAATTTCAACATCATTTACATATACTCTATATGCATCAACATCAATGCGCACTTCTTTAAATACCAAATAATTATTTACATTTTTATCATAACTTCTTCTAAGTACAGCTTGGACTCGTCTAATCAAAACATGAAACGAAAAGGGTTTTGTTATATAATCATCAATCCCAAGATCGAACCCTTTCATTTGATCTTCCTCTTCTTCTAACGCAGTTAGCATAATAATTGGTATGTTTGACTGACTTCGAATCATTTTAGCAACTTCAAATCCATTAAGATTGGGCATCATTACATCTAGAAGAACTAAATCAAAGGATTGCTTATTAAATTGTGTCATACCCTCTAATCCATCAGAAGCAACTACCACTGTATACTGTTGTGTCATTAAAAATTGTTTAATTAATTCCTGAATTTCTTGATCGTCCTCAACCACGAGGATATGATAGTTTTTCATAATATCACCTCTGGTAGTCATTATAGCCGTACTATCTGTAGTTTATGTGGAGATACAGTAGGAAACTTCATAGGACGTTTAACGTATTAACTCCATTTTCAAGATTGTGTATTCTCCATGAAAAAGTATTATTACCCATATTCCTTTTTTATGGAGAAATATTTGTGTGCTTGAAAAAACTTATCATATAAAAAGCTGAACGATTAATATTTACAAAAAAATAATGTATAATAATGTAAATTGTATGTAGTTTTTTTAAACTGTTTGAAAATATACTTTCGATATTTTACTAGAAGGGGAAAGGGAGATGAATTTAAATATAAAAGAAGCCAGCGAAATTTTAGAGCGTACGCTACAAACTTTTTAGTTTTTTTGCTAATTTAGTAAAGGCCTAAGGTGCGAACAAGGGATTATTTAAATCATGTGAGAAAGGTTGTGAAATTATTTGATGGGTTATAAAGCGATGCTGTTTGATTTAGATGATACGTTAATTGATAGGGATAAGGCAGTAGATAACTTGTTTTTATTAGTTTTAGAAAAAGGTTATGAGGATGTTAGTGATACAGTCAAAAACAATATGTTACAGAAATTCAAAGAATACGATAAAAGGGAATACGGCATTAGTGATAAAACGATAGTTTTAGAATCATTATTTGATGAATTCGCGCCGAAATATAGATTGCCACGCGATTATATCCAAGATTTTTGGAATTTAAATTTCCCTAAATGTTTTTCGATAGACCAAAATACTATTCATTTCTTAAATCATATAAAGAGGCACTTTAAAATTGGAATTATAACAAATGGCTCAACGCATAGACAAAAAGCTAAAATAATTAACACAAATTTAAACAATTACTTTGATACTATCATTATCTCTGAAGAAGTGGGACTTAGTAAACCTGATAAACGTATATTCGAATTAGCATTAAATAAGCTAAATGTACAACCAGAAGATGTATTATTTATTGGAGATGACTTAGAAAAGGATATTGCTGGTCCTCAAAATGCAAATATAAAAGGTGTGTGGTTTAACCCTCAGAAAATCAAGAATACTACCCAAATACAACCATATGCCGAGATTAACACTTTGGATAGTTTGTTAAGTTATGTTAATCCACAATATTTTTATAACAAGTAAAAGCAATTTCATATATATATTCAAAAATATAAAAAGAGAAACTATCATTAATTTCATTGACCGTATTAGTAATAAAAAATAGATATTTACAATAATAAATAGTGGCGATTTTAATAGTTGCGGCTAATTTAATCTATGGTTAATACGAAGTTTTTTAAAATAATTTTACTCATACTGTGTAAATTATAAAGGGGTGGGACTATGGAAATAAAGAAAGTAGTAATCGATGGAATCAATATTGCGGTCATTAGAAACGATAAGGTATTAATATCGGATGTTCAGTCTGCAATAGATACTATGGCAACAGTTCAATATGAAGTAGATGCTAAACATATTATTATCGACAAATCATTAATAACTGAAAGTTTCTTTGATTTAAAAACACGCCTTGCTGGTGATATCCTTCAAAAGTTTATAAATTACAGAGTAAAGATTGCTATTATTGGAGATTTCTCAATGTATACGAGTAAAAGCTTAAAGGATTTTATTTATGAATGTAATAAAGGGAAAGACATTTTTTACTTAGCAACTGAACAACAAGCAATTGAAAAACTAAGTACATTGAAGCATTAATAATACCATAGTAAAATCTCCCTCTTTTTCACGTCGCTTATTATTTACAACATATAAGAACTGATGTTTGTGGTAAACTAAGAGATGAATAAAGGGGGAGTTTTCTTGTACAATTTTAATGATACAATCCGAAATTTAAACAATTTAGTTTACAAACCTAACAATTTAATGATTACGAATCTAAAAGAAGAAAAGCAAAACGCAGAATATGTAGGATGTTTATTTCACTTAAATAACAAAACTATCCGTTTTAGAGTATCAAAAATTACGCCTAATAAAATTGGTCAATTTGTTTCTTTTTGGGAGAAAGATGACAATATGCATAATCAAGCATTTTCTTATGACGCTGCTCCTGACTTATTAGTTATCACTTGTATAGATGATAATCAACTAGGACAATTTATTTTCCCTAAAGAAATTCTTCTTAAAGAAAAAATATTAAAAACGCAAAGTCAAAAAGGGAAGATGGCTATGAGAGTTTATCCAATTTGGGATACCCCTGTTAGCAACCAAGCTAAAAAGAGCCAAATGTGGCAACTTCAATATTTTGTTGATATAAGAGATCATAATAATTTACCTATAGATAAACTATTACATTTGTATTTGTAGCTTCTTTTCTTAAGTAATCTTGTGAATTAGACTTTTTGTACCGGTACAGTTAAACGAAATGTACATTGTTTCAGTACCCCATCAAATTTACAATCAGCATATACTATTTTAACTTATAAATGTTAAGGGGTGCTGAATATGACAAGTCTACAATACAAACTGTTTACAAGATTGAATCTTACAAACCGTACTGAAGTGAAGTTTGAAGAATTAAATACAATTCTCTTTGCATTTGCACACACTATACCATTTGAGAATTTAGATGTTATAGCACGCAATGCGAATACAATTACTATGGAAAATTTACAGAATAAAATTTTAACTACATCTCGCGGCGGACTTTGTTATGAATTAAATACTCTTTTTTACTACTTTTTAAAAGATTGTGGTTATGATGTACAACTTGCACTTGGAACCGTATATAAAAATGAAATCAATGCATGGGCACTTGAGGATGGACATATAACGATTATTTTAAAGTATGCTAACGAACGATACTTAATTGATGTAGGTATTGCTTCCTTAGTACCTTTAATCCCTGTACCTTTTACTGAAGAGCCTGTTTCCTCTAAAAATGGTTCGTATCGAGTGAGAAAACGAGACACAAGTAAAGGAAATTACGTTCTAGAAAGAAAAGATACGAACGGAGAGTGGAAAGTTTGTCATGCCTTTTATAATCGTATCATTGATGAGACAGTAGTGAACGATGTTCAAAAAAGAGTAATAGAAGATGAGAAATCTATTTTTAATAAGGGACCAATTGCAGTGAAATTAACGGACTATGGCCATGTCTCTTTAACGAATACGAGTTTAACCGAAATAATTTATGGAGAAAAAACGAAACGGGTAATTACAGAAGATCAATATAGAGAGCTATTAAATACTTTATTTGCTATTGAGTTGAGATGAAACGAATAGATAGCCGGTTCTTACGCAGAATCGGCTATTTTATTAACTTTAATTTAAAATCACTATTAAAGTTTAATTTTATTAATAGATATAATACACTAGAACAGTATGTACAATGAATTTTGAATGTAAAGGAAGATTTTTATGTCAATTATTGATAAATTGAAACTTAATAAGTATACAAATATGGTCGTAATGAATGAACCTAGTGATTATGACATTTTCACAGGAAAAGAAACTGCATTTTCAAAAGAACACGATGCCATTTTTATTTTTGTAGAAACACTTGATGAAATGGTGAAACAAACGAATTATATTATTAGTAATGAAGAATTACTAATTGAAAAAGGCTACATATTCTTCGCGTATCCGAAAAAAGGTAATTCTCGTTATAGTACGTTTATTCACCGTGATGAAATGTTTCCTGCATTAAGCGTTGGCGAAGATGGGTATGTAGGACAGAGTGATATTAAATTTGCACGAATGGTAAGTATGGACGACGTCTTTACTGTTGTAGGCTTAAAGCGTGAAAAGAAAAAAGAGAAGAAAACGCCTGCTATGAGTCAATGTGTTGCCGATTATGCAGATCGTATTAAAGATGTTGAAGCATTATTAGTTAATCATCCAAATGAACTTAAATTTTATCAAAGTTTAACACCTGGATATCAAAAAGATTGGGCGCGTAATTTATTTTCTGTAAAACAAGAAAAAACACGTGACAAACGTCTTGAGAAAATGATTGAAATTCTTTCACAAGGCTATAAAACAATTGAATTATTCCGCAAGAAGAAAAAATAATGGTTAGGAAAATCACAATGGTGCAACAATTAATTGCGCTTAGCACATTGAAAAAAGGATTCCTTTCAGTATACTAAAGTAAGTTCTTATATTTAAATAATTAGCAAAAGAGAAAAGGTGTTTGAAATGAAATCGTATATTATAGTTGGAGCTGGTATTTTAGGAGCGTCTACTGCTTATCATCTTGCTAAAGCAGGTGCGAATGTTACTATCGTTGATCGACAACAATTAGGGCAAGCAACTGATGCAGCAGCTGGTATTGTATGTCCTTGGCTTTCACAGCGTCGTAATAAAGCGTGGTATAAAATCGCTAAAGGCGGTGCACGTTACTATTCTTCTTTAATTCAGCAATTAGAAGCAGACGGTGAAACGGATACAGGATACAAACGTGTAGGTGCAATTAGTTTACATACTGATGAGAAAAAGTTAGATAAAATGGAAGAGCGCGCTTATAAACGACGTGAAGATGCACCAGAGATTGGTGAAATCACTCGCTTATCAGCTGAAGAAACGAAAAAATTATTCCCAGCATTATCTGAAGAATACAGTTCTGTTCATATTAGTGGCGCTGCACGAGTAAACGGAAGATCATTACGTAACGCATTAATAAGTGCTGCAAAAAAACATGGCGCAACTTTTATAAAAGGAGACGCAGTATTAGTCCGTGAAGGTAATCATATTATTGGAGTTAAAGTAAATGACGAAACAATGGTAGCAGAAAAGGTAATTGTAACCGCAGGCGCATGGGCGAATGAAATATTGAATCCATTAGGAATCAATTTCTTAGTTACATTCCAAAAAGGACAAATTGTTCATTTACAAACGGAAAATACAGCAACAGAAAATATGCCAGTTGTTATGCCGCCAAATGATCAATATATTTTAACGTTTGACAATGGTCATGTCGTAATTGGTGCTACTCATGAAAACGAAACTGGCTTCGATCATCGTGTAACAGCAGGTGGTTTACATGAAGTATTCCATAAAGCATTAACTGTTGCACCTGGTTTAGATGATGGTACTATGCTTGAAACGAGAGTTGGATTCAGACCATTTACTCCAGGATTCTTACCTGTTATCGGACCACTTCCTAACTTCGACGGTATTCTTGTTGCAAACGGATTAGGAGCTTCAGGTTTAACAGCTGGTCCATATTTAGGTTCAGAACTTGCTAAATTAGCACTCGGACAACCAATTGAATTAGATTTAAACGATTATGACGTTGCTGGTGCAATTGAATAACAAAAAAAGATTAGGATTCGCTCCTAATCTTTTTTATTTATAGCTAATACTTTAATTGCTTTAATAACCTTTTGTTTAATTCCCACAATGCTGTTTTGTTACTATCCCATTTCAAAAGCATTACTGCATCCTCAAAGCATAACCATTTATAATTGGAGTGTTCTTTAGATAATGAAATATTTTTTGTAGAAACTTTAACTCCAAAAGAAAATTCTTTTATTACATAAACATCTTCTCCCCAAAGAAATCCTCCGACTACATCCTCTACAGGTAGTGAAGAAACAGAATCTAATTTTATATAGGGACATTCTTTTATAATACCAGCCTCTTCAAACGCTTCTCGTTTTGCTGATTCAATAGGAGTTTCACCATCTTCTCCACCACCAGCTATTCCTTGCCAATAACCATAATCACTTCGGTTAAAAATAGCGTATTGAATAGAATCTTCAATTATTATATAAGGAAATATTAATACTTGATATGGTGCTCTCATTGCATAACCTCTTTCTGAAAATAAGCTTTAAATAAACATGAATAATTGTTAATTATTATATGGAGTGGGAGTTCTTTTGAATAAAAACACCACTGATAAAATAAAGATTACAGCCTTCAAACTCCCCCAATACGGATAAACAGTATGATCAGTTAAACTAGCATATTGAAAGATATTCTCTAAACCGAAAATCCCAATAACGACTGCTAAGAGAAAAGCAGCTTTTCCAATAGTACTATTACGATAGAGGGTAAATAAGTATATTGCACATATAAGTGGTACGATGATTTGTAGTAAGATTGCCATGAATTGTCCCCCTAATTTTTATTTTATACTTATATTATATCAAAAATGTAATAAAAAGGAATGTAAGTTAATTGATGCTAAGTAGAAAACAGACTTGTACGAACAGGGATATCACACTTTTACGTCTATAGTTTTGATACTAATTTAACTACTCTCATCATATTCTTCTATTAAAAAGAATAACAAGGAGTGTAAAGTTAATTGACAAAAGTTAAGGTTCGTTTACGGCCCATCGTTCATAAAGTAAATTTACCGACTGTATTGAAAACAGCTATACTTCCAGGTGAATCGATCGAAAGACTATTTATCGCAACTCAATTAGGAGAGGTTTTTTACATAGGAGACGGAGCTATAAAGACATTTTTAAATATTCGTCACCGAATTATTAAATTAGGTACATTTGAAGAAGGTGTTTCTAGTAGCGGTTATGATGAACGCGGTTTGCTGGGACTAGCGTTCCATCCACAATTTAATCATAACGGCTTATTTTACCTTCATTATTCAATAGCTGGAACTCAAGGACCAGGTTCGCTTTCAGAACAATTTAAACCGAATCCTTGTGACCCGAAAACTTTAAATTTAAAGTGGACAAATAGAGATACTCAATATGATCATATTGATACAGTTGAAGAATGGGTTTTACAATCAAATGGCCAACCTCAAAAGCGAAGAACATTACTTAATATAAAACGGCCATTTTTTAATCATAACGGCGTAAATAGCTTAAACTTTTCACCTGAGACTGGAAAACTTGTTTTTACTAATGGAGATGGTGGTTCTGGCTATGATCCGTTTAATTTAAGCCAGGATGATTTAGAAATAGCGGGTAAAATAATTGAAATCGATGTAAGTAAAAATACGTCCATAAATAATCCTCCAGTAGTTACACGTTTTAATGAACTTCCTCTATCTATTCAAGAAACTCTTACATTAATTGCAAAAGGCGTACGTAATATAACAGGTATTTCATTTCAAAGGTTGCATAATCAATATATCAAATATGCCGGTAACGTCGGACAAGATATTGTAGAGTCTATTTTTTCTTTTGTTCTATATAAATCAATACCAGTTACCGAAATCGTTCAAACCCATTTAATGAGAGATACTCCTGATCAATATGGATTTATTAATTTTGGGTGGAGAGGATGGGAAGGGGAATTACCTACTTCTTTTATAAGGCACTGTTCTGAGAATCCTACTTTGGATGAGAGGATAACGGCTTATTATGATGAAACAATAGTAACATCAGTAAATCGTATTCAACCTCTAATAAGTTATTATCATAAAGATTCCAGACCGGATAAGTTTGGAGGAACTTCACTTACAGGAGTTCAACCATATATGGGGACTGCAATCCCAAATTTAACAGGTAGCGTCGTATTTACTGACCTTGCTAAGAAAGAAGAATCTCAGTCTCCAGTAAAGGGTGCGTTAGCTTATTCTAGAGCTGGTACGCATGGTAAACATACTGACTTTCATGTTATTGAAATCGATTATGATTTTGGTACGCAAGCGGCTTTTTATATGAGTTTGGGAACAAATTTAGATCAAACTAGATTATATTTAGGGGTCTATGGTTCTATGAAAGTAACGGATTTTAACAAAGGTACTATTTTTGAAATCGTTCCTTAATATGATAGACACTCTCGGAATTATTCATTATATAATCGTCCACTGTATAATTAGATATCTTTAGGGGGATTTTGATGAATCACTTTAGAAACTATTGGTATCAACCGATGATCGCGCATGATGCGAATTTTGTTCATAAAAGAAAGATGACGCCAGCAAAGAGGTTAGTGATTACAGCGTTACTCGGTTCACTTGCTGCTATTTTTCAATCTGCCGGGAACCTACTCCCTGGTATAGGCTTATTTATTAGTCCTTTTGCGACGCTGCCTATATTTTTCGCTATTTGTTATTCTACTCGCACGGGAATACTTTCTTATATTCTTACTATTCTCCTATTATTTATTATTGAGCCAAGCGAACTAATTGTCTTTCCTTTTACTACAGGTTTATTAGGTATAGCGTTAGGAGTATCCTTTATACAATTCAAGAGAAGGATTTGGATTGTTTCCTTTTCGGCGATATGTTTACTTATAGGAATTATGGTCGTTCTTGATATCTTTCGATTTCCTGTATTAGGTCCTACTGTTCATACAACTTTGGATATAAAAATTATTCTATCAATATTTATTCTGAGCTTTCTATACTGCTGGATCTATGTAGGCATTTGTAGAATAATGTTGAATAGAGTATATAAAGTATGGTATTAACAATTCCTCTTATATTATAAAAGAATGGAGATTTAGGTCGTGTATAACATTGAAATTAGGAGACCCAATTCGGATGATATAGATGAAATGAATTTGTTTTTTCGTCTTGTTATTACTGACACATTTAATAATGAAGGGTTATCACAATTATTGGATGACATAGAAAATGAAATACATACGAAAAAACAGTATTTGAAAAATGATATAGAGAGCAATGGAGACAGTCGTTACTTTTTATTAGCAATTGATACAAGTAATGATAAAATCATTGGAACAATTGAAATCGGTCCAGCAAGTACATTGATTCATAGCTGTACAGGTGGTGTATTTAAAGATTTATATGAAATAGGAACTGTATTCGTACTACCTGAATATCAACAAAAGGGTATAGGTAATTTATTACTACATGCAATGTATATTACGTTACTTAGCAGAGGAATAACAGAATACTGTTTAGATAGTGGATACAAAAAAGCGCAAAGTATATGGACGAAGAAGTTTGGAGAGCCTAGTTATGTACTGAAGGATTATTGGGGAGCATCAAGTGATCATATGATTTGGAAAAAAAGTTTACATGATATCCCTATAATATTTGAATTATAAAATGAAATATACCTCTGAACGTAGCTTTTCTTACATATGTATGCTATTATTTATCTTTATAATAAAAGAGGACGTGAATGAACTTGATTAAAATTAATATTCCTGAAGCTGATGTTTCAATTACTGAACGTAAACAAGTTATTAAAGGAGACGAGCCAATAATTACTCCAATTAATGGATTTATCGATTTCCACTTGTTCCCTAGAGATAAAGGCGGCATTTTTATGTTTTACAATATTAATGACGAACTTCTTTTCGTAGGTAAAGCTCGTAAAATTAGACAACGTATTAAGAAGCATTTTGAAGACAATGTTTCACCAATTAAAAATCACCGTGATGAAGTATACCGCATTGATGCATGTATCGTAGAGGATCCAACAGAAAGAGAAATTTACGAAACTTACATTATTAATGAATATAAAGCAAAATATAACGTTGATAAAGTATTCTATAAATAAGTAACAAAAAAACAATCCTAGCACATAGACTGGGATTGTTTTTTTATTTAAATTTAGTCCCCATATTTTTCTCCTTTTTTTAAATGATTCGCAACAATAAAACAGCATACACCTATACATATAAATACAATTCCAATTGTTTTATGTTTTCCTTCAAAGAAAGGAATATCAGAAATAACATTTGTCATACATAACCCTATAAACACAAGGATAGGTCCTGCCCACAGTAATACATTGCCGAATTTCGTATGTTGCCACATAGTAACCCTCCTTACTTCTGTTTACATATATATCCATAAATTAAAAGTAAATTCATAGAGAAATATAGTTTTTTTCATATCGAAAATTTAACCTTCATATATTGGTACAAGCAAACGAGAAAGGGGACCATCATGAATTGGTTAGAAGCTTTTATTTTAGGGATCATACAAGGTTTAACAGAGTTTTTACCGATAAGTAGTACAGGGCATCTTTATTTAGGAAGGCATTTGTTTCAATTAGATGAAGCCGGATTGTTTTTAGATACGATGCTTCATATTGGAACTTTACTTGCTGTGTTTATTTATTATAAGAAAGAATTTATATATTTAATTAAAAATCCATTTTCAAAACTAATGTTACTACTTATTGTTGGGACGATACCCGCAGTTGTAATCGGATTATTATTTAAAGACTTTTTTGAGGATATTTCAAAAACAGGTATTACGATTGGTTGGGAGTTTTTAGTGACAGGATTCTTTCTATATATGGCCGATAAACAAAAGAATGGTCGTAAAAAAATGGACGACATTACATATAAAGATGCATTTATCATTGGTTCCTTTCAAGCGGCTGCTATTTTTCCAGCAATTTCTCGTTCTGGAATGACAATTGTCGCCGCATTATGGAGGAAATTAGACCGCGAAACTGCTGCTTACTTTTCTTTTTTATTATCAACGCCAGCCATTGTCGGAGCTATTATTTTGCAATTAGCAGATGTTTATCAAGGGAAAGCAGAATCTATTTCTAGTACATCTTTAATCGTCGGCACATTATCAGCAGCGTTTTTCGGTTATATAGCCGTTTCATGGATGATTCAATATTTAAAACGTCACTCCTTAAAAGTATTCGCGTATTACGTATGGGGATTAGGCATTTTAATTTTAACGTTACAATTTACTCATGTGTTTTAATGTAGTAACTATTCGTTTAGATCCTGTTTCATTCATACAAGGCAGGGTCTTCTTTCATTAAGGGGGAAAATATGTTTAATAAGGCTATCGTTATTGGCGGAAGTATCGCAGGAAAACTCGCAGCAAAAGCATTATCATCTACTTTTAAAGAAGTAATCATTATAGAAGCTGGTGAAAGATGGGATGGAAAGTCTTCGAGAAAAAGAGTTCCACAAAGTAATCATCCTCATGTGTTATTAAAAGGTGGAGAAAAAGCGATTGAGGAATTGTTTCCTACTATCACTAATGAATTAATTGAAACAGGTAGTATCGTAAATAACTTTACTCGTGATATAAAATGGCATCAATTTGGTTTATGGAAACAGCAATTCATAGGTAAAGTACATATGATTCAACAAAGTAGGTTTTTGCTTGAATGGCATATCCAAAAACGAATTGATGATATTTCAAATGTTACGACTAAATATGGAACATCGGTTGAAGGGTTATTAATAGATGGAAAACGTAACAAAGTATGTGGAGTAAAAGCGAAATGTTTAGAGACTGGCACACAAGAAGAAATTCAAGCAGATATAGTTGTTGATGCAAGTGGATTCGGTTCAAAAAGTATAGCGTGGTTACGTGAATATAATATCGAAGTGCAAGAAGAGAAAGCGCGTATTGATTTATTTTACGCAACTAGAATGTTTAAACTTAAAGGAAATGAAAAATTAGACTGCTGTAATATGCTAATGTCTCCAAGTTTCCCAGATAATCCGTATGGTGTTCTTATTCAAACGATTGAGGATAATCGCTATTTTGTTACTTTCAGCGGATATGCAAATGAGAAAGCACCACAAACAGATGATGAGTTTTATGATTTTGCTGAAAACCTATCAATTTCTAATGTGACAGATTTTCTAAATAAAGCTGAGGCAATTTCAAATATCAAAACGTACAAAATTCCTTATCAAGTACGTCGGCGATTTGATTTAGTTAATCATTTACCAGAAGGATTGTTAGTAGTTGGGGATGCACATTGTCGTTTTGATCCTGTTTTTGGGCAAGGTGTTTCAGTTGCAGCTATGGAAGCGCACCAATTGCAGTTACTTTTGCAAAAGAGACAAAAACTTGATAAAACATTTACACAGCGATTTTATAAAAAGACCGCTAATATTATACAAACTCCTTGGGAAATGACTACAACGGAAATATCACGTCATCCTCAGCTAACAAGAAAATTATCGATGAAGCAAAAATTTCAGCTATGGTATACGAAATAAATATATGAACTATCTGCAACTGACTCTGATGTTTATATTCGATTAGTAAGAGTGATGAATTTAATTCGTAGTCCATTGCACCTATTTCATCCGAAAGTACTACTTGCTGTATTACTGAAGCGAAAGAAATAGCAGGAAAATAATCGATTAAAAAGAATATATAACAGTTAGTATATATAGAAGGAGTGAGCGAGATGAAAATATACATAGAACAATTAAAGAAACACGATGCTAAAGATTTATTTACGTTTGAACTTACGAATAAATCTTTTTTTGAAACAATGGTACCAAATCGTGGCTCACAATATTTTAATTTTGAATATTTCCGAAAGCTACTAGACGATTTATTAATAGAACAAGCGGATGGAGATTCTTATTTTTATTTAATTCGTAATGAAGAAAAAGAAATTGTAGGACGAATAAATTTAGTAGATATTGATACAGAAACTCGAAGCAGTTCATTAGGGTATCGAGTCGGAGAAAAGTTTACTAAAAAAGGGGTTGCAACAGCAGCTGTAAAATTAGTTTTAGACGTAGCGAAAAATAATAAAATTAATGAGATTCATGCTAAAACAACTACTAATAATCTCGCATCACAAAGTGTATTAGAAAAAAGCGGGTTTTCTTCCTATCATAACGAAGCAGATACAACATCTGTAGAATTAAATGGAGAACATGTGAATTTTGTACATTATATATGGAGAAATACTTCGCGCTTATATTAAGGGGGACTTATACATGAATGATTTACGTTATCCAATTGGGCAATTTACATACAAACGTCCTATAACTGAAGAAATGATTGATACATGGATTCAAGAAATTGAAGATTTACCTAATGAACTAGCAAAAGCAATTAAAGATTTAGATCAGAAGCAGTTAGACACACCATATCGAGTTGGTGGATGGACGGTTCGTCAAGTAGTTCATCACGTTGTTGATAGCCATATGAATAGCTACATACGCTTTAAATTAGCACTAACAGAAAAGAATCCTACTATTAAACCATATAAAGAAGAGAAGTGGGCAGAACTACCTGATTCTAAATTACCAGTAGACGTTTCACTAGTAATGTTAGAATCGTTACATAAAAGATGGGTTAACCTTTTATATTCTCTAGAACTAGAAGATCTAGAAAAGACATTTAATCATCCAGAAACTGGTGAAACAAAACTTGCTGCTGCAATTGGACTATATGCATGGCATGGACGTCATCATACAGCGCATATAACTTCATTAAGAAAGCGACTAAATTGGTAACATGGAGATTGCATTAGAGAAGGCAACAGAAAATGATGCAGCAGTTTTATTTCAAATGCAAATAGACTCATTTAGCCCTTTATTAAATAAATATAAAGACTATGAAACAAATCCAGCAAATGAAACTATTGAAAAAACTATTTTAAGGATAAATAATCCAAGCAACAACTTTTATAAGATGATAATAGATTCGAACCTTGTTGGAGCGATATGTATATCCCAAAAAGAACTACCTTATAAATTTTGGATCAGTCCAATGTTCATTCATCCAATCTATCAAGGGAAAGGAATCGCTCAAAAGGGACTTATTTTAATTGAAAAGATGTTTCCAAAAGCAAGGAGTTTTGAACTTGCTACGATTTTAGAAGAAGAAAGAAATTGTTTTCTATACGAAAAAATGGGGTATAAAAGAACAGAAGTAATAAAGAAATTAAATGATAAAACTACACTCATTTATTACAAAAAAGAAAGGTAAAGCATTTGAAATACGCTTTACCTTTTTCTGTTACTTAAGATTAAATATACGAAATTGATGCATATTCTTCCGAAATACTCGGGTTAGTAATTTTGGAAACGAATAAATATACATAAAAGCGTTATTTCGTCGTATATGTTACTAACGCTTTTTGAATGCTTAAAACACTATCGTCACCTTTAAATTCTTTCGTAATTGGTGTACTCAAACTAGATACCCAAATTTTAAGCTCAGCGTCTAAATCAAAATGCCCAGCTGTTTCAATGCTAAATTGTGTAATGCTTTTATAAGGAATAGAATGATACTCTGTTTTTTTACCTGATATCCCTTGTTTATCTACTAAAATAAGACGACGATTTGTAAATACGATTAAATCACGAATTAATTTATAAGCATGTTCAACTTTCTCATCGTCTAACATAATCTTCTCTAAATCACGTTCTACACTTTCTGTACTCGCATTTGATGCATTTCCTAAAATACCGCTAAATAAACCCATATGAAATTCCTCCTCGGTTAATTGTGGAATGTATTACTTATATTGTACCATGCTATTTACTAAGAAATTATGACATTACTTTAGTAGTTTCTGGTTATTATTGCAATTCGTTTATATAACCTCGTCTTAAAATCTTGTGTTAACATGTAAGTAAGAAAAAAGAAGCAGAGGGATATAGCATGAAAAATATAGGTTTAGTATTAGAGGGCGGAGGAATGAAAGGTCTATATACTGCAGGAGTACTCGAATATTTTATGGAAAAGAACTTATTCTTTCCGTATGTAGTTGGCGTATCCGCTGGTGCATGTATGGGCGCAACTTATTTATCACGTCAAAAAGGAAGGAATAAAAAAGTAAATACAGAGCTAGTGTCAGATCACCGATATATATCTTATCGAAATTTGATTCGAAAACGTGAATTATTTGGAATGGACTTTTTATTTGATGAAGTCCCTAATAAAGTTGTTCCATTTGATTTTCAAACTTTCTTAAATTCCAATGAACAATTTGTTATAGGAACGACTGATTGTGATTCAGGAAAAGCAGTTTATTACAATAAAATAGAACACGGAAATGATATTTTAAAAATCATTCGCGCATCAAGTTCTGTACCGTTTATAGCGCCTGCTGTAGAATATGATAATCTAAAATTGCTAGATGGAGGGATTATAGATCCTATACCGGTTCTAAAAGCACAAACTGATGGTTATCAAAAGAACGTCGTGATTATGACAAAGCCAGAAGGATATGAGAAGCAGCGGAATAAATTTTCTGGTCTGGCTAAAATTTTATATAGTAAATATCCGAAAATCGCAGAACATTTAGTAGAACATTATCGTTATTATAATGAAACCGTAACTTATATGAATGGCAACGAACAGAAAGATAATTTTTATGTAATTCAGCCTAGCTCACAACTTCCTATAAGCGGAATAGAAAGAAATAAAGAAAAGCTAGTTAATTTATATAATCTTGGCTATACAGATGCTCAATATCATTATGAAAAATTATTAAGTTGGATAGAGAAATAAAGGGGTGGAAAGTTGCTATTAGGTAAAATGGTTATTTTTAATGAATTGCAGAAAATGCATAGTCTGCTGCATAAACCGTTTCCGTATCGTGCTACAGGAAAATTGCAACGAGACTTAAAAAGTAAATTTACAGATGATGACTGTATAAACGCTGATTTTAATCATTATTGGATGCATACAGCAGGTACTTTAAGTTCTGTACTAAATGGAAACGAACAGAACATTACGTTTCAGCAAATAAAGTGGTTAAGGAAATCGTTTTTTGAATGGTTTCCGCAATATCGTTCTATAGAAACAGAAATTGTGAAGTATCCCGTTTTGTATAGAGATTTCATGAATTATGAGAAAGCGCGAAAACTATTACTATATTATCTTACTGAATAAAAATTAAAACGTACAAGTTATGCTGCTTGTGCGTATTTTGTTCATAAAAAAGACAATATTTATACCTTGCTTATATAGGAATTTTAATGTGCAGAAAGAAGTAATTATAGAATGAAGTAAGGGAGGAGAGGCGTTTAGCGATTGTTTTCCTTTAATGGATTGTCCAACTCGAATATCGTTAGTTATTTATGATAAAATATTTCGAGTGAAATCAAGTACTTATTATATCCAGTATTAAATAAGTTAAGCCAGGAGGAACAACAGTAAAATGGAAAACGTATCAAATATAGATAAATCGGAATCAAGAAAATCTTTACAATCGACTATTCGTAAACTTGAAAATGCACTATTACAGATGACTCAAAAAGGTGCAAATACTACATTAGTGAAAAAACGACTTAAAGCCGTTTGTGTAGGGTTAGCAGTACTAGAAAACGTTTGGAATCAAGAAAGTCACCAGTATAGTCAAGAAGAGTTAGCAGAAGCTCGTAATGTCCTTGTTGGTTTACTTCCATCAATTGAGAGAGCCTATGATAAGTCTAAAGTAGGTAGTCCGCAAAGAACTCTTTTAACAAGACGAATCAAAGCGTTGGAACTTTCTATTCAGGCAATTGATAAACTTTCTAATAAATAACTCATCTAAATACAATATCATCCTAATCCTAATTTTTATAAAAGCAATCTAGTGAAAAGAAATACAAAGGAGGAAGATGGGTGACTTCAATAATTAGTCCTAAATTAGAGGAGCTTAATAATCAATTAAAAAATGGAAACGAGAAAGCTTTTTATACTTTTTTGCATGAAATAAAGTCAAATCATACGCCACTAATAGAACAATGTCCTGTAAATAATCAGTATAAGCTTATAACGTATATATGGTTAGGGGACCAAAAAACTGAAAATGTTTATGTATTCGGTAGTTTTCCTGGTTGGGATCTGTCTGTAAATCAATTAAAACGATTGTTACAGACAGATATTTGGTATGAAACGTTTAGGACGGATAAGAGTTTTATTTCAACTTACTATTTTTCAGTAAACGATTTTTTCGAAAATGATTGGATAAAGCGTAGTGAACAGTACGAACTAGACCGATTTAATGGAAATACATTTGGAGAAGGTGCTAATAAAGCATCAGTGTTAAGTATAGGGATGGAAGTGCAGTATAGCAGTCGTTTCCCTTCAGATCATTATCCATCTGGAAAAATTGAAACATATTCTTTTCATAGTACGATTTTAAATAACACACGTAACATTCATATTTATACGCCTCATGACTATTCTCACACTTCACACCTTCAAGAACTTCTCATTGCATTTGATGGGAATTCATTCATTAATAACCTTTCAATCGCAAGAACACTCAATTATTTAATATACGAAAAAGAAATCCCATCTTGTATTGCTGTTGCAATAGATCCTGTTGATCGACTAGAAGAGCTAACTTATAACGATAAAATGAATGCATTTTTAACGGAGGAATTACTTTCGTGGATTCATGCTAAGTATCGTGTGCATCAAGAAGCGAAACATACAACAATTGCCGGTTTCAGTCTTGGTGGCTTAGCAGCTTTTTATGCAGCACTTCAAAATCCACATGTTTTCGGAAACGTGTTGTCAATGTCTGGATCCGTGCATTGGAAAAAGGATGGTTATGAAAATCAAATTCCTTGGATTGAAAATCAAATTTCATCTATAGATTCCGATACGAGTCAACCTCATTTTTACATAGCAGCAGGAGAACTTGAAAACAAACCTCTTTTAACGGCTAATAGACGCCTGTATAAAGCTTTAAAAGAAAAAGGGTACCAAATTACTTATGAAGAGTTTCAAGGCGGACATGACGGTGTTTGGTGGCGAGAAAAGTTGTTTGATGGATTGAAAGCATTAAAACTTACAAAAACAACACTCTAAATTAAAAAGGAGAGAGAGTCTATGAATCAAGAAGAACTAGATAAAAAACTAAAAAAGCAAGAGATATTAGTAAAAGATGAGAAAGTTTGGTCTTATACGTATGAGGATCATATTAGTTCTATCGTTAAAGAAGCAGAAAAGAAAGGGTCTTTTGATAATTTGCCAGGTAAAGGGAAACCTCTTAATCTTGATAAAGACCTTTCATACAATCCTGAAAAGCAACTTTATAGAACGTTAAAGAATAATCATGTTTTACCTAGGTGGATTGAGCTTTCAAAGGAAATTGATGATTTAAAAGAAAAGCTAAAAGAAAATACAAATACTACAGAAGCAGCGGATTTAATTCGAACTATTAATAAAAAGGTTTTAGAACATAATCTACTTTGTCCACCAAGTGCACAAAAAACGAGGGTGAAAACGGATTTTTAACAATTTTCAATGAAGCTATCTTTTGCTATATAATTAAGTAAGGCATTTTCAATTCATTATTAAAGGGAGGCAAATGTAATGAAGAATACGTATCAGCTTCAAATTCCGAAAGAACTAGAGCAGTATCGTAGTATTTTAGAAGAAAGTGTGAAACCTTATATTAAAGTGTCTGGAACATTAGCAGAGACAACGCTTTTTGAAAGTAAATTTGGTGGTTATCCGTATTTACCTATAGATCAAGAGCATCCTAAAGATTCAAATGGACAACCTATGATGTTACTAGCGCAGCTAAACTTTGAAGAAATGCCGCATGTTGAATATATGCCTCAAAAGGGTATGCTACAGTTTTTCGTAAGTGCTGAAGATGAACTTTACGGAGCAGATTTTGATCATCCAACAATCCAAAAAGACTTTCGAATTATTTATCATTCTACAATTATAGAAGATTTAAATAAGGTAATTACTGATTTTAGTTATTTAAACACTTCAGAATTAGAGAACTTTATCATTCCTGAAGCAGCGAAATTAAAGCTTGAATTAGGTTATCAACCAGTAACATCAAGGGATTATCGATTTGAAAAGATGTTTAGTGAGGAAATTGATTGGGAAAAAATTGTTGATGAAGAAAATAATACTGAATTAGGCGAACTATATGATGATTTATGTAAAGATCAAGGGCATAAAATTGGTGGTTATCCATTTTTCACACAGACAGATCCAAGGGAATGGGAAGAAAAATACCAGCAACATGACATGTTATTGTTGCAAATTGATACAGATGATTCATTAAATATTATGTGGGGAGATTCTGGTGTTGCTAATTTCTTTATAAAGAAAGACGATTTATTAAATCTAGATTTTTCCAATGTTATTTACAATTGGGATTGTTATTAAAAACATATAACTGAAATACTAGCAAGCTAAAAAATCTTCCTAAAGGTGAGGGAGATTTTTTTATGTTAAAAATAAACGTTATGTTAACTAGAATAAAGAACGGTAAGTACAATAAAAGTCAAGTGTAACTGACAGAAATAACAACAAATAATCTAAAGTTATAAAACGTGTGTAAATAGCAATATAAATTTATTAAGTAAAACATAAAATGAATTTAATAATTTATATTTTGTATAGAAATAATTTTTCTGTATAAAAATTTCTTGTCGATCAAAAACATTTTTGATTCGATAATTCTTAATGGATTATTGATTTGAATTTGCTGTGATGGATTTATAACAAAAAGAATGATAAAAACTGTAGAAATTCGTTTAGATACGATTTTATGTAAATCTCACTAAAAATCTCCGCTCCGTCTCATTAAGTATAGTTTACTTGGTTTTTGATACCTGATATCGCTTTTTTCTACAACTGCCTATAATATATATTATGTTAACTAACTTAGAATAATAAACTTATTAAATGTTAGCGTTGGTGATTAGCCTCCCCTTGTTCTTTTTAATCATTCTGTGTGATTGATTGTTTAGTTGTTTGTTTTTTTGTTGTTTTATAAGTTGTTGATAAAAATGTCTCCAGATATAAATTATATTTAAGACAATAAAAAATGCAATTCGTTTTAAATGAACGCATTAAACGAATTGCATTGATATGATTACGAATAAGTTTTTAAAATTAGTTTGCTACAGCAATTGCTTCGATTTCAATTAATAAGTTATCGTTAATTAACTTTCTAACTTCTACAGCCGAACTTGCTGGTGGATTCTTAGTATCAATGTATTGATCTCGAATATCTCTAACAATGGCCATTTGAGAAATCTTAGACTTTCTTTCTGAAACACTTCATATTTTCTATGCAAATAAATATCTTTGTCTTTATAAATCCAATTTGAAAATAGTTGTATTGATTTTCTTCCAGATAAAATAAAGCGATAATGTTTGTTTTGATTTAGTAAATCGGCTCGTAAATTGTGATTTTGAAGAATTTGATGTAAAGAATTCATAAATCTATATGATCCTCCTACAAAGCTTACTATATAATTTTCATACTTGACGTAACCATCCCCATCAAAATATCCACGAACAAAATGATGTAAATATTCTTCAGGCACGAATGGGAATTTGATATTTAATGATTTACATGGCATGATTCCATGTATATTCATAAGGTCGTCTTTTATTGTTTTGCTATTAATGTTTAGCATCTATACGCCTGTTTTTTTATTTTGATATAGTGGCTGGTTGGTGTGTAGTTCTTGTTTTATATCTTCTAAAATGTAACTTTCTTTTTGAGATATACTGACACATTGATTTTCTTTCTGTATAACACCATCTGCTGCTATAAATCCTAAAATATAAGCCATGTTATTTGACCATGTTTTAAAATAATCTTCTGATATGTCATACTTCCTTTTCCAACTCCCTATAGCACGCCTTGGAACGTTATTGTCTGTTAAAACCATACGAATATATCTAGCAGACACATTGGCAAGCGTAGCTATTTCTGAGGTACTCTTCCCTTCTGCATATAGCTGAGTTATTTGAGATTTTGATAGTTTACATTTTGATTTCTTTTTTCTCTCTATTTGCACTTACATCCTCTCCTTCCTTTTAATAATTAGAGACGTATTTTCTTCTACAACATATAACAAAACGTATGTTCTTCGTTGTTTATAAGAAAGTATTTACCAAATTAAAACAATTTACATTTACTTTATATTTGTTTTATCTGCTGCCTGATTTATTTTTTATATATAAGAATAATGAATTTGACAAATTTATGAAATGTACTGAATTTAAGATGAAAGGTAAATTAATTTCGTTTAAACTACAAATAGCTACAATAACAACATACGTATATTGTTAAACGTAAAAAGGAGAACGAATGAAAAAGAAATATATGAATCAAATTCATACTGATGTAAATTTTAAACCGAAAGATATAATCGGTTTAATGACTGATTACTTTAAAATGAAATCAAAGCTGCGTCCTTTAAAGAATTTACCTATTGTTTTATCGGATAAAAATAATGAGTCTTTAGAGAGTGTGACATGGTTTGGGCACTCTGCTTCTCTTTTGAAAATAGAAGGTAAAACATTGTTATTAGACCCAATGTTTGGAGATGCCTCTTCCCCATTTCCTCTGTTTAATAGTAAACGTTATAGTGGTATTTTTTCTTTAGAACGTGAAGACCTTCGAGAAATTGATGCGATTATCATTTCACATAATCACTATGACCATTTGAATTACAAGAGTATTATGCAGTTAAAAGATCGTGCGAAGCATTTTTATGTTCCAACTGGAGTTGCGCAATATTTAATTAAATGGGGTGTTTCACCTAGCAAAATTAGTGAACATAATTGGTGGGACGAAATTACGTTTGATAATATAAAATTAGTTTGCGCACCTGCAAGGCATTTCTCAGGACGAAGTATGACAGATAGAGATTGTTCGTTATGGTGTTCATGGCTTATTCTTGGTCAAGAGACTAAAGTTTTCTTTAGTGGTGATAGCGGGTATGCTCCTCACTTTAAGGAGATTGGTGATAAATACGATCCATTCGATCTTACGTTAATGGAATGCGGGCAATATGATCCAAGGTGGTCTGCTATTCATATGTTACCAGAAGAGACAGTGCAAGCTCATATTGACGTGAAAGGAGAATTACTTCTTCCGATTCATTGGGGTGCTTTTACATTATCATTACATGAATGGAGTGATCCTATTGAACGTGTGACAAAAGAAGCAAAGCGTTTAGGAGTTAATATTGCAACGCCACAAATTGGTGAATCTATCACGTTAAAATCTACAGACTATCCTTCATCAACTTGGTGGAGAGAAATTTAACTATAAATAAAAAAGAGCGATCTCTATTATAAGGAATTCGCTCTTTTTCTGTATTTAACCTTATTTCACTATATTTGCTTTACCGCTATCTAAAACTCTATTTGTTTGTACAGAGGTAATATTAATAACCGTATTCATACTTTTATCAGTTAGTTCAATAAGTTCGTTTTCGTGATTGATTTTCTGTAAATCCCACACCATTCCATTGAACTCGTTATGTTGTCCACTTACTCTTAATATATTTTTCGTTTTACTTGATGGCTGTAATTGTAGATTTGTAAATTGATTACCGCTAATTTCATTTGGTGTAGTTACATTACTATCCATATAAATCATATTTACACAATCTTCAAGTGAGAAGTTTATAAAACGGTTGGCATTTATCCAAGCATAACCAGATTGCGGTTTCTTTGCTACTAATTTCAGCCCAGTTTCCATTCCTACAACTTTTATATTTTCAAAGTTAATAAATGAAATTTCATTTTCTTTCCCACCAGAATACAAAGAAATTCCAGTACCTTTATTTGTTTCTGTCCAATTAATAATATTTATATCTTTTATTTGTGTTTTGTGCCAAGTGTTATAATACTTATTTTTGCCGTCTAAATATATAACTTCAGAATTAAATGTAGGATCGTTTACAGCTATATAGGCTCCTTCGATAGAAGCGTTTTTTTCTAATTCTAGAACTCTGAAATTACCTTCAACAACAAACTGTGTTCCATAACCGAATAATAATTTTACACCTTTTTTCACTACGATTGGTGACGTGATTTTATACTTCTTATCCTCAAGCAATACTGTTTTAATTGTACTTGATTCTGCTTTATTAATAGCAGATTGTATTTTATTTGAATCATTTTTTCCTTTAAAGTCTTCTACATACACTTTATCATTTTTAGCTACGCTATCTTTTTTGTTGTATTGATAAAAAGCAAAAGTAATTAGAACTATAGCTATGAGTAAAATAATTATTTTCTTCATTACACTCATTCTCATATAAGTTTTCTCCTTAGCTACTCTTCGAATAATCTATGGCTTTTATATTTAGGTTATAATGATTGTGCTGCGTATTATAGATTACAATTCCTGCTTTTTATAATTGAACTATCTTATCTATAGAACTTTCCTGCTTAATCAATTCCGCATTCCTATAATCTATTAATTTATGATTAGATAAAACAAAATTGTGTTCTAATATTAATTCATTGTGGAGTAAATCCGGTAAAAATTTAGGTATCATCTCTCCTACGCCGTAATTATAGTCACTTAGAATCCAAGAAATCTCTTTCCAATCTAAAATTCCTTCTGATACTTTTTTGGGAGTGTGATATGTAAATTCATTATGTAGCTCTACTAAATAAACATACATACCACCAGAGTAAGATGAGTCCTCCCACTTAATAATGCCTTTAAACTGAATTTGTTCATGCGTAACTTCTATACTAGTCTCTTCTTTTATTTCACGAATCGCATTTTCTAAAGGTGTTTCTCCCTTTTCTATCTTTCCACCTACCCCGTTCCATAATCCTTTTACAGGGTCATATTCTCTATTTAACATAAGTATCTCTTCATTTCTCTTTATAAAACATAAAGTGTGCTTGTACATAATATGATTCCTTCCTTTGTTATTAATAAGCTCTTACTGGAGATATAAGATGTACTGCTGCAGATGGTGTTCCTGCTTCAATTAATATTGGTCTCATAGAACCGCTGAAACTTAAAGTAACCGTTTCTTCTTTTATCGCCTTTAAAGCATCCATCATAAATCGTCCATCGAAAGATATATTTAATTGTTTTTCACCTTGAATCTCATCTATCTGTTGTGTCTCGGATATTTTTCCAATCTGAGAAGCGTTAGAAGAAATTTTAATTGTGGATTCGTCTATGATTTCTAAGTTAACATTGTTATTTGCCCATTCACTTGATAATAAGCTGGATCGATCTACACCTTGTAAAATTCTTTTTCTATCTACGTTAATGACTGTTTGAAATTCATTTGGAATTAAACTAGATATATTAGGATATTTTCCTTCAATTAATCTTGAATATAATGTAGTTGTACCGAATGTAAAAATAATGTGACTTTCTGAAAGATAGATGTATACGAATTCTGAATTACTATTCATTAATTTTAGCAGTTCACTAATAGTTGCACTTGGTACGATACAACTTGCTTTTACCTCTGTAGAAATTATCGTTTCGCGTATAGCAAGTCTATGTGAATCAGTTGCAGCACAAATTAATTTGTTGTGTTCTAATTCGATATGTACTCCCGTAAGAACGGGTCTAGATTCATTTTTAGCTACTGCAAAGACAGTTTGTTTAAATACTTCAATCAATTGTTCTGTTTCTGCTTGTATTTTTGCATGATCGTCTATAAGTGGTACTTTCGGAAACTCATATGCTGGAAGTCCATTTAAGTTTAATGTGATTTCTTCTGACTGTATCGTAATTATTTGCTCATTCGTACTTTTTATTGATACATCGCTTGGCATTTTTTTTATAATTTCAATGAAATATTTTGCAGGTACTACAATAGTTCCTGCTTTTACTATAGTTGTAATTTGGTCGCCTTCAGTGGAACTAGGGATGAATTTTTCGATGAAAATATTTGAATCACTTGCGATTAAAGTAATTCCCGATTGATCTACAGTTATTTTTATGCCAGATAATATAGGGATTATAGCTTTGGTAGATATAGCTTTACTTACTTCTGAAAGTGCTTGAGTGAAATGTTTATGATTAACGATAAACTCCATTTTTTCCCCGCCTTACATGAATTGATAATGTTATGAAGATTGATGAACGATTGTCCCGTTAAAAAAGTAAGGCACTGTTTCTTTCCTTTGTAATATATTAAGTAAGTGTTCTGGTATACGTAAATGCGGTGCTGCTTCATGTAATTCCATCCAAGTAATCTCTTCAATTTCTTTTGGCCTTGTTATATTTGCCTGCCCGTCAATTATTTCACCTAAAAAATTAAAGAAAATTGCATGGTGTCCTCTCTCTTCGAAAAAAGCTTCGCTAATGTAACAAATACCGTTTACAGTTATATGTAGCCCGGTTTCTTCTTTCACTTCCCGAGTTACTGCCTCTTCTAACGTTTCTCCCAATTTAACTGCGCCACCTGGTAGCGTGTAATAAGAACCGTTCTTTCCTTTATTTTTTACCATTAAGATCTTTTCATTTGTTTTATCGTATAAAAGTGCATATGTAACATTTACTTTTTTCATACGTACCTCCTCTGTTTTTACTAAAAGGAATTTTCTGTCTATTTATCATTCTATCATTAACTTGTTTTAATAGTAAGTTCACGAAGTATTAGAATAAAAATTGATTAAATTAATACTAGATGAAAATGCCAGAATAACTCCTAAATTAGTAAAAACCCCGCTCCTATTTTGAGACGAGGTTAAACTTATATAACAAACGGATTCCAAATTAACGTTTCTTTAGATCAATTTTAAAAGTATACATATGAAACCCGTATTTTTTGTTAATAGCCAAAGATTTTTTACTTCCCAATTTCACAAAGTAGTTTTATCTCTTTGATTTGTTCTATATGACGCTGTTCATGCAAATAGATCAGTTCTATCCACTGATCAAGATGTAATTCTCCAAGAGCTGGATGCATCACTGATTTAATCGTTAATATAGATTCATCTTCTATTGTACTTAGGAAACGCATTAATTCTTTTCTCGATTCGTTTAACATATCGATTATTTTCTGCACTTCAAATGGTTCTAAACTTGGTTCAATCATTCCTGGAGCTATAAATTTTAGCGATCTATCTTGTAATATAGAGCGGATTTCTCGACTCTCTTTTAGGGTACTATCAATCTTTTTTAAGCCAGATGAAATAACCTTTATGACCACTTTATCCAATAAAACTAAGTGATGACATACTTGTGCTATACTCCATTTATTCTTGTCTGGCTTACTATTGAATTGAGCATCATCCAATATCATAATTTCCTCGAATAGATGTTTTCTCGTTTCATCAAACCTATCATTTACAAATGAATTCATAACATTTCCCCCTTCATCTGAATGCATATATTTAGATGCCTATTTTAGGTATATTCGCTATAAATAATTAGTTTCCCGTAACTAATATTCCACTTCGATCTTTTTTTGCTTTAGAAGTGCCTCTAATTATGAATTCACTCAAGATTCTCCTTTAAATACATAATCCAAAAGGATAAATTTGTATTCAAAATACTAATGTTAATTCAATATACACTTTATAAACGTTTTTCTAAATAGTAATGATTATGTCCTTTCGGATGATCTTCACTTACTCCAATCACTTTATATCCATGCTTTTTATAAAACGCAGGTGCCTGAAAGCTAAAAGTATCTAAATTGATTAGCCTACACTCTTGTTCAATTGCAAATTCTTCAATAAGCTTTATTAATTGGCTTCCGTAGCCTTCGTGTCTATACTCTTCAGAAACCCAAAGGAAATCGACATGTACGTGGTGCCAAAATGTAATTGCAGTTATTCCGCCTACAATTTCTTCCTTTTCATTTCTCACTATAAAACTAATTTTTTCTGAAGGCTTTTTCTCTTCATCCGAAATATGTTTTTGGTTATATTCAATTACTTTTTCTCTTATGTATTCACTATCTTCTTGGACCCATTGTTTTACTATTTTCATTTTAAGTAGCACACTCCTTTTAAAGTATCTATTCAATTTAATAATCGTAATATCCTGTCTAACTTAATAGTCGTAGAGCACTGTTTCATTTCACTAAAATAAAGAAAAGCCGTACTACATTTTATCTGTAGTACGGCTTTTTATGGGGTCTGATTCTTTTTAATCTAAGTTTCAACATATTAGTACAATAATTCAATTGTATTACTGCGGATAAGAATGAACATTCCTAAACCAATTAGAACGACTGGAACGATAATATGACAATTTCTCTCAAGTACTTTAGCTAAAATAGGAGCTCTTATCAATTTGTAGCTAATAAAACACCATATTGCTATCATGCAATAAAAGATTACTAATGTAACAATATTGGCATTAAGATTTTGACTAGCGAACATTGGTATATAAATCGAAATATTATCAGCTCCATTAGCTAATGTAATTGAAGCTACTTTAAATATTGAACTAGAAGCGTTAGCAATGACTTCGTTACTTTTATAAGAACGAAGTGACAATAGTCCTTTCACTCCCATATAAATTGGCACAAATCCTAATAATCCGATCCACGAAACAGGAATGAAAAAAGAGCTTAAAGAACCGATGATACTTAGAAAAATAATTAAACTAAACCCAAAATATTGTCCAATAACAATATAAAGTTCTTTCATTTTAGTTTTCCCTCGGACGGTACTACCTTCTTTCTTAATTACTCCTGTCCTTACTTGCGAAAATAAAACAAGAAGTATAAAAATGTCATCAACATTTGTTGAAGTGAATGCGATAAAAGAAGAAATTATAGTTGTAACCAATATAAGCCAACTACCTTTATAATAAAATAATGGTACACAAATGAATTGCATATCTAATAACAAAGGTGGTTAATGTAGGTTTATAACATGATTTCAGTGCCTTTATAAAACAATATGAATATTTTACCAACCTGCTACTTAGTTACTAAAGAAATAAATTACTTTATTACCTTTCAAATCATTTTCACTTATTTTGTAATATAAAAAGAGCCCTATACAAGGACTCTTTTTATAATTAAGCTACTTTCCGATATAAATGTCGTGTTTCTTTTTTGTTTTCTGCTTTTGGTGGACGAATTAATATCGAAATAATGAAGGAAATAACGCTTAAAACACCAATTATAATAAAGGTCGGTTGAAATCCACCCAGTAACGCTCCAATGAACGCTCCTGCAAGTGCACCAAACCCGAAACCTTGATATACAATCCCGTAATTTGTACTATGGTTTTTTAATCCGAAGAAATCTCCAACAATGGCTGGGAAGATTGTGATATTACCACCAAAGCAAAAGGCAACACTTGCTACACAAGCGAAATAAATACCGTAATTTAGTGGAATGAAACTTAAAGTAAAGACTGACAATCCAATAATAATAAGCGTTGCAGAGACAATTTTCATTCGGCCAATTTTATCTGATAACGTTCCAAGAACGATTCTACCTACCGTATTAAAAATTGCAATCATTGCAACGGCGTTAGCGGCGGTTGCTGCACTAAGTCCAACGAGCTGTACACCAATATCTTTTACCATACCGATTAAATATAGACCGCCCATACACGATGTGAATAGCATAAAAAACAAAAGATATACTTGTTTCGTTCGCATCATTTCACGAGGCGTATAGTCATTGTTTAATGATTCAGTTACAGTGTTACTTACGATTGCTTCACGTAAGAAGAACGATCCGGTTAAAACTAAAAGCAAGACGATGATACCCCAATATAAAAATGCTTGTGATACACCAAGACTATCGATAAGACTTCCGTTTATATATCTAAAGATTAAGCTGCCCATTCCATATGCCGAAACAGATATGCCAGAAATAAGTCCTTTTCGATTTGGAAACCATTTAATTAAATTAGATAGTGATGTAATATAAGCAGTTCCATCTGCATAACCAACAACGACACCAGCTAATAAATATAGTAATGGTAAGGAAGAAACTTGTGAACTAAGTATTAAACCGAGTCCCAAAACAATCCCTGCAGTAGCGATGAGTTTACGAAGTCCTAATTTTTGCTGCAACTTTCCTGCAAATAAGGTTGAGAATGATAATGAAAAACTTGTTATGGAGAAAGTTATCGCTACGGAATTGAGGTTCCATCCAAACTTACTAACAAGGGGTTGATTAAATAAACTCCATGTATAAATTGTCCCAAGGCCAATTTGAACAATGATTGTACCTAGAACAATTAGTAACGGATTTATAGAAGTTTGTTTCATACTAACTGTCCCCTTCTTTTATCATGACATGAATTTTCACAGTTAGTATAACCATCATAAGAAGCAAGATACTGAATGAAAAATGGAAATTGAATTCATGTACACAAAAAGACACTCCATAATGAAGTGTCTTTCTGCAGGTTATATTAGATTTACTTAAAGAAAGCTTTGTTAAGATAAGACATTTTCAAATGCTTATGTATATAGAATACCAAAAGATTTCAATCATGTGATGGGACTTAAGATGTATTTTTCATTCATCATATAGTCGGATGAACGAAAAATTAATATTCAATTTCATCAAAATCCTTCGGCTGCGGTACCGTTTGCATATTAGCTGCATCTTTAGGATCGCTATAAATTGCATTTTGTTCTGTATTCATATCTTTTATATTTTGTTTTTTATTTTTATTCATTTTATCTTTCATTTTTTTCACTCCTTTTTCATTATAGGAGTAATTATGCCCTATTACCGTTACGAAATGTATCAGCGACTAAATTGCTAAATTCACGTAAATAATATAAATAATTATCACCGCCGTAGTTATACCTTTTATTATACATTTTCGCAACAACTACATTATATTCAGGTATTACTAAAAGAGTCGGTCCTGTAATTCCTAATATTTGATACGCTCCTTTCGGCACTCGTTCACCAAGTTCACTTAAAAGCGTAGGTTCATTTTGAACGAACCAAAATAACCCATTTTGTGGTAGTTCTTTGTTTGCAAATGTTGGACTTTGCAAACTCGTAGCAATTTTTATAACTTCTTTTGGAACAATTTGTTTACCGTTTATCATACCTTGATTTAAATGAAGATTGCCCCAATAAGCAAATTCTCTAGCTGAGACAAATAGATTTTTTTCAGTACCATCATTTACCGTACCGATTTCACTAATCGCGTCTTCACTTGGATTATTAACAACTTTAACTAAGTTTTCATCTTCCTGAATTCTCCAACCTGTTTCTTTGAAGTTAGCTAGATCAAATACACGCTCCTTTAACAATTCAGGAAAACTTTTGCTATATAGCTGATAAATAAGACGTGTTATCATTCTGACATTAACATCTCTATACGCCCATGCTTGTCCAGGTTCAAATTCACGAAAAATTGTCCCATCATGCGTTTCTCCTAAACCGTGCGAATGGGTTACTAAATGTCTTATTGTTGTTTTACCAAGTAATACAGGATCAAAGTCTTTAAGATACTGTATCGCTTCATCATCAATAGAGTTTATTTTCCCCTCGTAAAGCGCAAATGCTACCATTAAACCTAAATAACTTTTTCTCGCAGAAGCAACGTTGAATTGTGAAGATGCGGTTACTTTTTTACTTATAGATGTATTTGAATGATGGCCACTATAATGCTCTAGTACGATTTTGTTATCTTTTATTATACACAGTGCTGTAGCAGAACTATGATTTTCTTCTTTTATATTTTCTACCCAAGAAATTAACTTATCGTATGTATACAAATAAATCCCCCTTAACACGAATAAAAAATTACAACATGAAAGAAAAGTATAAAATAGTATTTACACCTTTCTTTCATGTACACCATTGTTAGTTTTCTATACTTAAATGATCCACCAGTTCCAGCAGTTAAAACAACCGAAACATCCAGCGCAGCCTACACAACGACCACCACATCCTCCACATCTTCCGCCGCCACATCCACCACAGCGACCACCACAACCTCCGCATCCGCCGCAACGACGTGCATCGTCTTGAATGTAATAGTATGGATATTGATTTTGTTGTAGTTGATCCCAATACACAACATTACCAGATTGATAATCATTAAGGTTTAATGATTGTAGTTCTTGTTGAAACTGATTCATTACGAAACCCTCCATTTATAAAAATAAATTCCGTCCCAATGTTAAAGTTTATATATTTTTGCAAACAAAGTAGAAATAAGGCTATAGACTAAATGCGTACATCAACAAAATATGAACTTACACTAGGTGATGTACCTTGTTTTTCAGCCTATTTTCTTAATCTCCTTTCAGGGACGTATTTACTATTAATAGAGGTGTTTAAAAATTGCTAATCCAACAGTTTAGTCGTTCATCGCTTAATTTCCTTTCTAGTAACTCTTTAACTGAAGGTACTGGCATGATTTTATACGTATGTAAAGCTTCTTGATTATAATCTATCCAGTGAAACGCTAAATGAGATTCTTTAGATTTTGGTATGAAATCAATATGTAACTCTTGTGAATCTATTTCAAAAATGTGATTAATTTCATGATGAAGAACTTCTTGGTCTTCCCATTTGTTTTCTATTACGCCTAAAAATTGTTTTATACTACAGTTTACTCCGAGTTCTTCTCGTAATTCTCTTATTAATGCATTCTCAGCTGATTCGCCAACTTCAACATGACCACCTGGTAAAAAATAATGATGGCCAATATATTCAGCCACTAACAATTTTTTATCCTTTATCATAACAGCTCGTACAATATGATGAAATTTATTTTTCAATTGCTATTCCTCCCAGTCATTTAATTGTATCTTTCATTTCACATCTTTACTTCGTAATACTTAAACGAACAAACGATATACTTGCTCACCATCATATTCATGTCCCAATGGTTGAAAACCGTAACGTTCATATAGTTTCTTTGCAGAGATATTATCTTTATGTACTGTTAACCTTATTTCTTTACACGCCTTACATGTATTTTTTATTAAAGAAATACTTTCTTGTAATGCCGCTTTTCCATAACCATTCCTTTGCTGCTTTTGATCGATAATAAATCCGTTTATCCAATACATATCAGTTGTCTCTCTTACAACAGCATGCATAATAAACCCAACCATTAGATCGCCGTCGTATATCGCAAATGGTATGTACTCTACATTGTCACCATCTGGTTTTATATACACTTTAGCTAGTGAAACTGCAACAGCCGGAACAAAGTTTCTTTGCTCTTCTTTAACTTGTAATTTTAATGCATCTTCCCAATTCTCTCTCGTAACAATCTTTAACTGGACATTCAATATTTTAGGCTCCTTTATAAATAGGTTGTATTTTTATATTCAACAGAGTGACATGTTCTCCTTTTTCCGACAACAACCTACAACATGATCTTATTAAATTTTTCTTTATTTAAGTGTAAAGCTGTATTGTTTCACGAAATATTAAAAAGGAACTAGCATAGTGCTAATTCCTTTTACTAAAAAGAAAACCTTGTTATTTATCGTATCCTTTTTGAGTTTCACCATTTATTAGGTTTTCTATTTTCTTATCATCAGGTACTGGTTTCCACCAATTACCTGTAATAAATAGCATGGTTAATAAATTATAACTATCACTAAAGTAGCTTTCTTTCTTATTCTTCATCCAATCCCATCCACTATTTACCCACTTTTGATTATCGCTTTTCGTTGTACTTGCAGCAATAAACGGTGAAACAAATACAGCAGTTGGATAACTACCAATATTGGATCCGTTTAATTGATAACCATCCACAATTTTAGAAGGATTTCCATTCGTTTTATTTTGAATCCATGAAGAGACTTTATCAGAAATGACTTTACTTCTTTTCTCGCCGTACATCGCATAGTCCATTACAATTCTCAATGGTACCCGACTAGCATTGTAATAATATGCATTTGTATATTCTGACTCATCTAAGAAGTCTTTAGGTGCGGGTTGTGGTGGGGTTTTTACAACGAAATCTGAAATAAGTCCTGTATTTTGAGAGTACTTATTACTAAATTGCGTATAAACATCGTACAAATTATTAATAACAGTAAGCCAAGTTTTATCACCTGTAAATTCATAAAATGCTCTAAGGTGTGACATCATCCAATCAGATGGTCTCGTATCAAGTGAATTTTTAGAATCCCAATCTCCCAAATTTAGTCGATTATTATTTGTAACATTACTAGCTTTAATACCTTTTGTAATCATGTCTTGTGCTTCTTTCAAATAATTAACCGTTCCATTTGATCCCCACTGCTTATGAGCAAGAAGAAGAGAATACGCAATATCTAAATCCCCATCAGTAGCAGAATCAAAATGACCTTGTGCTTTTTTACTATCTGCGACAACCCATCCCATTAAATTAGGATTTTGAGAGCTTTTAAAAGTTCTTGCTGTTTTAAATAAACCGTCATAGATTTTTTGAGCATTCGAATCATAACCAGCCATTAATACTGTAATTATCATCCCATACCCTTGACCTTCTGAAGTTCCAAGTGGCTTAAACCCATCAGCATCACCCGTAATCTCTCCTTTTACGTAATAACCACCAGGTAAAGAAGATAAATCATTTTTCAAATATTTCTTTTTCCAATTATCGTAGTAACTTCTTACAGAAGTATTTAAACTTTCCTGTGTAACATGATTTGGTTTTATAACACCTGCATAATTAACTTGCTGGGGAAATGGTTTCATTTCTTTTACAGCAGCTACTTGTTGATTAACTATGGGAATAGAAGTTTGTACTGAATTGTCCGTTCCATTTGCTGCGAAACTAGAATTAGAAAAACTAGCTAGTCCGATGCCTATAATAGAAATACATGTGAAAATTTTTCTTTTTCCATTCATTATGTTGTCATCTCCTTTTAAAATGCTTACTACATAAAATGTAACATACAATATTTAACTGAAATACAAAATATTATATTTATCAACAAAAGAACGTATAATAAAGTGGTTATGGAATGAGTTTATATTGATTTATTATTTACTAGAGTTGTATATTTTTCTTTTTTTGATAGTGATATATGAGTAATTAAAACTCCAAGTATAGTAATTCCCCCGCCAATTATTGAAACAAAAGTCGGTACTTCACCTAACCATAACCAAGCAATAAAATATGCAGTTACTGGCGTTAAATATAGAGAACTCGTTGCCTCAGCAGCACCAGAATGAGATATGATATATGCCAATGCGATATATGGGAGTACTGTTGGAAATAAACCTAAATATATAACACTCATATTCACTTCAAGAGGAGCTGCTAGTATTTCTGTATACACTCCTGGCGAGAAAATAAGCATACATACAGTGCTAGATAAAATTGTATATATAGTAAATGGCAAGAAGCCATACTTTTTCAAGTAAGAAGTTTGGAAAACAAAAAATAAGCTTTCTGAAATCGCTGCTAATAAAATAAATAATCCTCCACTATTCAATTGAATAGCATCTCCTTGACTAAATGATATGAAAGCAATTCCTATAAAACTAATTACACCACCGATCCAACCATTTAATTTCATTTTTTCATTCAAAAAAACAGATGCAAAAATAGCCGTTACTATAGGTGTGACTGAAACAATTAAACTTGCAGATCCAGCATTTACTGTTTTTTCGCCGTAGTTTAATGCAATGTGATAAAAAGTAAATCCTAAAGCACCAAATATAAAAATTGCTGGGATATCCTTTAAGTCCGGCAGTCGTAACTTGTATATAAAAGAAAACAACAGAAGAATAAATGAAGCAATTAATAAACGTAGTAAAGTAAGGTGCTCAGGTGTATAAGATTCGAGCCCCATACGAATTGCTGGAAAGGCAGTCCCCCATATTAAAATCGTAAAAGCATGAGCACAAATAATCCGAAATTCCCATTTTTTATAATTCATGTTTTTTCTCCCCCTTCAAACCAACCACTTTATAATTACCAATTATTTCTTTTCATCATATTTAATAGTTGTTACAATGTCTTCAACCAGTTATTTATCGTAAAAACCAACCACTTGGCATTTATAAAGTGAACGAGGGAGTTTTTTTATGACAACTAATAAAAAACTGCCTAAGTATCGGCAGATAGTAAACTTTATGAAAGAAAAAATTGAAAATGGAGAATGGCCTATTGGAAGTAAGATTCCTAGTCAACGGCAGTTAGCCAAATTATTTCATGTAAATCGAAGTACTGTAATAACTGCGCTAGATGAACTTTTGGCAGATGGATTGATTCAAGGGAAAATTGGAGCAGGAACAATTGTAACAAATAATACATGGTCATTATTAGCGACGAATCCCCCGCCTGATTGGAGTGACTATGTAAAAGCTGGTATTCACAAACCTAGCAAGTTAATGGTACGAGAAATCAATGAGGCAGAAGCAAATAAAGAACTTATCCATCTTAGTAAAGGTGAACTTGCGCCTCAACTTTTCCCGCTAGAAACTATGCAGTCCATTATGAAAAGCGTAAGTGACGAAATAGATTATTTTGGATACGAAGAACAAAAAGGTTTTTTGCCGTTACGTGAAGCAATTAGTAAATACGTAAAATCATTCGGAATACATACTTCAGCCAGTTCTATATTAATCGTCTCTGGTGCATTACAAGCACTCCAATTAATATCAATTGGTCTTTTGCATAGAGAATCAACCGTTTTACTTGAACAACCTTCTTACTTATATTCACTTCATGTATTTCAATCAGCAAATATAAATCTATCTGGTATATGTATGGATAATCACGGTATTTTACCTAACGAATTATTAAAACGTATTAAATACAGTCAAAAGAAAAACATTTTATATTCTATCCCTAGTTTTCAAAACCCAACAGGGGCATTAATGTCTCAAGAACGAAGAAAAGAAATAATAAAAATATGTGAAAAGGAACAGTTACCTATAATTGAAGATGATATTTACCGAGAGTTATGGATTGATGAACCACCTCCACCTCCTTTAAAGTCGATAGATAAACATGGACATGTATTATATGTTGGTAGTCTTTCTAAAACACTTAGCCCAGGACTTAGAATTGGATGGATCATTGGACCCGAACCAGTTATTGATAGATTGTCAGATATAAAAATGCAAACAGACTATGGATCGAGCTCTTTATCTCAAAGAGTTGCTGCTGAATGGATAAATAAAGGTTTTTATGAAGAACATGTTGCAAACGTAAGAATTCAATTAAAAGAACGAAGACAATTCATGATACGAGCTTTAAATAAATACTGCGCAGATCTTGCATCGTGGGATATTCCTAGTGGTGGATTATTTATATGGCTAAAGATTGTACCTAACATTCCGATGAAGAAATTATTTTCAGAGGCGCTATCAAAAGGAATTCTTTTAAACCCAGGACGTATATATGAAGAAGAATCAGATCGGTACATTCGTTTATCATATGGATATGTTTCTCCAGAGCAAATGACTAGCGGAATTAAATTGTTGAGTGAATTAATCCGTAAGCTCATGGCATAACAAAAACTCCTCTTTTAACTATAGAGGAGTTTTTGTGTATCGTATTTACCACAATCTCATTTCCTGTCCCAATAAAATAAGTTCGTCATAAGGATCTCCGTCAATATTTAATACTTGAGCAAAAGCAGGTTCTGTTTTTAAACCGTTCTCTTTTAAGCGAAGAATTTCTTCCCTTATATGGGGATGCTGTATTAATAGCATGTGCTCTACTATCATATGTCTATATGCATTTTGGTTACGTACTGGCTTAGGCTGAGCAAATAATTCAAATTTAAAACCTTCAAATTCAAAATTTACCTTTATCGATTCTGTAGTTTTATTTTTTTTCTTTTTTATTTTGAATCCTTTATAAGAACCGTATAAAGATCTCATTTCCTGTTCAAAAACATCAAAGTTATGTACTTCCATTACTATATCTAAGTCAGATTGAAGAGTATCAATTCTAATAGGAATTGTCCCGCAAAGAACCGGACTATACAAAAGTAAATCCTCCATAATGTTAAGTTTATTCAAAACATCATACACTTTTTGTTGCTTCTCATTCCCAGATTGTAAATATGTAATAGATGTAAACATGGAAGTCTCTCCTTCTTTTCACGTAATACGTGTCTCCGCTAAGTTCAAGAAAAATTTGTCTGTTTATATTTTTGCTAGGAGTACATTTATTTCAAAATATTAAGGTGAATAAACAATGCGTTTCAACTTTCCTCTTATACTGCAATACTATAAAAATAAAAAAGGAGGAATTATTATGAGCATTTTTCACATTCTTTTAACCATCCACATATTATTTGGAACAATATGCTTAATCACCGGTATTGTAGCGATGGTTGCTCAAAAGAAGAAAGGAAAACATACGGAATGGGGTGAAATATATCATGCATCCTATGTTGTCATCACCCTTACTGCAATTATATTATCCATTATAAGCTGGGATAAAATCGCATATTTATTTTATGTAGCAATTTTCTCTTATTCATTTGCGATACATGGATACCTCGCACGAAAAAAACGTTGGAAAAATTGGCTCCATCACCATATTAGAGGTATGTTAGGTTCTTATATTGGTGCCGTTACCGCACTTTTAGTAAACGTCGGTATTCATATTCCCATAATTAATTTATTACCGCCTATATGGTTTTGGTTTTTACCTACATTAATCGGTATTCCTCTCGTAGTCAGTGTATCAAAAAAATATAAAAAGCGTAGTTAAAATTCATTACAATTTCGTTACTTTCTAATGGTAATTACAAAAAATCATACTCAATGTAATATTTTATTAACAAATTCAAATTCATATTGCTTTAAGTTCGTCTCTTGGAGCTAAATAAAAAGAATCCAATAAAAATATTGGATTCTTTTTCGGATTTCATTTCAATATCGGCTCTATGTATTCAATGATGTTACCATTTGGACCACAAACTATCTTTGTATACTTGTGGGTACTTGTTGTATTGATTCAGTGATAATTACACCATTATAATTCAAGATTGTAATAACGAATGTAAACGATCCGGGTAATTCGTAAACATCCCGTCAACTCCCCATAGAAGTAACTTTTTCATTATCTACAGTAAATGGATGAACTTCTAATCCGTGTTTCTTTGTTCTCTTTACATAAGCTGAATCAATATATTTATAGTTCATCCCAATACCGATACAGTATGTTTTATACTTTTTATCTCTAATTCAGTTAATTGAACTGCCTTTTTGTAAGGTAGTAATTGTACTAGAGGTATATGAACATCTAAACTATGAATTTTTTGCAAACTTACTTTACTAAATGATTGAATAATAACTTTATCACTTATTTCGTAGTGCTTTATAATTTCTAATAACTTTTCTTCCATACCGGGATATTCATCTGGCGATTTTGTTTCAATGTAATAATTAGTACTATTCCTGAACGTTTCAATAATTTCCTCTAGTGTTGGAACTGTAGCATCCTCAAATTCTTTCTTTGCTAAAGCTGGATGCTTTTCATTGAAAAAAGAACCTACATTTAGTTGCTTTATTTCTTCTAATGTATGTTCCTTAACTAGCCCCTTACCATTTGTAGTGCGGTTTACTGTTTCATCATGCATAGCTACTAAATGTCCATCTTTTGTCATTTGAAGATCAATTTCTATATAATCTCCTTTTAATTGTTGTCCTAGTTTATAAGCTTGTATTGTATGTTCCGGCGCATACGCAGAAGCTCCTCTATGTGCAATGTTTTTTATATGATTTGATTGATTAATAGCTTTTGTGTACTTAAGTTCATTTACTTTATGAAAAGCAAAAGTGACTATTACTATAAAGGTGAAAATGATTGTAACGATATATATTTTTTTCATAATGATGTATTAACTCCTAAATGAAGGCAATTTAGATTGAATAATTTATTCAATTAAACGTCTATTTTCAAATACAGTCATTTGTCCAACAGATTGAAAACCAGCCTTTTTATAAATATTAATTCCATCAGGTGAAGCTTGTAATACGCATTGAGAAACATTTAATTCCTTTGCTTCTTGTAGCAAGTATGAAACATAGTAGAGCCAAATCCTTGCCCTCTCATTTCTTCTTTTGTTGCTATATCATAAATACCAATACTATCTTTTGTACATACTAATGAACCAACAGATACGACTTCATTTTTAAAAATCCCTAAATATAGTTTCATATTCTCACTATTCCATAAATCGAAAGAAGCAGTTTCATTGTAGAATGCTTGTACATGTGTACCTTCCTCTGAAGTACCAAATAGATTAGCTAACGTTTCCCCAAAATTTTTAATTTGTCCTGACGAAGATGCTTTTTGTATCGTAAAACCTTCTGGCATGTTTATTGTTGGATGAATTGTTTTTAAGTCTGCTATCATCGCGATATTTTGTTCTGTTTCTTTTAAGCCAAGCCTTATTAATTCGCTTTTTATAGTCTGCTCATGCCTATCATTCCAAAACCAAACACTCATTGGAAATTTCTTTTGATTATAGTTGTTTACCACTTTATATAGTTTCTCAATACCTTCCGTTAAATTATTGTTTAGTATAGTAATGATATTAAATGTATCTGCCGGTAAACCACAGTCGACAGCAATGTAATCCTTCGTTTCTTTTACATTCATTCCATGTAACTGCCGCGCAATATATGAGGTTTTATATGTGAAGTTATCTATTAGTAACTGTTTATAATTCATTCATTTTGCTCCTTTCATAAAAATTCGTTTTCGAATTCTTCAGTATTAAATATAACACATAAGAAATGTATCTATTTCTATAAAAATATCTCTATACATTACTCTTTTTGCCCTAAAAGAATTAAAAATGATATAACGTTGTCGGAATGAAAAAAGTGGTATATAATAAATAGTAACATTACTAGTAATTATTTTAGGTATTCCTAGAATAAAGGAGCGATACATATGAAAATTACTATTTATTTCGGAAGTCATGAAGATCAAGATGTTCGTACTATGGACTGTCATTTAGATGTAGAAGATGCAGAAGAGATCGTTTCTGTATCATAATATAAATAGTTGGGATGAACCCTCTTCCCTACAGCGTTTAAGGCACCTTTTACAGGTGTCTTTTTGTTGTTTTTTTCGTCAAAAACCCTTTACTTTATAGCGTTTTAATAGTAAAATAAAAATATACGAACAAACGTTCTTTTTATTTTAATTGTACATGAAGGGATGATTTTTACAATGGCTCAAGCAAAGCGCAGAGGAAGAAAAAAGCAAACACCTATCATTTCAAATACAGGCTTTATCGGCTCTGTCTTTATTGATACATTGGAGTTACAAAAGAAATCCTATTATTTCGCTCGTAAAAAACTTCAAATTGTTCATCACGTACTTGATGGCCTCTCTGGGGCAACAAGTTCTTTATTTAAAGAACATAATATTTCAGCATACATGTCATGTGTGTATTTACATAAACAAAAGAAAATCGGCTTCGTTCTTTCAACGAAACCATTTGAACAAAGTGACGGCGTTGCTTATTTTGTAAATTATTTAATCGAAAAGAATTTTTACAGTAATGATGAAGAAGTAGAATATCAAGAAGTATTTAATACAGGTTTTATCGGTGTAGTATTCGCTGATTTATGTAGCATAGATCGCTTTAATTTCGAGTTTGAAATGGGTATGTTAACGAAATTAATGAAAGATATGATTATTCCGGTTAAAGAACTCTTTTTACGCCACAATGTACCGGCCTACATCTCCACTTCTCATTTAGAGGAACAAAACAAATTAGGTTTCGTTCTATCTGTAAAACCGTATGATGAACGTGCAGAAGCAGATTTATATTTTGAGGCGTATTTAAAAGAACGCGGGTTATTTAATGGTGATGAAGAAGATGATATTGATAAGATTGTTATTAGAAAAACAGCTGAATTACGATAGAAAAGCGCAGGATGATGATCCTGCGCTTTTTATAATTTATGAAACTGATTTACCAAATAAACGGTATTAGTTTTTTTGTTTTCTGTTTATACACTGTAAATTGTTCACCGTACTTATTCTGTAAGTAATCATCAGATTGCGGAATATAGTCAAAAACAAATACAAAGAATAGGCCTATAAGAATTAACAAACTATAAATTTCGTTTTATAGTATTTGCTTTTCTTAGCTTGAAAGAGGTAGCAGTATCCATTCTATAAATAATCTAAGAATCTACTAAGCACTATAATCTTTCGAATGAACCTCTAATATGAAACGATTTGATGAAACTTTAATTACTATGAAATATAAGAATCCCCCTACAATTGGAATGGTGTACGCTGGGATATAATTTAATAATAGACCGGATAGTGCCATTGCTATAGGGAGCATCATTTTACCTATACTTAATCCAATGCTGAGAACCCTTCCCCTGTATTCATCGGGAATCTCATTTTGCATGAAATAAATTAAAGGAATATCAATTAACGCTATAATAAATCCTAAAAAGATCATAACAACACAATACGTAATAACGAATACTAAATCATTCACTTCAAAACTTTTGAATAAAACTGGAATTCCTAAAATAATCATAAAAACTGACAACATAGAACTTAGTTTTTTCAAAAGATAAGAGTAAGAAAAACGATCAGTTATCTTTTTTACTACAATTGCACCAATTATCATCCCTACTGGAAAAGTCCCTTGAATGATACCAAATTGCTTAGAACCAAGATTGAGTACTGTGTTAATAATGTATGGCAATGGAACAGTTACAGCAAAGCCTAAGAAGAAATTAAACGAAATTAAAATATGAAACGTATTCTTTAAGCTTTCCTTTTCAAGTAAGTAAGAAAACCCCTCTTTTATATCTTTAATAAAATTAACTCCTCTTTTTGAATTTCCCTCATTTATGTTGTACTCGAACAGTCTAAAATGAATAAATAGTAATGCTATCCCTGAAAGAATAAAAGAAATACCGTTTATAATTATAAAGGTCTTAATATTAAATACTGAAAAAACGATGCCACCTAACATAGGGCCGAGAATTAAAGATACAGAATCGATAATTTTACTTATAGAATTAATACTCATAAGCCTCTCTTTAGAGACGATATTTGGTTTTGCAGCCTCTAATCCTATTCCAAAAAAGGTTGTAAACACTGTCATAAGAAAGGTTGTAGTATAAATGATGAATAAGTTTAATCCATAATAGCTGCTTAATATATAAACAGCTATTAATAAGCATCCACTTAGTAAATCCATACAAATAACTAGTTTCTTTTTATCAACCTTATCAGCAATTACACCAGCAAAGGGATTCAAAACAATTATTGGAATCGTTCCTAATATGAGCGTAATCGCGAAATTTAACGCAGATCCAGTTATTTGTAAAACATATAATCCTAGCGCGAAACTATACATAGAGCTACCGAATATTGATACTGTTTTTGCAATTGAATATAAACAAATATTTCTTAGTTCTTGGTTTCTTTTTTTATTTTCTATATGTAATCGTAAACTTCCCATAACAATTCCCCCCACTTTTCTTTGTATTACATTAAGTGTAAGTTATTGGGTTAACCCAATATCAATACATTGTGTTTAAAAATTAATACAAAGAAATAAAAAAAGATGGGGTTAACCCCATGCCCATTAAACTAATCTCATCTACCGTCAATGATTTGAAGATAAATAGCTTAGAATTGCTTAAGCAAATAGTTGTAATTGATTAGATACAAAAATATACATATAAAAAACGCCACCCTTTTCTATAATTAATTCTACAGAAAGGATGTCGCTTTTTTACTTTATATAGCCGTTTAATACTTACGTTTGTTATTTATATAATCTTCATTAGTGAAAGTTAGCAATAGTTGAATTATTTAGATCGCACTTCCATCGAAAGGTAAAATTATTAGAGTTTCAGAAAGCCCATTTTATCTCTTTCATATGGGTACACGTATACAAATGCAAATTTTTTTATTGAAATGTAAAAAGTAATATGGTATCTTCTATTACATTGATTAATTACATATGAGAATCATGTATAACTCCAAGAATATGGCTTGGGGGTCTCTACCAGGAACCAATAACTCCTGACTACAAAACGCGTCTTTTAGCGTTTGTGGTCAGGAGTTTTTTTATTCTAAGGTAAATAATGATGAGAAGGGAATACAAAAAATGAATTTCAAAGTATTTATATTAGCTTTAGCAACAATAGCAGTAGGGCTTGTAGAGCTTATTGTTGGAGGAATATTGCCAGACATCGCTAAAGATTTTAATGTTTCATTAAGTTCCGCTGGTCAATTAATTACAATTTTCGCCTTTACTTATGCTATAGCAGGTCCTGTATTATTGATTTTCACAAGTAAAGTGGAACGAAAAAAATTGTATATTATTTCACTTTACACTTTTCTAATTGGAAATATACTTACTTATTTTAGTCCGAACTTTACTTTTATGATGATAGCACGAATATTAACTGCTATGAGTACTGCTTTAGTTGTCGTACTTTCCCTTACAATTGCAGCTAAGATTGTTAATCCCTCTTACCAAGCAAAAGCATTAGGATTAATTTATATGGGTATTAGCTCTTCACTTGTTTTAGGAGTTCCACTAGGCATATTAATTTCGAACACATTTGGCTGGAGAGTTATTTTTTTATGTATAGCTATTTTATCATTGGGATCTATTATCTTAATTTCATTATTTTTAGAGAAAATACCTGGAGAGGAAAACCGAACTCCTTTATCTATCCAATTAAAAGCCGTGTGTAGTCCAAAACTAGGTGCTGCTCATCTAGCTACCATGTTTATGTTAGCAGGACACTATACTTTATATGCTTATTTTACTCCTTTTTTAGAAGAAAAGTTTCAACTAAGCCCTTATTGGATTAGCATATTTTATTTAATGTTTGGTATAGCTGCAGTAAGTGGCGGAGCATTCGGCGGTGGATTATCAGATAAAATAGGCGCTCCAAAAAGTATAGTGATAGTTATTACTTTATTTGCTCTAATCTTATTTATATTACCATTCACGACAGTTTCTATTAGCCTATTTATTCCCGTTATGATAGTTTGGGCTGCATTGAGTTGGGGACTTGCACCACCTCTACAAACTTATTTAATTCAAACTGCTCCAGAAACGTCAGATATACAGCAAAGTTTTAATAATTCAGCTCTACAAATAGGAATTTCGCTCGGCTCTGCAGTTGGAGGTATAGCCTTAAAACAAGTACATAATGTCGCTCATATGGCCTGGGTTGGTGGATCTCTAGTTCTATTGTCTTTAGGTTTGGCTATCTTTTCTCTTACTAGACATACATCGACAAGAGAGTGTCATGTGAGTGCTAAACATGTAGATTAACATACTCTTTGTCTTTTAATCGCAAAGAGTATAAATATAAATCGTCAAAAAAAGTCCAGTTATAAAACCGGACTTTTTTTGATGGGATTGCCCTTATCTTTTTCCGAAAAATGAATATGTATAAATTTCTTCTCCTTGAACAAAGAAATCCTCGTATTTTCCACCTCGTTTCAAATAGTTTGAAGTACTTTCATCTATGGATTGAAACTGTAAATCTTGGATTTCTTTCGTTACTTTTGAAAGTGTAAAATTTGCTCGAAAGTTATTTGTAATTTGGCTATTTGAGCTGAAATTTTTAAATAAAATAAATAAACTTAATAAATAACAATCCGTTTTAAAAAGTGGATTTAATTCGTGAAGTAAAAAATCCTCATGCTCAAAACTATAATTGCTCGTACCAGAATGATCAATTACAATATCAACAGACCGATTCTGAATAGGGATATTCAAAAAATCAGCACAGATAAAGAGAATGTTTCTTTTCGGATTTTTTCTCGCTAATACATCTTTTAAAAATAAAAGTTTATTTAAATCTCGATCCACTGCAATGTATAGGCAATCTTTTGGTAGTTCTTCATAAATGTTTCTCAAAAAGAACCCAAGTCCCGATCCTATATCCAGTATTAATTTATTATTTAAATCTAAATGTATTAGTTTCTTTTTCGCCCATTGTCCTTCTCTATGCATATTTTCCAAATACGCATTATCAGTTTCATGAATATAATCCGAAATAGTATCTTCAAGTGACGTTCGCTCATTTGCTTTAAATGATTTACCCGCAGTTATAATTCCTGAAGTAATAATATATTCTTCACCACAATTACAAATTAGCTTCCCCTCAGTAATTTGATTGTTAGTAATAATTCCATCTTGAAGAATTAGTTTTTTGCTACACTTAGAACATGTAAGTAAATGAAGTACGCTTAAATCTATCCCTATAATTGAATTTGAAGTTTCATTTGTTAATAATAAATCTTGTAACACTTCCTTTAATTTATCCCGCCTCTTCCCCAAAAGCTCTATTTCCTGTTCCATCTTGTCATATTTCAATTTAAATAAAGATTGGTAAAAAGTATCATTTTCGTAATTCATAGATTTCGCTAAATTTTTATAAAAAAATAGTTCTTTAATTTCATTCAAGCTAAATCCTAGATCTTTGTAATGTAATATAAGTTCTAAATCTATTTGACAATACTCATCAAAAAAATAATGCCCTCCCCTTTTTTCAGGAATAATGAGACCCAGGTCCATATAATGTCTAATTGTATCAATACTTATGTTATTTAATTCTCCAAATTTACCTATTTTCATAGCATCACTACCATTTATATATTTTTTTATATAGATTTCTATTTTTATATTTAAAAACCCTTTAAACTTTCGAAACAACATTATTTACGTTATGTATGGGATATTTGAATGCCACATATTTTATAGGTGTATAATCCTTTTATTTAATTAAATTTCCATCGCATAGAATATACAGGAATTTATAACTTAATATAGAACATAAAAAGGAGCAGTTTATATTCTAAATTAGGGGACATACATACGGAATGAGGGATTAGAAAATGAAAATTGCAATAGTCTGTTTTGATAACTTTACTGATATAGATGTTTTTCTACCATGGGATTTATTAAATCGTGTACGTTTAGTTGGCGGTATTTCTGATTGGGATGTTCAACTATTAGGAACGGGAAAAACTCATATATCCATGTCTGGCTTACGTATTCCCATGACAGGAAGCATATCTGATATTCCGTCTGCTGACGCTGTAATATTCGCAAGTGGTAAAGGTGTACAAAATTTATATAAAAATCAAGAGTATCTGAATAGCATTCATGTAGATCCTCAAAGACAACTAATAGGATCTATGTGTTCGGGTTCATTAATACTAGGAGCTAAAAAATTACTAACAGGTAAGAAAGCCACTACATATCCGTCCGTAGTAGAACAGCTTAAAGAATTTGATGTAGACGTTATTGAACAAAGTTTCGTAAACGAAGGAAATATCTCGACTGCTGCAGGCTGTTTTGCTGCTCAAGATCTCTCAGCCTGGATTATAAGAACCCTAATCAATGAAGAAATGGTCGATACTGTTCTAGAAACTGTTCAGCCAGTAGGCAAAGGCTTATATTTTTAATTTCAAATCAAGTTGAGGGATTGGTTGCTCCTTAAAACGATAAAATGAGCCTTTTTGTTTGATGGCGACATGATATGCCTCCAATTTCAATTCAATTAAATAAAAAACCCGTGAATTATTCACGGGTTTTCCTCTTAATAACTAATTGCTATTGTACCTTCACCTGCATGAACCGCAAATGAAATTGGTAATGGATATAGTTTAAAGTCCATTTCAGGGAATGCTTTTCTAATATCTGAAATCCATTCCTCAGCTCCATCTTTATCGTTAGCATGGAACATATGAAGTACTTTTGGTAATTCTTTTTCGAGTTCATTTTTAATGTATTCTCGACATTTTTGGATTTTGCGAACTTTCTTTTCAAGTAAAAGCTCTCCACCTTTTACTTCTAATATTAAGTTGACACTTAATAAACTTCCAAGTAAAAATTGAACTCCCTTTACACGTCCACTTGCGTAAAGGCCTTTTAAACTTTTCGGGAATACGTGGAAAGGTCTTCTTTTTTCATCTACTAATGTTTTGTGTATATCTTGTAACGTCATACCATCATTGTATAACGATTTCGCTTTTCTAATTAGTTCATCCATTGGATAACTTGTTGTTTCACTATCCAATACCGTTAATGGGAAACCTGCCATGTCTGCAGCTAACTTCATGTTTTGATAAGTTCCACTTACTTTTCCGCTAATAGCAACTGCAAATCCCTCTTCATATTCTTCTTTGCATTTCGAAAATAACTCTACCATTTCCCCTATGTTAGGTTGTGATGTAGTGACAGTTTTACCTTCGTTTAACGCATTATAGACGCGCTTACGCACACCTTCTTCACAATCTTTGTACGACACACCATCAATAATAACTTCAATTGGGATAACAAAGTTATCTCCTTCTGTTGTAAAACTCGCAGTTGTACTATCAGTAATCCAAGCAACACGCTTCATGTTGTTCCTCCCTTAATTCAATTCCTCTTTTCTGACTTTTCTATATATTTATGTTACGAAAAGAGAATATCCCTGTAATAGTAACAGGACTTTATTGTTTTGGCTATAGTAGATGGATATTAAATGTGAATATTTTTTGTCATTTTCACGAAAAAAAGAAGAAAACCGAAGTATTTGCCCGATTTTCTTCTTTTTATACATTATTTAAAGGTTTCATTATCTAAAATTACAACATAATCATTTGTCAATCGACCAGCTTCTTTCGTATAACTAACAAGTCTTTGTACGTTATCACAGCAAAGTTTCGCTCCCCATACGAGTAACGGTACGCCGATGAAGTCGATGTGAAATCTTCTAGAAAACAGACCACCGAAAGTCATTGGTAAAGGCACTGTTGGTGATGTATTAGAAAAAATAATCTTTTCATGACTTTGATAATGTTTTTGCAAAATCTCTCCTAAATGTTTCATCGCAGGTACAACGACTTTTGATGCACCACATCCAATTGTATAAACCGGATTACCATTTTCGTCTATTCCATGAAAAATGATTTTGCCCATATCCTCTGTTTTCAATTTATTAAAGTAATCTACATTCAAAATTTCTTCTTTCGTTAACTTACGATCCGTTGGTAATTTATTTAAATGATAAGCTGCAGCAAGTGAAGTTGAATGTGTTCCGCCAAAATCTGTATAAATGAATATCATATTATCATCCCTTGTTGTAAAAGTTCAATGTTATTTAGTATTACCGTTCACGGCGCTGTTAAACAATGGATGAATACTTTCATGTTTTTTGTATTAATTCATTATATTTTTTCCAAATATAATATCGTTTACTAATTACAGTACCTAATGTGATACATAAAAAGGTATTTGTTACAACCATTAATGTATAGTGAGTACTGCTAGAAAACATACTTTGTTTAATCAAAACCTTCGTACCTAGAATGGCAAGTAGAATAGTTGTACTTAACCAATTTCCTTTTCGTAATACATGACCTGTTTCACTATCTAATCGAAATGTTAAAACTTTTCCCCTAATCATTCCAAGACCCAATCCAATCCCCAGCATTACAACGAATAGTAATACTTTCAATATGGTTAATTGTCCCATATGAATAATAGACTGGATTGTCGCAAAGCACAGCAAAGTCGGAATGAACCAAATACGATTAATATTCACTTTATATTCTTTACCTTGCATTAATATCATTATAAAAACAACAAGTAGAATAACAAATAGAATATCCATTTAGAGTCCTCCTATTTACTTGTTTACATTTGAAAATTATATTCGCTTCTTTTCATTCCATACTTTAAATATACTAGCTAATAAAAATTATAAAATATAGAATGTGATTTCCCATCAGTTTTAAGCATTGTTTATGCAAAAAAGACGTACAAATAAATAGTACGTCTTTTTTGCATTTATTAATGCGTTCATAAACTCTTTTAACCTTATGAAAAAGAGTTTTCTAATTCTTTCATTATCTTTTCAGGACCCGCTCCTTTATTTGACGGAATAACTACTGTAATACCTAAGCCTGGATATACGGCTGAGCGAAAACTGACTCCTGGATCATATCCCATTACATGATATTTGAATATCTTGTTTTCTCTTGTTTCAATCCATATTCCATAGCCGTAAGACTGATTATTATTTACTTGCATATGAGGAGTTAAAAGCATGTTTGTATATTCTCGGCTTATGATTTCATAGTTAAATAACGCTTCCCAGAATTTCAGCATGTCTGGCGTAGTAATAAAAGCACCACCATCAGAACCACCTTTTATTGGTATAGAGTAGGCGTTTGTTCTCCAATTTTGGTTAATTTCGTCTTTTATATATCCTAAAGCTGTGTGTCTTGGTAAACTATCTAAAGAAAAATAGCCAGAATCATTCATACCAATTGGATTGAATATGTTTTTTTCTATATATTCCGTAAATTCAAATCCTGTCTGTTCTTCGATTATTAATCCCAGTATGATAAAACCTGCATTATTATAGTGAAACTTACTTCCAGGTGCAAACATCATATTTCTGCTTTGGAATAATGGTAAGAAGTCTTTTAAATTTTTTAATAGATACATAGGAGTTTGTTCCCAAAGATCTTCGAAGTTATCCATAATACTTTCATCAAAATAATCTGGAATACCCGAACTATGCGTCAGAAGGTGATGTATTGTAATATCTTCATTGAAGTTTGGACAGTTTATGCGTAAACAATCTTTTAACTTTGTTTGAAAAGTAATTATCCCCTTCTCAACAAGTTGACAGATACCGATAGCAGTGAATATTTTACAACCGGAGGCAATTCCGAACCTTGTTTGTAGCGTATTATTTATACATTCATTGCGATTTGCGTAACCAAACGCCTCTTCATAGACTAAGCCTTTTTCTTCTTTTACTAAAATTACCCCAGAGAAATCTATATGCTGATGCATTTCTTTTACAATACTGTCTATTTGATCTTTTGTTTTCATTACAAAAACCACCTTCGTTTATCAATATTGTTCACCCTTCTTATATTTCCATATATAGGAGGGTAAACCCTCCTATTGAATACCGTAAATCAAAACCAAGATTACTATTTTGAATTGATTGACTCAGAGGAATGCACTTTAGAATGTGAGGGCAATAAAGTAAATACACACAATATGATAGTTATAAGCAGCATTACCAATGAGCCTACAATAACCACAAGTTGTATAGAAATAAATTGAGTTGCAACTCCGAACAAAATCGTAATTAAAATGGTGATGCCCGCAATCACAAGCCCATATATACTCCCAATCCGTCCCATGATATGGACAGGGACATTATTTTGATAAAAGGTATAAAATCCTGTGTTTGCATACGCCATAGAGAAAGATAAAATAAAGAATCCAATAGCAGCTATTAAAAATTCATTTGAAAAAGCATAAATTAAATAACCGATTGCTATGAATAATGATCCTATTCCAATTAAAAATGAAGGCGCTATTTTTTGGGATAAAATTGTATTTGTTATAGCTCCTAAAATAAACCCGGCTCCAGCAATACTAACTAAAAAGCCATATTCACTATCTGTTAACAATAAAACTTCTTTCGCAAATGACAATTCAAGTGAATCAGTTGCGGCAACTAAAACCATCATCCCTTGAAATAAGAAATACACAAAAACGATATATAAAGATTTTTTACTGAAATTTAAAACGATGTTCCAATCTTTTTTTAGTACAGCTAAAGATAACTTATCATTTGACGTAGTAATATCGGATTTTTTATCAAGATTAGGTAACAGCAATGTAATTACTCCTGATAAGAGAAATGCTATAGCATTTATATATATAGCAAACTCCGGTGTACTTGCTATTAACAATACTCCCGCTATTGCTGGGCCAATTAAAGATGCACCAGATCCTATTAAACTACGTAATGAGTTGAAACGTTGTCTTTTCTCTACTGGTATTAATTTCGTCATATATGTCATCGCAGTAGGCTCATAAATTGCACTGGCCATACTGATAAAGAATACGAATACATAAACAATCCAAAGTGATGGAAGTAAAGGTAAAATAGCGATAAATACCGCACGATATATATCGAGGTGAATCATTAACTTCCGTTTATTTAAACGATCAATCATACTTCCTGACCATGCGTTTGTAAATAAAGCGGCTAATGGTTTAATTACATATAAAGTAGCAACAGCTAAGGCTGAGCCTCCCATATGATAGACAAGTACATTCAGTGCTATTAAATAAATCCATGCCCCTAAATTCGCAATACCAACTCCGGACAGTAATAATAAAGGATATTTCCAATCTTTAAGTAAGTTTTTCATTTTAGGCCCCCGCTTTCCAAATTGTATTGAAACAATAAAAAAATCCCACCCCCAAGACTTTTTGTCTTAGGGACGAGATTTATCATCGCGGTGCCACCCTAGTTTGTTAATATGTCGCCATATTAACCTTATCAGGTACTGCATTGTAAATCATGCTTATACCATAGCTCTATAACGGGAGCTCCCGTCACACCACCCCCTAATAAAAGGTTCCGATGTGCTGCTCAGAGGTTTGGTTCAATAAAGAATTTTTACTCCTTTTCAGCTAAATGGAGCTCTCTGTGAAAAATTCATTTTATTTACTCTTCTCTTCACTGCATTTGATTTTTTTCATATTATCACAGAAACATTTAACTGTAAATAAAAAATAATCAGATATTTAGTGGCGTGTTTCTGTTAATTCTTTTATTTATTATTTTTTCTAAAAATTACGGTGCGTGAAATTACTTAAATCTATAAAATAAAGAGCCTATTGTATATAGACCCTTCACTTTGTCCGAATTAATTTGTATTCGCCTCTACTAACGGTTGTAAAGGTGGTTCTAAGTTTAGTTCTAATGCATCGCCTTCTTGTATATCTTGTCCCTTTTCAATGCTTTGACTCGTTACATAGCCCGTACCTGTAGTCTTTAATTCTAATTTTAATAGTTTAGAGAAATACATAACATCACGCATGGACCAACCTTGTAAATTAGGCATTTTTGCGTTAGCACCTAATAAAAATATACGATCTCCTTCACTCATTATTTCACCAGATTGCGGATATTGCTTTTTTATTTTTCCTTCTCCTAAAACTATTGGTTGAAATTTCTCTTTTTTCACACTATTCTCTACTGTATCCATTGATTGATTTACATAATTTTGTACTTTTAATTCAGAACGTTTCGTTGCATCTGCCATTTGTTTTTCTGTATATGGTTTCACCTTTAAATATTCAAGACTATTTTTCATAACTGGTTTAAATATTTCAGCGAGCGGCTGAGCTCCATACTCATCTCCCTTTAACTTTGGCTGCTTAATAGCTAAGTATACAATTAACTCTGGGTCATCAATCGGAGCCATTCCTAAAAATGAAAAAATATAGTTTTCTTTTCCTTCCATATATCGTCCATTTTCAGGATTCGGAATTTGCGCTGTTCCTGTCTTACCTCCTATTGGATAACCATCCACTTTATACATTGTACCAGTACCTTTTGAAGACGTAATAACACGCTCCATTAAGTCTCTTACCTTGTCCGCTGTCTCTTTTTTTATCGGATTCCCAATTTCTTTCGGTTGATTTTCCATAATAACTTGTTTATTTATTGGATTTACAACTTTGTCAACGATATATGGTTGTATCATTTTCCCGTCATTTGCTATAGCGGTAGCAGCTTGGATTAATTGAATAGGCGTTACTGTAGAGCCTTGTCCGAAAGAAGTTGTGACTTGTTGAATTTGTGTATTTAATAATAAAGTATTTTTACTTTCACCAGGTAAATCTATTCCGGTTTTTTGATTGAATCCAAATTTATTCATATATTGCTTAAACTTATTTGGTTTCAATAGCTGATCTTCTAAAATAGAAAAAGCTACGTTAGATGATCTTTCGAAGCCTTCATCAAATGTAATGGATCCCCATCCAAATCCACCGTTATGATCTTTAATATCAGATGAACCAACTGAATATTTTCCAGATTGGAAATATTCTTTCCCGTTATATACACCTTCATTAATTGCGGCAGCTAACGTAAATATTTTCATTGTTGAACCTGGTTCGTATGCATTTGCGATTGGATCATTTAAAAAATATTCGATATCGCCTTTATTAGGATTAAAACTAGGTTTACTAGACATTGCTAAAATTTCCCCTGTCTTTGGATCCGCTATAATTCCTACTAACATAGAAGGATCATAGTGCTCTTGCGCTTTATTCATCGCTTCTTCTAAAAAACTATTAATTTGTTTATCGAGCGTAAGGTATACGTTATTCCCATTTTTAGCTGGTTCTATTTTCCCTATATCATTTGTAAGCGGGATCCCTCTTGGTGCTCCCACATATTCTATATTCCCGTTTGTAGAGCGCAAATATTTATCCAGGCTCTTTTCAAGTCCAAATTTTCCTTCTGTATTTCCTTTATCGTCAGGTCTCGCAAAACCAAGTATATAGGATGCAAAATCTTCATTTGGATATACTCTTGCTTTTTCTGACATAAAAGATACCCCTGGAATTTTTAATTTTCCAATTATTTCTTTTACTTCTCTAGATAAATTCCGGCCAACTTTTCCAATTTCAACTTGCGTGCGTCCATCATGAAAATTTTTTAATACGTCCTCTTTATCAATTTCAAGCGCATCAGCTAATCGCTCTGCAGTTTCATCTTTATTTTTCACTTTATTTGTTCCTTTTAAATTCACAACAACACGATATGTTGTGGAATCTTGGACTAACACTTTTCCAGCTTGATCATATATTGTGCCACGATTCGCTTCCAAAACACCATTTTTATTATGCTGTTCATTTGCTAAATCCTTTACATTTACATTATGCAAGACTCCTACTGCCTGAATATAGAAAAAACGCAAAAGCATAATAAGAAACAAAACAATAAAAGCAACCATAAAATACCGCGCGCCTTTATTCGTTTGAAGTTTATGCATATTTATCTCCTTTCTTTTACAATTAATTACTGCAAAAATGTGCTAGAAATTATGTAGTTTTTGCTTTCAATACTATATGTTTCGAAGTTTTCTTATTAATTCCTTTAAAACAATGTGAAACTAGTTATTGTTATTGATAGTTTATTTATATACTTAAAATACAGTACGTGAAATTTTTGAATATTCATTCTTTCATTTTTGCTACATAACACTCAAATTCTTTTTGCGAGTAATCTATTCACTTGTATACAAAAACCCTCCTTTCAATTTCCAAAGGAGGGGGGCAATATATAAAAGGCTAGTTATGAAATTTAAGCTACATGGTTATATTTCTTTAGAAAAGGAATTCGTTTCGCTACGAGTGCATACATTTTGAAAACAAGTTTTGCGATTGGTTCAAATATACGTTTTTTCTGCAATAATAAACTGCTTGTTATAATCGTTATTACAGCTGCACCCATTACATCTAAAGGAAAATGAACACCTACATACAAACGAGATATACAAACTAAAACCGCCCATAAAAGTGCAATATATCTTAACTTTTCTCCTCTAAGCATAAAAATGAACGCAATCGATAATACAAGTACAGAATGATCACTAACAAATGATGAGTTTTCTGCATGAGGTACTAATTGATTCACTTCATATGATACAAAAGGGCGTGGATGATAATATACTACATGAATAAAAACATTTACTAGTAATGCAATTATTACTGAAAGTGTCGTATACAACACTGTATATTGTTTTCTTATCGCATTCTCTTTCTTTCCGTTATGAAACCATAAAATAAACATGAATAGAATAGCCACATATGCAGCACTATTTGTAATAGCAATCATTACCTTATCTAAGAGCGCAGATGTACCTGCTAAATTGTTTATCCATTGAAATACTGTGTAATTCACGTTACTCTCTCCTTATAATTTCTTATATTACTTGAAATAAAGATACAAGTTAACTTGATTTACACAGTATACAACATTTACACATATTTAGATTTTCACTTTATTCATTTTACTATTTTTCATTTGACAATTATGTAACTATTTACATGAATTAAAGATATATAGGGTTGAAAAACCTTTTAAGTCAAATGATTCACAAACTATAAGTGTATATATTACATAACATATCCATATAAAAACATAGGTTATTAAATCATATTTTTATTCCATACGTAGAGCGATATTACCGAACTGTTCTCCTTGTTCCATACGACTTAACGCTTGAATGGCTTCTTCTAACGAATATACTTTATCAATAATTGGTTTAATTTTATGTTTCTCAATAAACTTAACCATTTCATTAAATTCCTCACGGCTACCCATAGATGTCCCCATAATATCGATTTGGTTATAAAATAATGCACGTAATGGCAATTCAATTTTATCTCCTGAACTTGCACCAAAATTAACAATTCTCCCATTTGGTTTTAATACATCAAAATATTGTAAGAATGTTGCTGGTCCTATACTATCGATTATTAGATCTACTTTCTCTTTGCCTAAACTCTCTTCCCAATTTCCAGAACTATTAAAAGAAAAGTCTGCACCATATGTTTCGGCAAACTTTCTTTTACTTTCTACCCTTGAAGTAACACTTACTTTTGCACCAATTGCTTTCGCAAATAACATGGCAAATGTCGCAACACCGCCGCCTATTCCTGGAATTAAAACATGTTCTCCACACTTCAATCTACCCTTTGTAAAAAGCGCTCTATATGCAGTTAATGCCGATAAAGATAATACGCCAGACTCTTCCCAAGTAAGATATGACGGTTTTGCCACTACATTTTCAGCTGGCACAATGACATATTCAGCGAACGTTCCATCTGTCGGTCCACCTAACACCTCTGGTAACTCTGGTACTTCGGCAATATTATCCCATCCAATGCTAGGATTTATAATAACCTCGTTATTTAATAAATGATTTGAAACGCCTTCTCCGATTTCTGTAACAATTCCTGAACCATCTGATCCTATTACTAACGGCAGATCCATTTCTTTTCTATTGTTTATAATAAATAAATCCCTATGATTTAATCCTGCAGCTTTTAACTTTACTTTTACTTCACCGGCATTAGGATTTGTTTCAGGTAAAAATTTACATTCTAATCCTTCTACCCCTTTTTTATATTGATGTACAATAGCTTTCATTGTTTAATTCCCCCTTAATATTTTCAATGTACTAGAAATATCGAAATAAATAAAATAATCCGTCTCCAATAATTAGAAATAATGTATATCGTTATGACAAAAGAAAAAATCCCTCCCTATAAATAACGTAGGAAAGGCAGGGGATTTTAAGTTTTGGCCAGTTCTAATATATTTTGAATAAACGGTGCTTTTGCACTTGTATATGAAGCACGATCAAAAGGATATGTAGCTGCAAGTTCCTCTTTTAATTCTCTATATTCTTTCTGTGCCCATTTATGTTCTATAAGAAAATCACGAAATAAAATGTTATTCTTCCACTCCTCACTATTATAAATATAAACATGTAAATGATGAGTACCAGCTCTCCATTTTCCCTTTCTAAAAAAACGTCGATTAGGTGTTTCTTTTGGAACATACTCATACCCAATTTTTAATAGCGCTTCAATCCAATTTTCTGTAATTTGCAAATCTGTTACACCAATCATCATATCTATTAGTGGTTTCGCTCCTAATCCCTCTATGGAAGTACTTCCTATATGTTCAATAGCAATACAATCTCCTCCGAATAAAGAAATAAATTTCTCTTTTTCTATTACATACTCTTTATGCCATTCTTTTTCATATGGCTTAATAACGATTTGTTGTTCCATTTTATCCACCCTCTTATAATCTTTTATTATTATATTTATAAAATTTCATGTGATTAACATAGGATTTTCACAAAATTTGTCGAATACTGAAATATACAACTTTATTATAATAAATGCGAGGTATAATATGAAAGATATTCCAGTTGAAATTCAATTGAATCAAGTTACATTCCAGTTAAAAGAACATCATAATTTTGATTGGCTATTGAAATTAGGAAACGTATTTGCGGTTTTTGACCAGCAAGATTCAGGCAATCTATCTTTTGGTGTAGAAAAAGATGGTCATAAGAAATTTATTAAATATGCAGGGGCACATACAATTGCATATAACGGAAAGACCAGCGATGCAATTGATAGATTAAAAAATTCAGTTTCCTTATATGAAGAATTAAAGCATGAGTCACTTATACAATTAATTGAACATTTTCCCGTTCAATTTGGATATGTCTTAATTTTTGATTGGTTTGATGGCGAATGTCTTCATTCACATTGGAGTTTCCCGCCTCCTGAAAAATATACTAATCCAAGCTCTCCATTTTATAAATTTAAGCATTTATCAGTTATGGAACGAATTCAATCATTACATTCCATTTTTTCTTTCCATACATTTGTTGAAAAGAAAAACTATGTAGCATTAGATTTTTATGACGGTAGTATTTTATATAATTTTCATACAAATGAGACGAAGATTTGTGATATTGATTTATATTCAAAAAAACCATATGTGAATAAAATGGGACGATTATGGGGTTCCTCTCGTTTTATGTCTCCTGAAGAATTCGAGCTACATGCAATGATTGACGCAAGAACAAATGTATTTAATATGGGGGCGATGGCTTTTGCTCTCTTGGGCGGTGGGAAAGATCGTTCCTTTACAAAATGGGAAGCAAGTAGGGATTTATATGAAATAGCGCATCGTGCTGTAAATGAAAGCCGAGCTAAACGATATGAATCAGTTAAAGTATTTTATGAAGAGTGGATAAACGTGGCAAATGCTGAAAAGATGTAAACTTATATTATGAAAAGCAAAAAGTTTCTACTATAATCATGTATAATACATATAAAATGGAAATTCAAAATAACGAGGAAAATATTATGAACTTTGTTTATATTAATCAAAACGTATTAAATAATCTTCTTTACATTTTAAGTAGTATATTTATTTTTTATTTTATATATGATAGCGGACGCTATTTAAAGAAATATAAAAAATTACTTATTATCCTTTGTACGAGTATCCCTCTTATTTTATGTATGCGCTATCCAATCTATATGGATGAAAATTGTATTCATGATTTAAGACAAATACCCGTTATAATAGGCACACTTTATGGTGGCTTCCCTGTTGGTATCATTTTGTTTGCTATTTTATTAATTACAAGATTTTCATTTTATGGATTTAGTATGTTAACAATACTAGTTTATGGAACAATGTTTATCGTTACAGCATTCGCATCCGCAAAATTTAATAAGTATAATAGAAAAATTAAAGTAGCTTATGGAATGTTTTTAACATTTTTTCTAGCAATATTTACAACTGTAATTGTATTAACTTTATCAGATTTTGAAGTGAATAATTTGTACATTATTTATTTCATAATATTACCAACCATTTTGATGTTGTTTGGCATTTATTTTAATGAAGTTTTAAAAGATGCAGTATGTATGCGATCAAAGATGATTAAAATGGAAAAAATGGAGATTGTTAGCCAACTTGCTGCTAGTATATCGCACGAAGTAAGAAACCCCTTAACTGTCGTAAAAGGTTTTACTCAACTTTTAAAAACACCTAATTTAACTCCAGAATCAAGAGACGAGTATATTGAACATATACTTGAAGAGTTACATCGTGCTCAAGGAATTATTGACGATTATTTAACCTTTGCCAAACCTGCTTCAGAAAAATTAGATCATATTTCAGTAGAACAAGAGTTAAATCGAGTTATTAATATGATCTTACCTTTATGTAACATGAACACAATACATATTACCAAAGATTTCTCTAAGGCAACAATTGTTGGTAATAAACAGCACTTTCAACAATGTTTTTTAAACTTAATAAAAAATGGGATTGAAGCAATGCCTAATGGTGGTACTTTACATATCTCCTCATCTATTAGTAATAATAAAGTTATTATTCGAATTGAGGATAGCGGAATTGGTATGTCACAAGAGCAAGTAAATCGATTTGGTGAACCATATTTTAGTACAAAAACAAAAGGTACAGGTTTAGGTACAATGGTTGCTGTTAAGATCATTGAAACGATGCAAGGTAGTTTAAAAATCCGAAGCGTTATTAATAAAGGTACAACTTTGACAATTACATTGCCGAAATGTAATATGAACTCATCTGAAAACAAATAAAAAAGGAGCATAATTGCTCCTTTTTTATTTGTTTCGATACATAAGTATCTTCTATGTTTTTTAAGTTTACATTTGTGGAGACTAATTAGAAATTAGTACCCTCCGCCCCAGCAGCTGCATCCAACGATAATTAATAAAATAAATAACACAACTAATAACGCGAAACCTCCACCAAAACCACAAGAACCACCGTAACTCATATTTTCTCCTCCTTTTGGTTTGAAAGCTAATAGGTAGTTGATCATTTTAACTGGTTCGTATTATACATTATGTAAATATCCCTTTTTTGAGCATGTCCACATAAAAATAAGTAAAAGCACTCATTTGAGAGTGCTTTAAAATGGATACCAAAAGTTTTGAAATATATGTAACTTTAAATACACTGCAACAATTAAAATAAAAACACCTACAAATAAAGCAATGAAATCCCCACTTTTCGCTTTATTTGTATAAAACCAAGTTCGTGTATTCTTCTTTCCAAATCCTCTTAAATCCATTGCATTTGAAACTGTATCGATTCTATCTAGTGAATGAATAATTAAAGGCCAAAAAATTAAGACACGGTTTTTCATACGAATCCATAAACTTGCTTCTCCTTTTTCAAAAGCTACTCCTCTCGCCTCCTGTGCATGTTTAATAACTTTATATTCGGACTGAATATCAGGTATATAACGTAATGCAATATTTATTGCATATGTAATCTTATAATGAATTCGAAATTTAATTAAGCTACTCACAAATTTGCTTGGATCAGTCGTGTATATATAAATAATTGTAAATGGTAATAACGTAAAATATTTTAATGAAAGTGTAGCTGCATAAAATAATGTTTCATATGTAATTGTTGCATATCCGATATGTAAAAACGAAGTATATGATTCGGTTAATTCAGATCCATGAGTTGGTGTAATAAATAAAATCATGACAGAATTTAATAAACTAAATGTAAATATAACAGTAAAAACAATGCAAATTTTACGAAATGGAATTTTAGCAATAAATAGTCCGATACATCCAATTATAAATACAAATAGCAATACGCGAAAATCAAAAAATAAAAAAGTAAGCGTCATGCAAAAAATAAATAACAACAATTTCACTGCTCCATCCATACGATGAAAATATGTATTATACACCTTCCTCCCTCCTCATAACATCAAAATAAAGTTCTATAAATCTTTCAGGTTTTGCAATACCACTTAATTTAACGAGTTTGAATAAAGAACTCTCCCCTAAGTGCGCTCTATGTAAAGTTTCTGAATTCCCTAATACAGTAGAGGCAGTATTATTCGCAATAATTTCCCCTTCATCTAGAACAATCGCTCTGTCTGCATATTCTAAAGCGAGATTCATATCATGTGTGATAAAAATAAAAGATATTCCCTTTACAGCTAGTTTTCTAATAAACGACATAAACTGTTTATAATGATAATAATCTTGTCCCGCTGTCGGTTCATCTAATATGATAAGTTTCGGATTTGCTATTAGTACAGATGCAATCGTTACTCTCTTCTTTTGTCCATAACTTAATGCCTGAATTGGCCAATTTCGAAATGGATACAAACCACAAAGTTTTAATGTTTCTTCCGCTCTAAGCTTAATTTCTTCCTTTGAAAACTTTTTTAATTTTAATGAAAATGAAACCTCTTCTATAACAGTAGGTTGTGTAATCATCTGATTTGGATTTTGCATCACATAACATATAACCTCACCACGTTTACGAATAGACCAAGAATTGATATTTACTTCATCAAATGCAATCCTATCATTTTTTGTTTTGTTTATGCCTATAAGACTATGAGCTAATGTTGATTTACCGGCTCCATTATGGCCCAAAAGTGCTACAATTTCACCTTCATATATGGAGAAATTTACATTGTCCAATACTTTTTGTTTATTAGGATAGGAGAATGACAAATTCTCTACTTTCAATAATTCTTTTTTTGTAGGAGTACCTTTAAAAGAAATTTGCTTCTCCATCCACTCATCTATTATGCTACGAACACTTTCCCTTTGAAGATTTTCAAGCGGGTAGTATATTACGTCATTATTACCATCAAACTGCAATTTCTTTAATACTTCTACGTACATAGGCTCTCTTAAGCCGATAGATGGTAATATATTTGACGCTAAAATCTCTTCTGGTGTCCCTATCGCAACAATTTCCCCTTCATTCATTAAAATGATTTTATCTAAATCCAGGTTTAACATTTCTTCTATTCGATGTTCAATAATTACAATTGTTTTATTATATTGTTTATGTATGCCTTTAATAAGTTCTATCGTATGTAAACTACTTGCTGAATCTAAATTTGCTAACGGTTCATCGAACAATAATATATCAGCATTTGTTGTTAACAAACCTGCTAAAGAAACAGTTTGTTTTTGCCCTCCTGATAATTCATGTGGACTTTGTTTATGAAAAGCATGCATCTTTACTTTTTTTAATGAGTCCGAAACAATCTTTTTCATATCATCTTGATTTACACATTCATTTTCTAAATAAAAAGCTACATCCTCTTCTACTGTAAGACCAATAAATTGAGCATCTTGATCTTGCAAAATTGTTCCTACCTGTTTACTCAGTTCAAAAACACTCTCTTTCCTCGGGTCTTTTCCGGCAATTAAAATATTACCAGTACTAATCCCTTCATAAGAAAAGGGGATTAGCCCATTTATACAATGAGCTAACGTTGACTTCCCTGAACCACTTCGTCCAGCAATTAGTACTTTTTCTCCAGGGTATATATGAAATGTAATGTCTTTTACAGTAGGCTGCGCAGCATGTTCATATTGAAAGCTGAATTGTTCAAAAGAAATGATTGGTTGCATGTTAACATCCCTACTTTTCAATTTTTAAATGTGTATGTTTCTTATTAGATTTAGCTAGACCTATTGTAATTGGCAATCCAAGAACTAAAAATACAATAACATCAGCAATTGTTGCTCCTAATACTTGTATAACAATTTTGTCAAATGGTTCTCCCATCACAATAACATCGAATGCCCCAGCAAATATAATAGCAATTACGATACCAAGTAACCCAGTAATAGCTAAATAAGAAATATCGCCTTTATTATACGTCCCGTTTTTCACACTAAAGCCAACTCTTTTTTGAATGAGTCCCATTGCAAAACCGATAATGCCTGAACTAATAACCCATCCCCACCAAATACCCCATCCAGCGATTGTATCTGTTACGGTATGACCGATAAGTCCTATTAGCAGCCCTGCCACTGGACCAAATAAAGCTCCAAAAACGGTTAAAATAGCTAATGCAGGTTTAATAAACGTATTTGGTGCAATAGAAAATCCCCAAAGTCCTAATATGCCGTATAACGCTGCTCCAATTCCGATTGCCACTACTAACTTCGTTGATAATTTGTTCATTACAATTCCCCTCTCATATGAGTCAACTTTTATTACTCTATATTTATTTTGAAAATGAATTATGCATCGACACTCCCTTTCTATACAACAAAAAATGACCCCTTACATAAGAGGTCATTTTCTTCACGTTCAAGAATCCTCTTATCTTCCAAAAAACACATCGTGTCCTCTGCGGAATTAGCACCTTCCTATACATTTACATAGGGGTTGCTGAGGTTTCATAGGGCCGTTCCCTCCACCTCTCTGGATAAGTATTAATTTGTAATTCGTATTATGGCACTAATAAGTGTAAATTTCAACACTTTTCTAATTATTTTTATTTTTCGTTTAACTGTACATTTAAATCATTGTATTCTTATAGGAATTATGAAATAATGAATTCAAAATAGTTACGGGAGGAATGTACGATGAAAGTAATCGGTTTAATTGGTGGACTAAGTTGGGAATCTACATCGTTATACTATAAACATATTAATACACTTACACTCTCTCAATACGATCAAAATGCGAAGCTTGTTTTATATAGCATGGACTTTGGTGAAGTAACTACTTTATTACAAAATCATCAATATGAAGAAGTGAAAAACGAATTAGTCACAGTTGCAAAAAAGGTTGAAAAATCCGGAGCTGATTGTTTATTAATGTGTTCCAATACGGTCCATTTATTTGCTGAAGAAGTAGAACAGGCAATATCTATTCCACTTCTTCACATTGGTGATGTAAGTGCTAAAAAAATGGTAGAGCAGAATATAAAACGGATCGGACTATTAGGTACGAAACAAACGATGGAACAAGACTTCTATAAATCACGTCTAGCGAACTATAACATTGAGACAATTATTCCAAATAAAGAGGAAAGAAATTTTATTCATCATGTTATTTTAAATGAATTAAGTAAAGGAATTATTTCAGAAACATCAAAAGAAAAGCTATTACAAATTACAAACTCATTAATTCAAAATGGCGCAGAAGGTATATTGCTAGGCTGCACTGAAATACCATTGCTCATTTCCCAAAACGACCTTACTGTACCTGTTTTTGATACCGCTTTTTTACATGCAAATACTGCTGTGCAGTTTGCAGTATAATAATATAAAAGCATAAATGTAGTGCCTCTATGCTTTTATATTGTCTAAACTATTTATTTAAAAGAGATGTAATCACTGCAATTGCTTCTTTAGTACCACCACATTCTAAAAAACTATCATTCAGTTTTCGTATACCATGTTTATACTTTTCATTTGAAAGAACGTCTGTTACCGCTTCATTTAAAGTTCGCACATTAACATTCTCTTTCAATAACCGATGTGCTACTTCAAGCTCAGTTAATCGTTGCGCTATCATTGGCTGGTCTTTATCATGTGGAATGATGACAAATGGGACATTAAAATAAATGGCATCGTGTACGCTATTCATACCACCATGTGTAATGAAAACATCTGCTTCACTTAATATTTCTGATTGGGGTACGTATGAAGCAATAATAAAATGGTCTGGCGCTTTCTTAATTTTTGAACGATCATTTCTATCACCAATTGCCATTACAACTATTCCATCAAAATTCGAGAAAGTATCAATGCAAGTATTAAAGAATGGTTCGAGTCCTTCAAGCAGTGTCCCCATTGAAATATAAATAACTTTCTTATCTTTAAGTAATTCAAATGGAAACTGTACATTTGTTTTACGATTTGAAATACTCGGTCCAATAAAAATGTTATTTCTTCCAAATAAATCGCTATTAGGTTGAAAATAGCGACTTGTGTACACAAGAGTAATATCTCCCTTGTTATGCATAAATTGAAGATTATTTTTAGGTGTTACTCCAAATTCATGTTCCATTTGATATAGTAACTGTTCAGAAATTTTATCAGGTTGGAATGGTATTTCTGCATTTGGATGAAAAGGTAATGTTTCCAAAAAATTTGGAGGAATTAAAAATATAGGAGAAGAAACTATGCCTGGAATTTGTAAATACTCTTTTACTAACTCTCCAGCGCCAAATATATCATAAATTAAGAAATCAAAATGTATGTTTTCACATAATTGTTTCGTAATTTCTAATATATACAAAGAAGTTTGAACATGTACACGAAAGAAAGAATTCAGCCCATCTGGAGTTTCAGAATCAATAGAAATCTCCTTTAATAAATCTGGATGTGTATATACAGTAGCTCCCAAATCTTCAATTCTGCCTTTAAATTGTTCTGTCGTAATATAATGTACGTGATCACCTCGTTCAGTATAGGCTTTGACTAAACTTAATGTAGGATTTACATGTCCCTCTGCTGGAAAATTAACCACTAAAATATTTAGCACTTATTTCTCACTCCTTACATTTCAATTCGCTTATTAAGCATACTGTAATTATTACCGTCAATCTTCACCTAATAGTCCTAATATGCTTGCTACTTTAGGTTGATAAATAATTGTTAGTGATTAAATTAAAAAAGGCATCTACATAAGTAGATGCCAAACCGTGATAAGGAGTGTTCTGTGAGGTTAGAATAAGCTTTTCAGCTTGTCCTATGCTATCAATATATGATTTATTTTATAAAATGTGAATAATTGATAGAATGATTTTACCTCTCTATCACCCATTTTGAACCTATTTCTAAATAAGTCGACTCTAGTTTCTGTACTATTTCATATGTTTTAACCTTCTTGAGAGCTATCTATTTTTATAGTTTCTCCAGTCAATCGCTTATTTTTCAATTCAAAATAAGCATCTAAAACTTCTTTTCCAATATCAGAGTTAATACCAGATTTATCATTAATAACCCACGGCACAACCACAGAGAATGCTACTTCAGGATTATCATATGGCGCATATCCTGCTAACGTTAAATTATAACATTCTCTTCTCTCGCCTTTTTCATTTCTTCCGATATCACTTTCTCCACCATATACCGTCTGTGCTGTCCCTGTTTTACCTGCTGGTTTATATGATGCTTTTTGGAACGCCCTTACCCCTGTTCCATCACCTTCTTGGAATACCTTTCTAAATCCTTCTTTTACTTGATTTATATATTCCTCTTTCATTTCAATTTTATTTAAAACGATTGGTTCTACTGAATGTACAACTTTACCAATCTCATCTTTTTTCGACGTTTGCTCTCTTACCTCTTGAACAATTTGTGGCTTCATTCGATATCCACCGTTTGCGATCGTTGATATATATTGTACAAGTTGAAGCGGAGTATATGTGTCATACTGACCAATTGAGTAGTCTAATAAGAAACCAGGTTGATTATCTTTTTTACCAATTTGTCCAGCTGTTTCATTCGGTAAATCGATACCCGTTGGAACACCTAATCCAAATTGTCTGAAATAATATCTCATTTTATCAAAGTACTCCTGTTTAATATTTAATGAACTATTTTTCACATAATCCACACCTGCAATTTTTAATGCTGTATGAAACATATAAACGTTTGAAGAGACTTGTAACGCTCTTAAATCATCAATATTACCAAAATCTTTCCAAGACTTTTTTTCCTTAGTTCCTTTAAACTTCATAGGTGCATCATAAAAATATGTACCTGGAGTTATAGCTTTCGTTTCAAATCCAGTTAAAACTGTCGCACCTTTCACTGTTGATCCAAGCTCATAAGAACTAGTCATTGTGCCTAATGCATAGTCTTCAACTTCTGTTTTCCCGTCTTTTTCTACAAGTCTTTTCCCAGCCATGGATAATACTTGTCCGTTTTTCGGATTCATCATCACAACGAAAGCACGGTCCAACATAGATTCTGACCCTTTATATGCCTTTAATATTTTTTCAATACTTTCTTCTACTTTTTTCTGCAGCTCCATATCTATTGTTAAAGTTAAATTCTTACCGCTCTTTCCCTCAGAAACAGTTTCGGTTCTTATTGTATTACCTTGTTTATCTGCAACACTTCTTATTTCTTTTTTTGAACCATGAAGTACATCTTCATATTGCTGCTCGATATAACTTTTTCCAACCCTATCATTTCGGCTATAATCACGTACCAAGTAGTAATCTAATCGTTCACTTGGTAATCCTTCATCGGAATTAGAAACATTTCCAAGAACAGATCGGAATAATCCATCATTTACATACACTCTCTCCCAATCAACCGATACGTCTACACCTGGGAGATTCGCTAAACCTTCACTAATTATAGTAAATTCCTTTTCACTAACATCTTTTTTAATAATTTGAGGAACCATTTGATAACCAGAAGTCATCTTACTTTTAATAGCTAACACTTTTATATCTTTCTCTGTTAATTCCTGAAGATTTTTATCTGTAACCCGTTTTCTTTTTAACTCTTCTATTTTTTTATCTAGCTTCTTGCCGCTAATATCCTTTTCTCTAAATGTATCTATTTCTTTTTTCGATACTAGATTTTCAGCCAGTTTTGGATTTAATTGCATCCAAAAATCTTTCTTATCTGTCTCAGTTAACTTAGCTATATCTTCTTGCGGCATTTCAATTATGTCTGCAAGTCGTCTTGCGGTTTTTAATATCTCTTCTGATTTTACACCTTTCATCTTTGTATATGTAATTGTACGTAAAGATTTATTATCAACTACTGGATTGCCTTCTCTATCAAATATTTTCCCACGCGGGACAGAAAGACTTACGGTTGCATTTTCTCTCTTCTCTACTTCATTTTTATACGTTTCTCCATCGATAATTTGTACTTTACCTAATTGTATAATCATGGCAGAAAATAATAAAAATACACAAAAGAATAAAATGTTTAACCGCATCGATAGTGCTCTACCTTTTATTTTCTCTTGTTTTTTCACTTCGTCTTAATCTCCTCCTTATAATATTCCAAATAATATTTTATTTATATATTAAAAGCAATGTATAACTTCTATACATTACCTTTTACAAATATTAATATAATATTTAAAACTTAATAGAAATTAAAACAAATCTAAAGAAAAGGTAAAGTTTACTAAATTAAATGTAAAAATACCCAATAACCAAAAACTAAGCTTTTGGTTATTGGGTATTTAGTAATTTAAGAATTAATAATGGGACGCATTGATTCGAATCTATCATCATAATTTGATAGAGGTTTTTTGATTTGAGCTTTCGGCAAATATATCGTTACTGTTGTCCCGACACCAACCTCACTCATAATACTTATTTTCCCTTGATGGCTTTCAATAATTTTATAACTTAACATTAATCCAATACCGGTACCTTTTTCTTTCGTACTATAAAACGGTTCGCCTAATCTCTTAATTCTTTCTTCAGGTATCCCAATTCCTTCATCAATTACATGAATAATAACACCTTCATCGTTTATCTCTTTTATATGAATTGTGATTTTCCCACCATCTGGCATAGCCTCGATTGAATTTTGCAAAATATTAATAAACACTTGTTTCAATTGATTTTCTGAGCACTCAATACTTATATCTTTGGTGTCTGCATATAGTTCTACTTGAATATTCGTCATAATTGCTTTTGTATTCATTAATGAAACGACATTTTTATAAATTTGATAAATATTTTTTTGTTCTGTATTTATTTCATCTGTTTTAGCGATTGATAAAAACTCTTGAAGAATCGCTTCTATTCTATCAATTTCAGAAAGCATTAAATCAAAATATTTTTCTTGATCTTCTTTATTAATTTGGAATAACTGTATAAACCCTTTAATAACTGTCAATGGGTTCCTCACTTCATGAGCAACACCAGCTGCTAATTGACCGATTGCTGCAAGTGTATCTGACTTATTTAGCAATTCTTCTGTCTTTTTCCGTTCTGTAATATCACGTACAATGATCATAATTTTATCATGTAATAATGGTAAACATCTGGCTTCAAAGAAATTAACACTATCATTAATTGTAAGTGGGTATTCAACAATTACATTCGTTGCTTTTTCCTTCACTTGAAGAATTGCTTCCTGAAACTGCTGCGCCACTGGCGATGGTAATACTTCGAAAAACTTTTTTCCCATAAAAGCTTCTGCCGGTACGTAAAATTTTGTAGGAGATCCTGCTTTATAATCTATAATTGTGCCATCATCTTTTGTTAAGAAACATAAATCCGGTAAAGCCTTAAAAATCAATTCCAATTCAGACGTTTGTTGTTTTAACTGCTCTTCTATCGCTTTTAAATGTGTAATATCTACACCAACAGCCCAATAGCTATATCCTTTTACAGGAAACTGTTCTGAAATATTGGACCACATGATTGTTTTGGTTTCACCATTTTTACATGTTAAGTGCATTTCCCAATCTCTGAAATTTTTTCCACAAGTTAAAAATTTCGTTTGTATTTGGTGACGATAATCATGATCAGGGTACAATAATTGAAGTGCATGTGGATTCCCTATTATTTCTTCAGCGGTATAACCTGTTACAATTTCACACTCACGATTCCACAGAACAAAATCTCCATTATAATCAAGCGCATCAACCATAACGGGCATATTTTGTAAAATCGTATGTAATTCCTCTTCTTTTCGAGAGAGCAATGTTGAATTTTTACTTTGAAATATTTTTGTTGCTCCATCTATAATTAGATTTGAAAGCATTTCAAAGTATTTTTGACAATTGAAAATGTCACTTTTGTTTGACCATACTACAAAAGATCCTAAATGTTGATTGTATAAAAAAATGGGGATTTCAATTTTGGGAAGTTTACATATTTTCATTTCATTTATTCCAAAAGAAAATATACATTCTTTTTCAGCATCAAGAAGTTGATGTGATATGTTGGTTAATTTATAAAACTGTTCTGCCATGGTTTCTATTGTACTCACATCAATAAGTTCCATTAGCCGCGCATTCATTCCTTTTTCACCTCAATATGTAAAATTAATACAAATTCAAAATTTATACTTCTCCATTATACGTAGAATGTGCCTTTAGGTATATAGCTGCAGAATAATTATTCGAATAAATTTTATTTTTCAATTAAAATAGAGAAGAATTAGCGTATAAAATGAATCCTTAATCAGTACGTATTTTGTTCATCACATATTAATTCTGAATGTACGACCAACCTAAAACGGGTACTCATGCAGAAACCGGATTTTAATATCAGAGTCATACACATCGATTTTAGTAGTATAAAAATACAAAGTTCATAAAATTTTCACAATTAATATGAAAAATATAAACATTTATTCCAATATATTCTATATAATAAAAAGTAATAAGGCTTCTATGAATCTCATAGAATACCTTACCCCTAATAAAAAGAAAAAAAGAATCCATTTGGATTCTTTTTTTCTTTTTATATTACATTACATATTTATATAAAGCATGTGCAACACCGTGTTCTTCATTTGATAAAGTTTCGTATTTACACATTGCTTTTATTTCTTCGACTGCGTTCCCCATTGCAATTGATATGTTTGCTTTTTCCATCATGGATACATCGTTTAGCCCATCACCTATCGCTACAGTATTTTCAACTGGAATATTTAGATGTTCTGCTAAAGTATATAATCCATTTCCTTTTTGAGCATCTCGATGATTAATCTCTAAATTATGCCAATAGGAAGATGTAATTGCTAAATCAGTATTATGCAGAAACGCTGCTTTTAACTTTTTTAATTTTTCTATGTCATAAGAAAATGGTAAAAGCTTATGCACATGTATATCAGTTTCTATAATCGGTTTACAACTTTCTGCACTATGAAACGCTGTATGCTCAAGGTATAAAGCTGCGATCGTTTCTAATTCTTTCAAGTCGAAATTTTCTTTTGAACTCTTCACATACTCAATTTCATTACGTACACTCTCTACTCCATAATCCGGTACATACACACCTTTATCAGTATAAAGCTGATAATATAAGCCATTCTCTTCAAGATATTCTACAATTTCAAGTGCTTGCATATTTTGAATTGGATATCTCTTCATCATTTTTTTATCTTTATATATAAGCGCACCATTTTCCGCAATAATTGGACACTCTAAATTAACTTCTAACAACAATCTTTCAATGTCGACGATAGAACGTCCTGTACAAATTGCTACAACATGACCCGCTTCCTGACATTTTTGAATTGCTTCTGCATTCTCTTTACTAATCATTTTATTCCCTGAAAGAAGAGTTCCATCTAAATCAATTGCAATTAATTTCATTATTTCTTCACCACTTTCTATAAATACACGAGTTCATTATAAACAAAAGGTATCGTTTTCATACTGATCTCGTGAAGTACTCCTTATTTATAATTTATGAAAAGCGTTTCAGGTCAAGAAATAATTAATAATAAAATCAAAAACTTTTCTTTTTAAAGAAAAGTTTTTGATTTTATACTATGAACTATAACTAATATATTTCGTCTCACACATGTAAACACTCTTTTCTTCAGTTGGGACATATACTTTAAACTTTTCTAAACGTTTTCCGTAAATATGAATAGTGACAACGCTTTCATTTTTAGCTATTTCAAGAATATGACAATCAGCTGGTGGAATGACTTTATCTGTTTCTCCTTCTCCCAAATAAAGATTTCCTGTATGTGTTAAATAAACAAGTGAATTTTCAAACTGCTTCGTTTGTATAAAGTTTTGCACCATTATCCTCCCTGTAAAAACGCCTTCTACTCCCCATGTACCATCATGATCATGTAAAGGTGTAGATTGTCCATCTTTCCATACAAGAGCTAATACTTCAAAACGATTAAAAGGATCTTCATATAACAAATGTCGTGCGTATTGAGCCGAATTCGCCTTCTGTTTTTCTAACGGAAGCCATGTTTTCTTTTCTAAAAGTTCTTCTAGTAATTTTTCAATCGCACAAACAATTTGATCTTCTAATAAATTACTATCCATTAAATCCGTTACAGCTTTAATAAATGTTTGAAACGTTTTACTTCCATTACACGTTAACATAAGCGTCCTCCTCCATTCTTTTTCACACACCTCCATACTAAATAACTAACTAAAATTTTACAATTGAGAAATAAAGTGAAACTTTAATCAGTGGGGGTTTTCTTCATCTCCCACTGATTATTAGTTGAACCAATCGGGACGTTTACTGTCCGTTAACGCGGGATAAAAAAACAAGGTACAGTAAATTTGTACCTTGCTGATCGATTTACCTATTATTCAAAAGAATAGGTAAGTAATTTAACGTTTGTTCATTTTCCAATAGACATTTTTCTAAATTGAACAATGGAGATAACTCTATTTTTTCAAAAGCATTTATGAAAGTTCTTAATGCAATCTCAGCTTCTAAACGTGCAAGTGGTGCTCCTAAGCAAAAGTGTGCACCTTTACCAAATGTTAAATGCTTTTCATTTCCTATTCGGTGTATATTAAATTTAGAGGCTTGCGAAAACTTTTTCTCATCTAAATTTGCTGCACTTACCCACGCAACAATCATTTGATCCTTTTTCATAAAAGGCCCAAATATATTTGTATCCTCTGTAATCCTCCTAGCTAATGTAACGGGAAAGCGATAGCGCAATACTTCCTCAATTGCCTTTGAAATTAATTTAGGTTCTTCTCTTAATTCTTTATATGTCCCAGGTGAATCCACTAAAAAGCAATAAAAGCTATTAATAATTAAATTAGTAGTTGTTTCATTGCCTGCCGCTAATAAACCTAAAGAAAAAGTAACAATTTCTTCATCTGTTAATCTTTCGCCTTCATATTCAGCTCGTATTAAATCCGAAATAATATCATCGGTTAAATGGTACCTCTTTCCCTGAACAATCGGTAGAAGATATGCTTTAAATTCATTTAGTGCTATACCCTTTTCCGCATCCAGATCACTAAACTTTTCTTTACTATACGGCATAAATAAAATATCAGACCATGCTTTAATTTTTTTACGGTCCGTTGTTGGCACTCCTAATAAATCGGATATGACGGTAACAGGTAAAGGTGCAGCAAACTCTTCAACAATATTAACCTCACTATATTTTTCGATATGTTCTATAAGTTCATTTGCGATTGCCTGTATTCGGGGTTTCCATTGTTCTAAACTTCTTGGAGTAAATGCTTTAGAAACGATAGAACGTACATTGCGATGTTCTGGTGGATCCGTAGAGTTTATATTTATCCTAGTTTCTAAAGGAGGGATTGCGAATTGTCTTCGCTCCCTTCTACTTGAAAATAAGCGATAATCCGATAAAACTCGATTTACATCATCGTATAAAAAAACATTCCATACATCTTGCTCTTCATCGTAATGTACAGGGTGATTATCCCTCATAAATTGATACCACTCATACGGATTCCACAATTCTTCTTTTGTTTTCAGCTTTGAAATTTCATGAACTAAAATCACATTTTCCGGCGAAGCCATAGTTCTTTCCTCCCTTTTCTTTTACAATAAAAGTGATAGGTCGGTAGTTCAAAGTTGTATAATCTAACATATGTTATTTTAACATATACTAAAGGAGATTTTTTATTGGAGAACTTGAGAAATATATAAGGGGGATTTTTATGTACGTTGACATTTTACTATTAGCAGAATTAACAACTGGACCAAAACATGGATATGAAATAAAGAAAAATGTTCAAAACCGGTTAGGTGAGAATTTCGAATTAAATCATAACACACTTTATCCCGCTCTTCGGCGCTTCGAAAATATGGGTGCTATAACGAAAAAAATACATAAACAAGTCGGAAAGCCAAACCGAAATATGTACGATATAACTGAAACAGGTGAAGAAATTTTTTCAGAGATGTTAAGAGAGTTTCCTGAAAAAATTGCGACAAATAACGCTGAGTTCCTTGTACGTATCGCTCTATTTGAAAAACTTGATTACGAAGGTAGAAAAGAAATTTTAACAATACGCCAAGACGTACTACATAAACAGCTTACTGCTATTCAATCTTTAGATGTTAGCTCATCTTTTATTACAGAAGTTATTGAATTTAGTAAATCACGTATAGAACACGAATTACTCTGGATTACATCACTTATGAAGAAAATATAAAAATTAACAAGAAAAGTTAAAAATAATGAATGAAAATGAGATTTATTATCAATACTATAATTAATAAAAGGGCAACCACGATTTGGCTACCCTTCAAAAATTTTATACTTCTGGATCAAAAGTTTTGCAATCTGTTTCTTCCGTAGTTGATGCATGTTTCCCTTTATGACTTACTACATAAATTGCATCTGCACTACATTTATTGCCGTTAGCCCAAAATTTACAGTTGTTTACTTCACATAAAACGTCTTGTGCCATAGTATCACACCTCCTTGTTCTATTATCATTAACAAAATTCGGAGGTATGATACTCTTTGTCACGCATTTTTTATTACCTTTTTAGCTTTCTTAATGGTTCAATATTTCCTTGTACAATAGCATCTATATTTTCTGTTATTTTTTCAATGTCAAAATGCCACCATTGAATTTGCAATAACTCTTCTACTATTGTATTTGTAAATCGTTCCTTTATTTTATTTGCAGGGTTTCCGCCAACAATTGTATATGGTGCGACGTCTCTAGTCACAACAGATTTAGCTGCAATGATTGCACCATCTCCTATTTTTATTCCAGGCATAATCGTTGCATCCATACCAATCCATACATCATTTCCTATAACTGTATCCCCTTTGTAAGGTAAATCAGACAAATTAGGTGTATAATTCTCCCACCCATTTCCAAATATATTAAATGGATATGCCGAAAATCCATCCATCCGATGATTCGCTCCGTTCATAATAAAGGTAACTCCATTTGCAATACAACAAAAATTTCCAATAATAAGGCGATCTCCAAGAAATTCATAATGATGTAATACTCGATCTTCAAAAGTTTCTCCATCTTTCGCATCATAATATGAATAATCACCAACAAGTATATTAGCTTTCATTATTGTATTTTTTATAAAATGGACATTTTCATTTCCTTCAATAGGGTATTTAACATTTGGATTAGGATTCATGTTGTACAGCACTTCCTTTACCATTTATTTCACTTTCAACCGCTATTACTGGTTTTAAATTGTATATAGGTAAAATAAAAAATAATCCGATTATAAATAGTAAAGCTGTGCCCTCATACATCGTACTTAATGAAAACATTTCTTTTAATGAACCAGCAATACTCATCGTTACTACCATTGAACCGGTAAATAGCGGACTTAAAATGCCATTTACACGACCGATAAAATCAGTATCGCTATTTTGGATAATGAGCGTATTAATACCTATTTGGATACAAGGAAGAGCTAACCCACTAAAAAGTTGTGCTGTCAGTGTTACCCATAAATTTGTGGAATAACCTATAATACCAATACCGATTGCCTGACCAAGCATACCGATAATTAACATCTTTTGCGGAGCAACGTTCTTCGCAAATACCATCGCTAAAGCGCCGCCAACAATCATTCCCACGCCATTTACTGTTAGTAACCATTGTAAACTCTCTTTTGATAATCCTAACTGCTCAGTTACAATAAAAATACCTAACGGCTGAATTAAACCAATCCCTAGTCCTGCTGCCATAAAACAAAGCCCTAGCAAAGTTAATGCTTTTTTCTTTTTCACATATTTAATACCATCCAGCATCTCCTGTAATAGCGTGATTTCTTTCTTCTCAATATCATTCTCAAGATCTTTCGGAAGAAATAACAACACAGCTGCTGCCAGTAAAAAAGCGATACCTGTTATGATAATTGAAATATAAATTCCAAAACTATGAAAGATAAATGTTCCAAGAATCGGTCCTAGCACCATAAAAATCGCAAATATTGTTTGATATATAGACATCGCTAATTGGATTTGTTCCGTTGATAAATGCTGTTTAAACAATTTCATACCTGATGGTTGAGAAAACTGCGAAAGGATTGCAGAAATAAGCGTGACAAAAAACACGATTTTCCAGGTTCCAAACATAAGTGTAATTAATACAGCGAATACTGAAATGGAACTTAACGTTTCACACCAAATCATTGTCTTCTTTGGCTTCCACCTATCAGCAAAGGTTCCACCTATAAAGGAAAAGATGAAAATTGGAGCAAACTCAGCAACCGAAATCATTGAAATAGCAAAAGCATCACCTTTCGTCATTTCCATTACATATAATAATACCGCAAAGTTCCGAACCCATATTCCAATTTGTAAAAATAATGCTGATGCAAGAATTCCTTGCACAAACCGATTTTTTAATACTTGTGATACCCCATTGTTTTGTTTCGTTACTACATTTGTCGACATAAAAAATCCCCCTATTTCATGTTCTGAACAGGAGGCAGCACAAATCATATAAAAAGACTATATATTCGCAGAGCGAAATACATCCCTTTTCTATAAATGCGCAGACTAATCCTATTCAGAAGAATATTTCGTTTTTTAACGAAGATCTCTTACAAATAGAATTAGTTGATCATTGGGATGTTTTCACCCTTCCGTTCCGAATTTAAATAACACATACATACTCTATGTAAATCAATTTCGATGTATGCATGTCTCCTTTTAACTATTCTAGAAATTTAAAGGCAATTCCTCTAAAGAACGCATTAAATAATTACCTTGCCATTTAATATCTTCACGATTCCCTTTTATTTGTAATTCAGGCATTCGATTAAACAAAGTAGTAATAGCAATCTTTGCTTCTAACTTAGCAAGTGGAGCTCCTAAGCAGAAATGGCTACCATGACCAAAGGCAATATGGCGATTATTTTCCCGAGTAATATCGAATACTTCTGGGTTTTCAAATACATTTTCATCACGGTTTGCAGAAGCTAATGCAATGACAACCATATCTCCTTTTTGGATTGTTTGGTCATGGATTTGAAAAGGTTCATCCGCCCATCTTGAAGTTGTAACCTCAACTGGAGAATAATATCGTAACCCTTCCTCAATAGCTGCATCAATTAATTTGGGATTTTCTTTTAATAACTGTAATTGATTCGGATTTTCAAGAAGCGCTAATACCGTATTTGTAATTAAATTTACAGTTGTTTCGTGTCCCGCCACAATTAGTAACATTATCATTGAATATAGTTCCCGAGCGCTAAGTTTATGCCCTTCACTCTCTGCAAGTATTAAAGCACTTACCAAGTCCTCTTTTGGTTCTTGTCTTTTGATATCAACTAAATATTGGAGATATGTAATAAACTCAGATAGTTGCTTTTCGGTTTCTTTTATTTCTTCTGGCGTTTCTGGATAAGCAATAACAGCATGAGACCAAATTCTAAATTTCGCTTGATCCTCTTTCGGAATGCCTAGCATTTCACTTATTACAATAATCGGTAAAGGAAAAGAGTAATCATCAACAAGATTTAATGAACTTTTTCGCTCGACTTCATTTAACAAATCATCTGCAATATCCTGTATTCTTCCTTCCAATTGCGTGATCATCTTCGGTGTAAAAGCTTTTTGTACGAGTGATCGTAAACGATTGTGGTTAGGTGGATCTGAATTTAGCATGTGCGTCGTTAAATAATCACTATTATCAACAGTAAGAAAGACATTCAATGTATCTTGAGAAAATACATTGGCCGGATCTTTTTTTAAGCGATTATCTTTTAAAAGTGGCAGCGCATCTTCATATCTCGTAATCAGCCACTCTGCACCTAATTCGGTTTTATTCACAAATAAGATAGGTTGCACTTTTCTAGATTCTTTATAAATTTCATACGCATCTTCTTTAAACTGAGCTGAAGCTAAATTAATACCATCCTCTATTCTTAGCCCAACTTTATTTTTCATTGACATTGTATTCCCTCACTCTCATTTGTTTTTGAAAACCAACCAACATATGCATTATACTCTAATAAAAACGCGAAAATTGTAAATTTTCATTTAAAATCTTACTTCGTATATTGAAAAATAAAAAGTGAGAGAGTAAAATCCTTCTACTCTCTCACTCTTCTTTACGCAAAACACATGAAATTACTAATTTGTTGATAGCGATAACTTACTTTACGACGGCGACCACCTTGCCAAGTGTAACCTGAAACCCCATTTCTCCTCACTTCAGTCGGGAAGAACCATAAGTCTCTTCCGAAAGGTCCAGGACGATGCAAACGTAAGTAGCCCCATCTTCCTAGACAGTTACACATCCATGATTTCATATTCCCTGGTTGTGCTGGCGAAGCAAATGTAGACGGTAACGACGGTGCTTGTGACGGTGGTGGTGACGTTGGAGCATCTTCCGCATCATCTGGTCTATAATCTTCTTGTTCCATATCTCTCACTTCATTTACAGATTCATACCCGTAGTTTTGTGGATTATAATACACCCCTTGATCATATGGATAATTTTGCTGGTTATACATATTAACAAATCACCTACTTTTCATTCAGTACCTTTAACATTCATATGTGATTTGCCTCCTATAGGAAGCTTATGTATAGCCTAAATTCAACAAAAAAATAAAACTCGTATTTTAAAAATACGAGCTTCTTCATAATCGGAATAGATGTATTATTTTCTTAATTTCACACTATAAAAACGCATTTCATCTAACGAACCTTCAAATTCAAATACTTCTTGTTTAATTAATTCCTTTAAGCGATATTCTAAAAACGTATCGCCAACTAACTGCTCTACATGACCAAGTGCTTCACCAATTACCCTAGGGGCTTTTAGGAATTCTCGATCAGCACCTATACTTTTCGCACATTCAATAATAAATTGATCAAAATAATCTTCTTGTACAGAACGCACTTCATTGTCTGTCCAAACTCTTAAAAATTCCGTACTTTTCGATAGACTGTCCCACTCATGTTCAAACTGCATACGTTTCTCTACAGTTAAATATCGCAATTCTACAAAACTTTTTTGAATTAGAGCTAAACTTTCAGGTGCTAACTCTCCAGTTCCACGAATAGCATACTCTTTTTTTAATATTTCTTTACTTGCTTCAGACGTATTAATAACGCGAATGTTTTTCTTATCTTTTAATTGCGCCATTACAAAACATAGGCCTACATGTTCATGTGCGTTATTAGCTTTCCAAATTGTAATAGGTGTTTCAATAGGAATAGTGTGTAGTTCTTCCATAGTTTCTAAAAACCTTGGTAAATACTCTTCTTCAAAATAATTATCATAAGCAGTTAAATTGTTTACTAACCATTTCTGTCTTGCAAGTTGCCCCTCATTCATATGTAGCTTGTTTATCGGCCCAATTGAAAAGAATTCAGAAAAAGCGACAACCCTCTCTTCCAATTGTTCTTCTTGACTAAGCATATATTTTAAACATCCAGCTGTTGAATCATCAAACGCAATATGTACGTGTGTGCTTTCTTTTACATTTCTTATATATGATGTATTACTCGTTAGTTGCTTAGGAATATCCATCAAATTTTTAATTGCATCTTCACTATAGTTTTCTTCTAATAAATTCAACTGAATAAGAATACTTTGAAGTAAATGTTTTGCTTCATCTTCGTACATATCCTCTACAACATTTTTGATTTTATCTATCATACAAATCCCTCTATTCGTTTCATAAATAACGTATATTATAGTGTATCATTTTAGTATCATTCTTTTAAAGTTTTTTTTAAGTAAAAGCATTTATTATTCAGATTGCTACAGCTATCCACATTTTCAACAAAATCTCTCCTACAATTCTTAATTACTAAATATTCTTTTGTAAATTCTTTTATTTAAATGTATAATTATATAGAAAATAAAAAATACAGGAGCTATATGTATGGAGAAAGCGATTACTACTTATAAACATTATTTGAAAAATTGGAGATTTATATTTATTTGTATATTACCTACTATCGCCTTACTATATGTTCTCGATGTCATCTTTGAATTACTATTTCATCAAGATTTCTATTTATCTAACTTAATTTTTGCTATTATTTTATTTTTAATATTTATGAGCATCAAAGATATGTTTAAAATTGAAAGTTAAAGAGCCGGATAAAAAAAGAGCACCCTGCAATCGGATGCTCTCATGTGATAGAGGTTTTTTCTGAGTATTAAGTAGGACACGAAGGTCTTGTCCTACAATGTAATATATGCTTGTACTTATTTTATTGTGCATCTATTAAACATCAAATGTATACGTATTGCTAAAAATTCTGCTCATTTATTAATTGTATAATTATTATATTTATACATAAAAAAACATCCCTATGGATGTTTTTTATGTACCAATTTTTAAGCTTCCATAAACTTAGCCGGTACACCAATTTTTTCAACTACAGAAGATATATTAGTAGGATTAATCATTACATTTTCAATACTAACTAATTTATTTTCTAATAGTCCATTCTCTGTAGTAATAAGTTCTTCAAACCGATCTAAAGTCATCGAGAATTTGTGTTCACTTCCGCCATTCATACAGACTTTAACATACTTCATAGTGTCACCGCCTTTCATAATAATCTATATTTCGATAAGAAGACGCTTACATCCTTTTTATTTACTACTAGATTTCTCACTTTTACTCCTTGCTAATTCACGTTTATTTATTTTAGAAAAAGCAGTTACTATTTTATGTTCACGTTATAATTGCTAATAAGAACGATAAAGATACAAATGCACAAAGTGGTATATATAAAACAGTATCCATTTTAGCAAAATACGTATCTTTTTTTCGCTTAAAGATTCCAAAATAATGAAACTCACCAATTACTCTTATAAAAAAACAATCATACAAATCCAGGAGCCCAATTGAACGATAATATTAGGAACTTCGAAATGAACAACATTTGTTTGTTGTAATAAAATTATTGCCGCCATACTTAATAATAAAGCAATGAACAATGTCATTCCTACACTTGGTGTAAACGCCTTTTCTCCAGCTTTTGTTGGAATGACACTATTTGTCGCCCACTTACCTCCGAAAGCCCAGTAAACATGTAAAAAGCTAACTAAAAATAATATACAGACAGAAATATATGTAATAATAAGCATTTTGTCCTCCCATTATTTTATTTAAGTCCTTAACTTTAGGGTATGCTATAAATTCCTCATTAGCAATCTATATATAATTACATAAAAAACCCTTCAATGATAAATCATTAAAGGGTTACTCAAATATCTTATGCATTATACCTATTTCTACGACGTTCCATCCTCGTTTGTCCTTGAGCGATACCTTCTTTATATGGATCTATTTGCTCTCTCATTTCATATGTTGCAGCTTGAGCTGGTTCTTCGTAATTATGCTCACGTATTTTTTCTGGCGTATTTCGTTTTGATACTTTTCCACCAAACTTAAATAATTTGATCTTTAATTTCGGTAATCTAGGAAGTGGAATCTTAAATGATAATTTTTTGCGCTTCTTTTTTTGTTGAAATAGATTTATATTTTCTTTATTATCATCCTGCTCTTTACGATGTAATAACATCGCAAGTAATCCACCTAATATAAGTCCTCCAACTAACAGTAGAAGATATAAGTAATGACTTGTCATTAAACTCGACATACGTTCAAGTATGATTAACGACTGTCCTTCTTTAATATCCCAAAGTAAAGCGGCCCATAATGAGAATAAACCGAAAGTAAGTCCATATGTACGAAAACGGAATAAACATGGAATTAAAGCGATACAAGCGGCGATTTTCGCATTCCCTATTATTGAACTTGTTGAAATATCTTGATGCCAAATGACTAACAGCAGTGTTATAAATGGCGCATACGCTATCCAACTACATATACGTGAATATATTTTTTTCGCAAAATAGCTACCGAAACTAGTAAAAAATAAAAGGCCTCCGATATATAAAGATTGTTCTAGTGGGATTTGCTTCATAATTCCTGCAACTGGAAAGAGGCCGCTTAATAGCATTAATAACACATCTAATTTCTTCACAATTCCTCATTCCTTTCAAATTTCTTTTGAATCAATTCATATTGCTTTTCCATATGATGTAGATTTTGTATTTCTAAAAAATATCTTAATCCTGTATGTAAATAAAGTAAATACATAAAAGAAAAGATACATGACAAAGGATATCCTTATTTACATGAAAAAATGACAAATCCTGATCAATATAACGAGCAGGATTTGTCTACTATTATTTAAAGCAAAATAATTGAATCTTTCTTTTCTATTTTCATTATATCTACATCCAATTCATCATCAAACTCTTTAAACTCTCTTGCATCTATATCAGTCCTATAGCTCTTTATTACTTTCGCCATATGCATAGAATACGGCATATGTATATTTTTTTCCTGAAGCATACTTGAATTACAGCACATATAGTGTACCATTTTAGCGATATAATTCCTTTCTACAGGTTTTACACCTAGCGGTAATATTTCAAGTATGTATCGCTGCAATGTTTCACTACCATTTTGTGAATACTCGCCAGTGCTATAATACATCCCTTTTTGATCTACATATAAACTTGTACCTTCAGGAACATCATCACGTTCTATCACACCGTATTTTGGTGTATCAAAAGATGTATTTATTCTTATAATGTTTAAATTAGGGACCTTTAGCGCATCAGGAACAATCTCCGGTAAAATATCTATATCAATTTTTTTATTTTGTAACTCTTTTATCCAATATTTTCTTAAATTCGCATCAATAATAATATATACTTGCTCATTTTCCTCTTTTGCATGTTGTAAAATTTCTGTTAATGTTTCAGAAACAAATTGTTTAAATTGAATTCCCATATCATTTCTTTTTGAAGGCTGCGGTAAAAAGGCATTATGTTTATTTATATTTAATAATAAACGATCAATCGTTTGCCAATCTTTATTCCCATATAATTTATATGAAATTTCTTTTCCTTTTATTTGTGAAATAATAGGTAAGAAATCAAATTTCGATATTCGTTCAATTGATAAATTAACATATGTACAAGGTAAATTTATCTTATTCCAACTACGTTTCAAAAATCCTTTTTGTTCTAATAAACTAAGGATACAATTAATAATTGTTTTACGAGATACACTTTGGCCAATAAATAAATTAATAAATGCTGAAATACGGTTAGTTCGTGCAAACCCTTCTCTAACGATTTGCTTTGGATCGATTTTTTCACGCCCATCACAATTTTCCATTGCGATTAACGCCAATGTCGCATCATTGCGCTTACCTGCAGTAGCATAAACCGCTTTCATAACATCCTCTACTAAATTTGTTTTGTATTTCTGGCAATATTGCATTTTATATGGATTTTGTAATACTTTTTCAATATTATATCTTACTATTTTTAACAATACTGGAGAATCTGCATTTAATACATATGATGACTCACTGATTTGAGCTAACACAATTTCACTTTCAATTAACGCTTGTTCTACTTCCATCAATATTTTTTCAGACCATATTTCTAACGTTATAGTCTCTAATCCTTTTGGTGCAATTAAAGGGAATAATTCATTTTCATTATTTGTTGCTATCTTTTTACATTCTGGTAGTAATGTGAAATAAGTGAATTTTTGCTGAAACCCTTTAAATAGATACTCTCTTTCCTTTACTTTTATACCAGGTTTTATTTTAGTACCTTGAACTTTATATATTCTCTCATTGTATGGAAGTAACACCCTAATATTTGTTCCTAGCATATAATCTTTCGGATATTGAAGAATATGCTCTAATTCAACTTCTCCACCTATACGAAAATCATCTTTTAAATTTCTAAATATCTTAATCCATTTTATGCCGTTTGTAGCTTGTTGTACTTTTAGTTTTACAAACCGTAATTTCTTATTATTCGATGCAAATTCTGGCGTAGAAACCAATATCATGCCCCGTTTACGTCTTAATAGCAAAGGAATATCTGGATGATTATATTCTTGATAAAACCTCCGAATTCCTATTGAAACATTTAATAACAGAATATTCTCGCCACCGCGCGTTATACATTCGAACCGATATACATAGGCGAAATAATCTTGTGTTTTTTCATCTTTAATTGGCTTTGACATTGCCTCACAAATATTTTGTGATCTAAGAGGAGAAAAATATATATCTTCTTCGTTGATATTCTCTAATCGTACAGGTTGTTCACAAAAAATATGTGAAATTAAAGCAGGCACCCACTTAGAATATATTTCATTATCATGTAGTACTGTTAAATTAGAAATTAAATCGTAATGCCATTCATATTTTGGCAATTCTATTAATTTATTAGGTTTCCAATCATGAATCACCTCATACCAACTTTGGAAAATATAATCAAGTTGTTCTTTTCTAATAGGTTCTTTGGATACAATCCATGGTGTATTTTCATTTAATACATATGGATTATGCTGAATAAACAATATATCAGAAAACATATCATATAATCTTTCATTCAATCGTTTTAACTTACTTGTTAATAAAAATGTCTTATAATGTATTTCTACAATATCAAGCCATTCGATAGGAAAGTATATAAATGATACACTTTCATTTAAAAGCGGCTCTACTATATTCTCAAATGTTAATAACCGTAGTTTTTCCATGTAATAAATACTTCCTTTCTTCATTTGCCTTGATCATCTAAAAACTAGAAGAAACCGTTACGTTACATAATCTAATCAATTAAAACCCGGTTCTTTAAAATTAAATTATTATTAATTTATTCAAATAATACATTATAAATAAAAAATAATAATTGCTTATCTTCTATATTTTATAAAACACAACATATACATCACCACCTACTAATATTAAATACAATACATTAGAATTATACAATATAAATAGTGTATTATATTTGCAATTTACAATAACTTTACAAAAATAACTATAAAAAGGTATTGTCTATTCCTAAGTTTAGTAATACCTTTTTTATCCAATTACTTCTTTTACATCTGTATTCACTCGCCACTTTTCTAAAGTATAAGCCCTTTCCCGAAATTAATATTCATATTAACTATTGATAATAAAATGCTGTTTCATTCACTTGCAGTCAGACTCTGTCACTTGTTCAGCGATAGTATCTAACCGTGCAATTTGCTCTTCAACTAAAGTACGGAACCAGTCCGATGCAGAAATCCATTCTTTATAAATTGGCTCTTCTGGCTGACGCTCTTTTAAACATTCATCAATTGAGTAGAAATCAATATCATGTCCCGGTTTCGACTCAATACCAATAAAATATCTGGATGGTTAAACTCTTGGTATTAAGACTATTTTTATGAGCATTTCGTATAAGTTTAATTTAACTAATTAAAGCTATTTTCAAATAAGACACGATAATTTATGTCTATTCTGTATAGCTGTTAGTAAGTTCGTTTGCAAATTTGTTAGCACTTTTTTATATTTCTTCTATTACACAAACCTTCACAAAAACATCCTGCATGTTTGAAACATGCAGGATGTTTTTTAATCTTTGTTTTTCATAATGTAAGAAACCAGA
>NZ_WIPE01000063.1:215908-218584 GCF_009760835.1 Bacillus sp. EE-W1 | reverse complement strand
AATAAAATACATAATAAGAATTCCAAGTGTTGCAACCGTTACAACCGCACGAAACTTTTTAGTTACTTTTACTATTCGAGTTGCGTATAACACTAACATGGCAAATAAAATCGAAATTGTTAGTAATACGGCAATTAAAGCGATAGAATCACCAAAGCGCATTGTATAATACGCTGAAATACTTCCTAATAAAACCCCTTGTAATACTGCGTAAATCGGTGCGCAAATTGGGGATATGCGCGGAATGAATATAACTACAAAAGCGATAATTAGAGTAACTATTATAATTCCAATTAACACAGGTAGTTTGTTTTATCTTTCCAGTATTTTATTCCCTATCAATCGTTTTTGGTATATTGCCCTGCAAAAACCACCTTGGACATCTTCTGGTATGATAATCGGAATTATTTAGGCTTTACCTGCTTGTTCGCCTTTGATACCTGAGTCTGTCATGATACCAGTAGCAGCAGATAATTCCTCAAGGGATATACCAAGCATTTTCGCAACTGGTGCTGCATATTTAAAGCTGTACTGCATATCCAAGATACCTGCAGCAGATTGATTGGCTGATTGAGAAAGTATACATCCGCTATATGAGAAGACTCTTTCGCTTCCATACCAAAAACATTTAAAGCGGCTGCTACAGTTTCAGAGGTCATAGCCATATCTTCCTGTGCGGCTTCGGAAGCAGCGATAATACCAGGCATTGCTCCGATAATATCGTTTTACCTCGAAGCCTGAAGCGGCTAAGTTCTGCATACCTACTGCAACTTCACTAGCTGACTTGGTAGTGGATGCTCCTAACTCTTTAGCGGTTTCAGTTAAACTGCCTAATTGATTTCCTGTCGCACCAGAAATCGCACCCACTTTAGCCATAGCCATCTGTTGCTCAAAATCAGCTGCTACTTTTACACTTGAACCAAGCCCCATAACGACTGCTCCACCAGCAATTGTGGCGGCTGCACCTGTTGAAAACAATGCTCCACTGGCTCGTTCTAGACCTTGTATCATCGTTGCTTGTGTTTCACTCACTCCACCGAATCTTTCGCGTAATGCAGCCATACTGTTACCAGCATATTGTGCACTAGTGGCGTTTTGATTTAAAGCAGAGTTCATTTTGTTAATCTGCTGTGTTGCTTGTTGCATTTCCCTAGTCAACTGTTCTACTTGAGTCTCTAAATGATTAATTCGTTGAGAAGATTCTTGCTGGTCTTTTCGTCCTTTTTGCGGATTCTTACCGCCCATGCCCGTTCTCCGGTAACGTTTTGATAAAGGTGCTATAATCATTGATTATGAGCGCATAGATACGTTATCCCCACGTTATGCTCTTTTCAAAGAACAAGTAACTGTAGGAATATCGTACCGTTGATCCCAATATAAAAAGGTACCCTATTTAGTGCCCAAAAAGTTCTATTATTTTTTATATCATACCTAATGCTGTAGCCAAATTAACGATTCCAGATTTTCTTTTTCTATAAAATCTTCCTCGTTTCATACCAAGAACAGTATAAATATAATCATCATTCAATTCTTTAATGCTCATATACTTGATTTCAAGAATCCTTTTTTCATCCTCATCGAGAGCTTCCTCAAAAGCTCGTTTTAACTGTCTATACTTCAACTCATGCTTGTCCACTTGCTTTAACTCAGGAAACAGCAATTCTGCTCCCAATTCCGTTCTTTCTTGCTGATTTTGGAATCTAATACGTAACACTCTGTATTTTCGCAACTCTTCTATCACGAAAGGTCGGATTTCTTTCTCCTCTATATGCTTGAAAAATGATAATTGGTCCAAATATAATCCTCCCACGTCTCAATCCTTACATGTATAAGGCTAAAACTTTAAATATTTTAGATATATACCTTTATATGTGTATGAAATTAGTTTGTAATCCACAATCTGCTGTAAACCTTGATTTTTTACGTCTATTATTATGTAATTTACTAGCAGTGATCATTTAACTTAACAAAATCTCACCAGATTCTCTAAGCATATTTAATGGTTTTCACCAGGCATAAAGTATAAAAACAATTAAAAAAAGAGACTGTCTTCAAAAGTTAATCTGTGGATACTTTTTTGACAGTCTCTTTTTTATATCAAAATTTTCAACTACAAAACTTACAAGTGATTATACGAATGTTATACCTGCACTGGCAAAGCCTGTAATAGCAGTAGCTATATCAAAACCAGGTGTAGTTGATGAAACAACAAGTAATATCTTATCTTGTGGAGCGACCGCAATTGCTTCTCCGACAATGCCACTTGAAGTAGCACCGATAGCAATTAGACCACTAAATGCTGGTGTTAATAGTAATGGTACACCTACTGGAGTGAAAGTATTACTTGCTGCTGGTGCGCTGTACAATTGCATTTGAATTTGTATGCTTCCTAATGCTAAAGCAACCGCTACAGTTACACTAAAGAACCCTGCTAACGAAGTAATTGTACCTGCGCGAGGGGCTACAAATGCAAAATCAAATACTGGAGGTACAGGACCTATAGTAATTGGACCACCAGGTGGGACAATTACAGGGAAGAATGAACTTCCAAATCCAAGAAGTGCTCCTGTGTTTGCTAATCCACCTAAAACAGTTGCTAATGCTACTGGTCCACCTGATGCAAACGGAATAACTGCTCCAGCTCCCGTTGCTCCTGTTAGACCTGTTGGACCTGTT
>NZ_WIPE01000063.1:205514-215755 GCF_009760835.1 Bacillus sp. EE-W1 | reverse complement strand
CGTTGGACCTGTTAGGCCTGTCGGACCTGTTGCTCCCGTTGGACCTGTTGCTCCACCTCCAGGACCTGTTGGGCCTGTTGGACCTGTTACTCCACCTCCAGGACCCGTTGGACCTGTTGGGCCTGTTGGACCTGTCGCCCCTGGCGTAGCATTGATTAATTGAATTAATAAATTAAAAAGAAGTTGTAAAGTTGCAGAATCAACATTTGAGTTGCAGGATATAGGGATAAGATCTAAAGCGAAGAAGAATTGTGCAAGGGCGCTATAAAATTGTTGCAATAATGTAGACAATTGTCCTAAATTAGGAGCTGGAGATTGTAATAAAACTAAAATACTTTGAGTTAATTGTTTCAAAAAATTAACTTCTGGGGAAGGTAATAAGGAATTTAAGAAAATTAAAAATTGATTAAACAAATTGAATAACGCTACTCTGTTTGCATCACTTGGATTTGCAAAAAATGCTGAAATAGCTGATACTAATGAGTTTAGTAAAGTAATTAATTGACTTAATTGTTCCCTAGTAATAGGAACTGACTGTGGATTTTTACAACAATCTGCTGAAAAAACAATCGGATTGCAGTTATTATGATCAAAACAATCATTATGTTTCATTTATTTCCTCCTTATTTAATAATTTTGAGAGAATACTCTTATACTAAGAAACACTCAATTGTAATAGCGTTGAATATTTTTGAATATTCATTTTTCTTAGAATAAAAATAGTTACTAATAATTAAACTATAAAAATTCAGTTTAATTACTTTCACAACTCACATAATATAAGTATACGCATCTATTTATCTAGTGCTTAGATTAATTTCCTAATAAAAACGCATATTTTTAAAGGAATACATTATTACTCCTATCAACGTGTTTATTTTATCAATAAATGAAAAGACATATTAATTTATAAGTTCAATAATTCCATTCTAGAGTAATATCAAATGAAGTTTTTTGAAAAAGTTTAACCCTCACAACCTAGTTGTTTGTATCATGAGTTTCTAATAATGCATTGTATTTTCCATTAAGAGCTAATCATTTTGCTTTTGCCGACTAATTTTTATTTCTTTGTAACAACTTATACTCATCTTACATACATTATCTTGAATCCTTACTTTTCAAACCATTTAATTGTTCATGACTCACAAACATTAACAATATTTGAATGGTGTACTGATTCATAGAAGAGTACCATATAATGGTGCTCTTTTTTATTTCAAAAATTTTATATGAAATCTGTATACTTTTTTGATCAATTTCCAATAAAATTTCTTTAAACCTTAAATAATATCATTGATTATTTACTCCGAGAAAAGGAATTTTTTGAAGGCCCCTTTTTTAATACACTAAATATACTTTAAATTTTGATACATACTTTAAATACAGAAACTTCTAAGACATTTCAGTTAATATTTCTTTAAGATTGGAGCAGTTAGCTTTTGCTAGCTGTTTTTTTGTTGATCATTCTTTTAAGAGGAACCAGTTATATGCATAATAGCTCAAATAAAATCCATACTATATTTAGGTTAGGTCTTAAAATCTAAAACCCTTATTCCAAACTTAGACCTAATTGATCGCTCCTCTCCCTTCCCTGGGGCTAAGTAGCTAGCTTTTGCTAGCTATTTTTTTGTTCTTATCATTCTATTTATTACATATATCTACAACGTAGCTCATTTTGTTCAAAGACAGAGTTACCTCCTAACTTTAGAGCACTATAAATATGTGCTCTTTTTTATATGAAAGACACAAGAAAAAATTGCATGCATACATTATAATGAGCAAACTCACATTATATGTTTTCTCCTGAAATTCTTGATCAAAGAGCATCTACACATGATGCTCTTTTTCATTTCCTATAAAGTAAAATTTTGTATAAAATATACACACTTAATCGAAAATAACTTCATAAAATATTATGTGTTCCTTTCTTTATAAATTGAAATAGTCTTTACAAAATGAGCCTCGTCACGAGAGCACTTTATTAAGTGCTCTTTTTTATGTTCTAAATTAATACAAAATGAAATTTTTATTTAAATGTGTTTACACAATTTTTTTACATATCTTTTTGGGTTTTAAACTCATTTAAATTAATACCTAAGAATTATTAGGATAAGCAACATATTATAATAAAACAAAAAAGATTTTATCCATTGTTAAACGGAGGTGTTTCTAATTAGTACAACTTTAATTTCACATTTTTACAATGAAGAGTATTTACTCCCCTGGTGGTTAATGCACCACACAAAACTATTTGATCATGGCATTCTTATTAATCGTGGATCTACTGATCGTTCGGTTGAAATATGCAAATTATTTGCACCTCATTGGGAAATCCGAGATTCAAAAGTATTAGAGTTTGATGCCTTATTAGTTGATCAAGAAGTAATGGAAATAGAAAAAGAAATTACGGGATGGAAAATGGTTTTAAATACCACTGAATTTCTTTGCTGTGTTGATAAGGAAGCCTTTTTCACTTCTCTTGCTACTTTAGGGAAAAACATGTATTCCATTAGGACTATTCTAATGGTGGATGAACCTTCTCACGGTTATACCAATCCGAGATACGGCATTCCCCTTGTCAAACAGCGTTACCATGGGATAATAATCCATCCTACTCCACCTGCCCCATACTACGGTGGCAGATTCCTCCACAATTACTCGCAAGGTAACTATTCGGCGGGGCGACATTGGTCGTTTCATCCATTTACCGTTTACATGTATCCTGCTTTCGTTTTAAAATTCTTTTACAGCCCATGGAATAAAGCTATGAAAAATCGAAAATTACAAATTGGTCCGACTCTTTCTAGACATAGCATCCAGCATGGCTTAGGTACTCATCACCTAGCAACGCTTGATGAATTAGAAAAAAAATATCTATTCTTTGCAACTTCAACTATTGATCTTCGATTACTCCCAGAATATCAAGCTTTATTTCCAGATTTATATTTTCCTAACTAGTAATCCATCAAAAACATTTTGAAACTTTCCATACGTTCTTTACTTTTAAGTAAGAGCCATTCCTTATTAAAATAGTGTTTTTGTTAAAATCTTTTCACATTTAAATTGGACAAGCATATATTATTGTATCTCCTCTTTTCTTTCATAGAATTTTACATTTGTTGAGACAACACCCCTTTCGGATGTTGTCTTTTTTCTTATGCATAAAATAAGAATTTTGTTCATTTTTAGCTTTCAGAATGAATCTGAATCCCACCATCTTTTTTAATTTATTCCCATATTTCTGCAAGTGTCATTTCTTCAACAAATTTCTCTTTCATTTCTTTTCATGCCCCTTTCTATTTCAAATAACTATTTTATTATATTCCTTGCACTTTTAAATGAGACAAGCATATGTTATAGTATAGTGTTTCATCACTTATATACACTTCCTTTTTTCAAGAGTACATATTCGATATGTACTCTTTTTGCATTACTATAAAATAACACTTTTGTTCAATTTAGTAATTTCTTATATAATGGAAGTTAACTAATCCAGAAGGGACTGAATTATGCGCAGATATCAATATTTTTAATCTACCCATCACAACAACATAATGGAGGTAAAAGTATTGATTACAGAATTACAAGCACAAAGATTACATTTAAGACAAATGAAGGAATCTGATTCATTAAGCATGCTTAAAATATGGTCTAATCGTGACGTTACACAATTCATGAATATAAGCAATTTCACTGATAAAAACCAAGTAAAAGATATGATTCATTTTCTCAATGAACTTGCTCAAAATAACAAAGCTCTCCGTTTTACTATTATTGAAAAAGAATCTAATCAAATTATCGGTTCATGTGGCTATAATTTCTTAGATTTCGAAAACTCAAAAACAGAGATTGGTTATGATATTTCGAAAACATTTTTGGGCAAAGGTTATGCTCCTGAAGCGATTTCTGCTCTATTAGATTACGCTTTTACACATCTGAAACTAAATCGTGTCGAAGCAAAAGTTGAACCTAAAAATGTGAACTCTATAAAAGTATTACAAAAATTACAATTCACTTTTGAAGGGACTCTAAGAAAAAGCGAAAAATCAGCTGGAAAGCTTATTGATTTAAATATTTATTCGAAATTAATAACCGATTAATTTTAATCACTCAGCCTATACTATATTTAAGTATAGGCTTCTTTAATTTTTATACAAAATTCAAATTTGGTCTTTATCAAAAACTTCAATATCATGTAAAACCTGCGTAAAGATTACTGCGATCCAAACTACCCACCAGATAAACGTTATATAATGCACTTGCAAATACCCGATTTGCGCAATACTTGCTTTCCATACGGCTTATGCTTGAGTGCTTGGAGAAACACTAGACTTTTTTGATTTTTCTCATATCAGTTGAACCCGTCCATTTCCCTTCACGTTCCCACTTCTTCTTGAGTTTTCCAACATAGGTAAAGCTACACTCATACATAATGCTGATTTCCTTATCTGGAATCCCCTCTTGATTTATACGATACGGTTTCCCTCCGTTCGATCTACTCTATTGAACTTTTACTTCATTTCCTTTTTACATTCTTCAAGAAAATCGATAGCCTCTTGAACCTGTTCTTTTGTTGAAAGTAATTCCATCACATTGCCCTCTGTGTTAAATACATGAATTTGTCTTTCCTTGTACTCCATCCCTAACATCCCATCATCACCTAAAAGCTTTACGTTATCTTCCTTTTTCAAAACCTCGCTTTCTATTCAAAGTATTATTTTATAAACATATTAACTAGCAAAATAATTAGTATTATTAAGCTATTACTCCAATCATTCTATTTAATTTATACATATTTTAATAGTAAATCGAGGAAAGGAGGTTTTTATATGGCTGAGCATACAAAATGTGTATGTGAACAATTAGAAAGATTACAGTTAGGTACAGAAGTAGATGTTTTCCTTACAGGAACAACACTAGAGGATCTTATTTTTACTAACTTTAATCCAGATAATTTTTGTGTAACATTTGTAGACAACACAACAGAACCTGGCTCTATAATTGTTTTGGACTGTCGTGATATTCAAGCGCTTAGAATTGAAGCTGAGTAGAGTAAAGATGGGGCTTTGAAAAAAGCCCTATTTCATACAGCATATTTCAATATAAATTATAAAATAGAGGAGCCGGAAAAATGTCAGTTTTCATCAACTATGCTATTACTCCCAAAGTATTCAATCCTAATCTAACATCTCTTCCAAATAACCGAATTTCTTTTATCCCAACCCCAAAAGAGAATTCTAAAAATATTTGTTATCTTTTAGAAACATTTTACTTAGGAAAAAAAATAAAACAGCTGTTAGTTAACGGCACAATATTAAAAGCTTCTATATTTGTAGGATTCCATAATAGATTCGGCCTTGCTACATTTATAGATGAAAGCGGAGATATCACTGTAGTTAACTGTGAGCGTATTGATGCGATTGTGCTTTAATTGTGAATTTATATGTGAATAATAATCATTATTTTCAAGATAAACGTGTAGTTCTTACACATAACGCCAGTAACTGTTACTATAAGAGACTAGGTCTGTAGGACACTAATATATAGTTCTTTTTTTAGGCTCAACCGAATAAAATTCAACATTCCGTTAATAATAAAAATACAGTTTCTAAATTCCCTTCATACCCGAGGGCTTAGCGGCTAACTTTTGTTAGCGGCTCTTTTTGTGTTTTACACGAATAAAAATCTAAATTTTCCCGATACTATATAAGACTTTATAAAGTTAGCTTTAAGTTCTTCCCACTCTAGCTTTCTTGGTCGAGAGCCGAGCGGTTAGCTTTTGCTAGCTGCACTTTTAATTACACATTTTTGTCTTAGCACTCATATAATACTGAGAATTAAAAAATCATTTCATGTTTAAAGGAAAAGTATTCTTTTTCATTACTCCACTCCCTCTTTAAATAACACTGTTTGAATAGATTTTTAAAGAGGGAATACATTTAATAATCTTGGTTACACTGTAAACAGGCTCGTGAATAGCCAATTTTACTAATACCTACTCTATGTCTATTACCTTGGGCCGAGCAATTAGCAAAAGCTAATTGCTCTTTTATATTGAGTTAATAATAAAATTTAGGTCTTATTCCTTTTCTACATCATATATTTTTAACCTAACCATCCAGCTCAAAGTGTTACCTCCTATCTTAAAGAGCACTGATGCATGGTGCTCTTTTTAGTTTCCTTATTTCTACAAAATGAAATTTTTATACAAAATACACACAACTAAATTCACATAATTTCATATGATATATTGCATCATTTCTTTTTAGAATGGATAGTCGTTACAGAAGGGCGCTTTCCGAAGCGCTCTTTTTTAATATCCCCTGCACTAAATAATTTTTGAATTATATCTTAATTTCGAGAACACTCACAAGTCATAGGTTTACAATAAGTCTTGGTCAGAAGAGCACTTATATATGGTGCCCTTTTTGGTATGGAATTTAAAATAGAGGCTTGCTCTTAAAACCTATTATGTAATTTTCATAGGTTTTTTCCTTACACCCCTGTGTCTGTTTACTCATAAGTTGTTAAAGTATAAATATAAATTGATAGTTAATTTATAAGGGAGGTGTAAAAATGAGTAAATTTAAAAAGCATTGTTGTCACATACCCTTTCCTTTACCTCAAATAGGGCCTACTGGATTAACCGGTGCTACTGGACCTTCGGGACCTTCGGGACCTACTGGAGCTACCGGACCTTCAAGTGGACCTCGGGGACCTACCGGACCTACTGGAATTCAAGGTAACCTGGGACCTACTGGACCTCAAGGTATTTCTGGACCTCAAGGGATTCCTGGGATTTCTGGATCTATTGGTCCAACTGGACCTTCTGGAATTCAAGGTATCCAAGGCATCCAAGGCATTCCTGGCATTCAAGGCCCTATTGGACCCACTGGAATAACGGGGGGCACTGGAATTCAAGGGATTCCTGGTATTCAAGGGATTCCTGGCATTCAAGGCATTCAAGGGATTCCTGGCCCGACCGGACCTCAAGGGATTCCTGGCATTCCTGGTTCTGTAGGTCCAACTGGACCTTCTGGAGCTGTTGGACCTACCGGCCCTTCCGGGGGACCGCCAGGACCAACGGGCCCGACTGGACCTTCCGGGGGACCACCAGGACCAACCGGAGTGACTGGCCCCACTGGACCAACTGGGTCACCAGGACCAACCGGACTTCAAGGTATCCAAGGTATCCAAGGCATTCCTGGCCCCACTGGACCTCAAGGAAGTCAAGGGATTCAGGGGATTCAAGGTGATCCAGGGCCTATTGGTCCTATTGGACCCACTGGAATAACTGGGGCAACTGGAATTCAGGGTATCCAAGGTATTCAAGGCAATCCAGGACTTATTGGACCTATCGGCCCGACTGGCCCAACTGGGCTTCAAGGTATCCAAGGCATCCAAGGCATTCCTGGGCCTACTGGATTACCAGGAACCGCTGGAGCTACCGGACCTACTGGGCCTGCCGGTCTTACAGTATCTGGCTTATCCCAGTATGCTTATGTTTTCAATACAGCAGCTCAAGTTGTTGCCTTAGAAGCACCTATTCTTTTTAATTCACACGGTAGAATCACATCCGGTTTTACTCATACGCTCGGAACTTCTCAAATGACAGTTATTAATGCTGGAGATTATAAAATTTCTTTTTCTGTATCAGGAGTTGAACCTAATCAATTTGCCCTCTTTTTAAATGGGGCTCCCGTTACCAACTCCATTTATGGATCAGGTGCAGGTACTCAACAAAACAATGGGCAAACAATTCTCACTTTAGCAGCAGGTGATATTATTACCCTTAATAATCATACTTCCGCTGCTGCGGTTACTTTGCAGACTTTGGCGGGTGGAACACAAACAAATATAAATGCTTCGATTGTAATTGAAAAATTAAATTAATTTAATCATTTATTTCTTGAAACTCTGCCAGTAAATAACCTGGGATGGATTCTTTTTTCAACAAGCAGTTAGCTTTTGCTAGCTGCTCTTCTATTTTGTTCCTACTCCTATTTCCTAAAAAATCTTTACTTTATTCCTCCTTGAATAAAATCAATAATTCAGCATATAATATCTATGCATCTAGATTATTACCTTTGTATCGAGCAGTTAGACTGGGCTAACTGCTCTTTTATTTGTGACAAAATGAAATTTTTATTAAGTTTTCTATTAATAACGTGTATTGATTTCTTTTCTAAATTACTTTAGAGATAAATAGTTCATTGGTGAACTATTCTATGTTAAACTAAATTAAAAAAGAAAAGGGACGATTATTATGAGTTTAAAAAATCAAAGTTTCAAACAAGCAGGAGAAGTTGTCCAATCATTTGTAACAATAAACAAAGAGATTATAAAGTTCACCCATCAAAACGCCTCCAGTTTAGGATTAACAATACAACAAATGGGTATCTTAAATACAATTTATGCACTCCCTAATGTTACTCTTAAAGAGATTTCAGAACGTCTTTCAGTTCCTAAAAGTACAGTGAGTGTGAATGTAGATGAATTAGTTAATCTACAGCTCATCGAGCGAAAACAATCAGATGAAGATCGTAGAGAAATAAAATTAAAGGTAACAAACCAAGGACAAGAAGCATCGAAAAAATCCATTGAAAACTCTACTTCCTACAAGGCAATGGAATTAGCACTACAACAACTTCAAGAAGATGATGTTCAAACATTATTGCGTATTCATAAAGATTTATTAATCTCTCTACAGCAATTTCGTTAATTGATGTAAACCATTTTAAACACAAATTCTAATTCTTATTTTTCAAAGAACTGAGCAGTTAGATTTCACTAGCTGTTCTTTTATTTAAAATAGCGTTTTTATTAAGAAATTAGTCATTCCAACTAAAACGGATGTAATGTTCGTAATAAGATCCACCTAAAATGTTTTTCTTTTCTTCTACCTTAAATTCAACTTTCACACCATCCATTAATTCTTGTAACTTTTCCGTGAATGGTTTTGAGTGCAGAATATGCTTGTCTGGATTTTCTTTATGAATTTGATATCTATAACCTGAATATCCAATTGCAGCACTTTCGATTATTACGTATTCCATTTCCTCTGCAAATTCCAATACCTTTTCATCAATGACTTTTTCTTGGAGTTCTTTCAAATTCCCCACTAAGGACATTTCCATTCTCCTTTCTCTCAAATAACGATTTTGTTTTAAATCCTCACATTCCTAAAAAAAATACATACAGTATCATGAGGTATTCTTTTTTATTTTTCTTAAGGAACGCTTTAAAAAGCGCACTTTAGTTTTTAAATAAAGATTTTGTTTTACTTTTGCTAGCTACCCTTCCCTTGTATAAATGCACCTTTTTTTACATACGATATTAAAATCCAAATAACCCTCTTTTAGGACGGTACTAATATGAACAAGACATTAAAATACATTTTAATCTTCTTTTGTGCGGTATTTTATATTGTAATTATGGGCTCGATTGTCTATCTAAACTTTGTTTAAGAGCATTTTATTCCTCCAAGCAAGAAATCTAAGATTGAACATAAACATTCATAATTAGCTATAAGGAGCGCTCTACAAGGCATTCTTTAGCTTTAAAATAAGATTTTGTTTAGTTTCCATTAACCATTTTGATTCATTTGCATACAGTATTATCAAAAGGAATTTCACAGGTTGCTCTGGTCCAGTTACCTTGAATTTCTTGCAGACCTTGTGGGAAGAATCTGTTTGTAACGAACGGATTCTTTTATTTATTTTTCATACAAAATCTTTTCGTTTTTCTAAAACCTAATTTACCGATTACGAATAAGAGATTCCTTTTAAATGTTCAGAAGAAATCTCTTATTCTTTTGTACATGAAAAGACTCCGATACATATCTCATTTTTTAAAGTTACTTAATTTTTCATTGCAATTCAAAGCTTGTAATTTCACCTGCAGCTTGACGTATTTTTAACCCGGAGTAATAATCCGCTTCTGCTTTACTATCAAATACATGGCCGTCTAGTCTTACCTTTTTATTGTTATATTTACTCATTGTTTTTCTCTTTTTCTTTACTGATTAACTCAGTAATTTCATAGACACCGTTTATCAAACATTCCAAGTATCTTCACCCCTTGAATATTTTTTCAATAAAAATACATACTATTTTCAAGCCGCCGTATCCACGGCTAATACTTCTTTCTTTTATTACAGCAGAAGCAGGTAGGTTCTTAACTTATCTGCTTTTCCTGTATATTTTTTTAATATCGAAAATAATACCAACAAGCTGTTTGAA
>NZ_WIPE01000063.1:103488-205504 GCF_009760835.1 Bacillus sp. EE-W1 | reverse complement strand
AATGCAATTTATCACAATTAGCTAATCCATTCGACTCACTGGCAGACAACCAAATTTGTTGTCTGCTTTTTGTATGAGATTTTTCATTTTACATATACTACTTTTGAGCCTGTTACCAATACAAGCCATTTGGTGTTTTGAATTCCGACTAAGCTTTTTTGTTGCATAGATTTTCACATCTTTGACAACACTGTTTTAAAGCGCGTTTTCTGGTTATTCGTAGTTCTAATCCAGAATAATTTTTCTCCTATAAAGGACAGCAGGTACGACTGCTAGTCCTTTTTTCTTGTACTACATACTCTCCTTTTTGATAATTTCGAACGACGTTACCCTCATCATCGTAGTAAGCAATTTCCCGAAAAGGATGACAGTTGTGCTTTTCAATTTCTCCATCGAACAAAACGAAGAAATGAGTTTTCCAGTTCCCAACGATCATACCCCACATGCCAGCTACGTTACTCGCATACCCATGTAAGCAAAATGAAGATCGGTAATTCTGCATTTTCTTGAAAGCTTTTTCCGCACTGTACATGCGCTTGATATCAAAAACACCTTCGTTCTCGCACTTTACAAACTTCATGAATTCAACCATCGGCATCGTTAGAAACTTTGTTCTAAACTTCTGCCAGTACAGGAACCTTGCTTTACTTTCCATTTCCGCTACTACAAATTCTTCGTTTGGCCAATGTTCGAAAATGGTGGTGAGTTTGAATTTGTAAAGGAGATAGCTCAACCCAACCACCCCCGTTTCTCACCTTCACGAAAGATGGAATCAATCAGTAACTTAGCCCCTTTCTGACTGACAACGACTTGTCCATCGAACAGCTCAATGTTTGCATCGAATGCTTCACCGGTTACTACACAAACCTTCTCATGCTTTGCAAGAACAACGTTTTTACCGTCTACATGGATTTCTAATTCCGTACCTTTATGCAGCCCTAATGTTCTACGTAATTCTTTTGGAATCACTACACGACCAAGTTCATCTATTTTTCTTACGATACCAGTGTTTTTCATGGCTTCTTCTCCCCCTTAATTCGCAATCAACTTACGGAACAGTTCTTCGTTTCTTGTGTCTAGCGCGTAATCGATGAGGTTATATTTAATTAACTGATCAATTTCAACTGCGCCTTTCAAATTATTAAGTATTAAAAATCGTAATAAAAAAGAGTGCTATAAAGATATGCACTCTTTTAAAAGGCTTTACCAATCTCGACGATCATCACGATCACGGTCATGATTACGTCTGCGACGACACTCATCACAATCGCAGTCACGTCTACAATGACAGTCGTTAAAATCGTTTCTTCTGCGTCTACGACCGCATCCGCAAAATACTAAATCATCCCAAAATCTATTACAATCTCGAGAATGTTCAAAATTATTGTTACATCCCATAGATATGATTCCCTCCTCTAAAAATAGAATTCATCATATTCTATGAATAAAAGGTGAAAACAGCTTGTTTACTAGCCTATGTTTTTTTGTTTTACACTAATAATATTCCAATTTGCAAGTCTACCTCACCCCTTATCTTTCCTTAACAACAAACAAGACGCCAACCAGATCATGGCAGCGTCTATGATAATTGATATTGGTCTTATCATTCGGCATCATTCCTATTTCTTAAATAAAACAGAATCAACGATTGTTAAAACTACCCAAGCTATTCCGAGAAACACTGCAATTAATGGCATCAACCAGAAGTAGTGATACCATTTTGTGTAACTACTCATCTTCCACCATTCATGGAGTGGATTAAGCCCTATCATTTATAACAACCCTCCCCCATTTTGTTCAATAAAAAGAGAGCACCTGTATATCAAACGTTTATGTCACCAATCACTCCAGCAAATACACCAGGCTCAATAAGAAACACAAAAGCCACGACACACACACATCGTGGCTGAATTTATAAATTCAATTGGTCTTTTCGTCCTTCTTGCGGATTCTTACCGCCCTTGCCCGTTCTCCGGTAACGTTCTGATAAAGGGGCTACGCTATCCCCACACTATTCTTTTTTCAAAGAACTGTATAGATATAGAGTAATATTGATTCTGTTCTGAGAAATCACCGGAAACGTCCCCTTTTTATCGAAAAAAAGACCTGCATTTATGCAGGTCAAATATAAATTAGTGACTTTACTTAGATAAAATTACTGATGGATTTCATATCACTTATTCTGTTGGAGACGGAAATCTTGCAGCTTCAAAATGCGTACTATTTTCTACAGTAGAGATAACTCCAGCTACGCTACTTTGTGCAAAAACCTCGACTACATCCCCAGCATTCAATTGAATTATTGATGAAACGGCAACAACATTAGCAAAGTTTATTGGACCAAAAAAATCATTATCTATTGCAATTGCCGGATTTCCATTAACTCGAATTTCTACCCGTGCTCTATAGTTTGTGTTTAGATTATTAGGAATGAACGCAATTGTTCCAATAACAGAATAAACACCTCTTGTCTTTGGTATAAAAATGGATGTTGCAGGGTTATATTCATTTGCTAAATCAAATTGTTCATTTTGGAATAAGACTTTTACAAAAGTATTTGCTGGCACATTTTGATTAACTGTGCTCACAGCTCTAAAAGCAGATGCTCTTACAAGATTGTATTGGTAATCATCAGAACAACAATTCACTTTTACATTAACCCAAGGCTTTTCATCATGTTTTTTATCACATTTGTCATAACTCTTACTACTTTTATGACAATCATGATATTTCTTTTTGTTATCCTTACAATGATCATAGTAGGAATAAGACATACTAGTTTCCCCCTTTTAAATTTATTACTACATACTATGTAAGATAGATTTAAAAGGTTTGGACGAGCTATTATTATTTTTAATTGAATTAAAAAACCCTACCAATTGGCAGGGCAGGGAAATAATATAACATGTAAAGCAGAACAACCTCATCTTAACCAATCTATACAACATAACAAAATACTAGAATCCCATTTCCGATACCTCAAAACTAAGTTTATATAATCCCCACAGCTGTAGCGATCAACTGAATATCACTTTTTTTCTTCTGATAAAACGGATCACGCTTTATCATTAATTCGTTGTACACAAACGAATCTTTAACCTTTCGATTCCCTAAGTACTTCATTTCAATTATCTTACGTTCCTCTTCATCAAGAGCATGTTACAACGTCCGTTCAATTTGTTTAAAACGTATCTCATGATTCTTTTCGTCACCTTTCATTTTAGGAAAAAGAACAATGCCCCCCGCTCGAGCCTGTTCTTCTTGATTTTTCATCCGGACGCACAATGCTTTGTAGTTTTTCAGCTCCTTCACCACAAGTCTACGCATCTCCTTTTCAATGATGTCTTTAAAAAATGACAATTGATTCATACGATACGGTTCCCCTCCGTTCGATCTACTTACTTATAAACGAATTATTTTGTTTAAATTAATATAGCATCTATTAAACACATAATAATTATACTTTTTTACTAGTATACAAGCCGTATCTTTTAAAAGAAGCACAACATAGAATAAAATACAGGACAAGACTTTCAAAAAACTTGTCTGAATTTATTCTCAAAAAAGAGGTGAACATAAATGCCTATCGTTAAGCCCTTTATAGCTGGAAGACGATTTGTAAGTACAGCAGCAACAGGGACTGTCGCTGGAGCAGATTTAACTTTTGCTAACACAGACTTCACTGATGACACTGGTGCTGTAACAACATTCCCTGCTTCTTATGCTTTTTTAACACTTTATATTAATGGTGGGGGATACTATTACTGGTGTGACTACTACAGCTGCTACTATTGTAGGAGGCGCTGTCCTAGATGGAGGAACTCCTATCGCAATCGAATTTACAATAACGTAAATTTAGTTATCTTTTTAGAGGTTTCATTAAAAGAAACCTCTAATTTTAAAAAATGAAGTTAGTTTTAGTAGCAACTACATAATGCAGTGCCTATACTAGTATAGGATGATTGGTATTTATACTCACTCTTGAAAAGAGCACTTATATGGTGCTCTTTTTTAGTTTTAAACTAATACAAAATGAAATTTTAAATCTTATTTAAAATACACTCAAGTATCCTAATTTACTAACGATTAACCTTACATAGTTGTAATAATTTCTTTAGCCTCCCACTAACTAGAAGCAATCGATTCCTTCTTTGATGGTAAAAATATAAAAAAGCAATGATTAGGTTTTAAATCTAGTCATTGCTTTATCTATCTTATCTTGTTTTACAACTAAATATCTAAATATCATTCTTTCACTTGAATGCTACATGTATTTTTATTAAATTCTTTAATAAAAATTATATAATGCTTCACTAATGGCTTCCTTTTTCTCTTATCAATATTCATATGTTACAATAGTACCAGTTGTATCAGTAGTACCATTAAAACCACTAAAACAATTAGAACAACTACCACAACTACCACAGCCGCCACAACCTCCACAGCCGCCACAACCTCCACAACCTCCACAACCAAAACAACCGAAGCAACCAATACAACGGAATCCGCCACAACGAAATCCACCACAGCGACCTCCACAACCGCCACAACGACCACAACCGCCACAGCGACGAGCAGCATCTTCAATATAGTAATATGGATATTGGTTTTGCTGGTCCCAATACACAACATTTCCAGACTGATAATCATTAAGGCTTAACGCTTGTAGTTCTTGTTGAAACTTATTCATTTTCATGACCTCCGTTTATAAAATACAACCTCATCGATGCTTGCCTATATCCCTGTTCGTTAAATCTAAGTAGAAATAGCGCTATAAACTAAGTTCAATACATACACCAACAAAGTATGACTTATCACTAGATGATGCACCTTGTTTATGCACCTATTTTTAGGTTATTTTTTCCATAGGCTCATTTTTATAAATTGGAAAAAGACGCATTTAGATTGATGCGTCTTTTGGCGAACTTCTTTTGTGAAATCATATACATAGGTATTATTCATACCTGTGTATAGCAATACCTCTACTCATTATCCAATTACATCTTTTACATCTGTATCCACTGGCCACTTTTCTAATGTATAAGCCATATCCCAAAATGAATATTCATATTGACTGCTAATAATAAAGTGCTGTTTCATTCGATTTCGATCTGCCTCTGTCACTTTTTCAGCTATTGTATCTAACCGTGTAATTTGTTCTTCAACTAATGTTCTGAACCAATCAGATCCATAAGCAGAAATCCATTCGTTATAAATTTGCTCTTCTGGCTGACACTCTTTTAAACGCTCACCAATTTCATAATACAACCAATAGCAAGGTAAAATTGCTGCAATGATATCGCCTAAATGTCCTTCATACGCAGCACGATACATATGTGAAGTATAAGCGTATGCAGTTGGAGCAGGGATAAAATTATCTTTCTCTTCTTGTGTTATCCCTAGTTTCTTCGCAAAGTTCTCATGTAAAGATAATTCCGCCTCGTATGTATTTTGAGCATGATGTGCCATACGAGCTGTCGTTTCTAATTCTAGAGCCTTTGCAGCTCCTAAAGTTTGTACTCTAGCGAAGTGACTCAAATAATATGAATCTTGAAGTACGTAATAGCGAAAACTAGCTAAATCTAACGTTCCTTCACCAAGTTGTTTTACAAAAGGGTGATGAAAACTAGCTTCCCAAATTGAATCTACTTCTTGACGTAATGATTGTGAAAATGTCATTTAAATCCCTCCAATAAAGTATAAAATTTAAGTATTTACCCACAGTTATTAAATCTGTAAAATAAAAAAACTTTCTTTACAAACGTAAAGAAAGTGAAATTGACAGTATTTATTCATAAAATAGTAATGTCTTCCCACTTCCCTACGCTAGTATTAACCAGATCAGGTACTAAGAGTCTCAAATTCTCATTTGATCTCAGCCTATAATAGGCCCCCCTAGTGGATAAATATTTAATTTTCGTATTGCATTCATCATAACATACTTCATGTTACTGTCAAAAGTATTCATGATAGCGCTTCTTAAAACCCTTCTTCTTTTCTTACTTTTAATGAAGTTTCAATAATCATATCTAATAGTTTACTATAATGAATACCAGCTGCATCTGCACTTTTCGGTAGTAAACTTGCTTGTGTCATCCCTGGTAATGTATTAACCTCCATTACATATGGAATTCCGTCCTTTACCATCATATCTACCCTTGCATAAACGCTGCATTTCAATGCTTTATAACAAGCCAGTGACGCTTTGTTTACACGTTCCTTCAATTCAGCTGGAAGTTCGATAACTTCTTCAATTGTACTAACATCATCATATTTTGCATTGTAATCAAAGAACTCAGCTGCATGTCGGATTGAAATAATAGGTAACTGTTTTCCATCAAAAATTGAACATGTAATCTCATCACCTTTTATATACTTCTCTATTACTACTTCAGAATCCCATTCAAACACAGTTTCCAGCATTGAAATTAATTCATCTTTATCATATACAATCTTTACCCCAACACTTGATCCACCAGAGTTTGGTTTTACCACTAACGGAAATCCTAACTTATCTAATTCATCAAGATTTAGATCCGCCATTTTTGTAAGTTCAATCCAATCGGGTGTTTCTATACCTTCATAGCGTAAAATCTTTTTCGAAATATTTTTGTCCATACATATACCGCTAGATAACATATTGCTCCCGCTATAAGGAATACCTAAACTTTCAAGCGTGCCTTGAACCGTCCCATCTTCTCCATATTTTCCGTGTAATGCAAGCAGCGCAAAATCAATGTCTTTCGCTTTTTCGATTAAATCCATTTTTTCATTTAACGTAATTGGTACGATTTCATATTTATTTTTATCTAAATTTGCAATCATTTCATTTCCAGTCATAATTGATACTTGTTTTTCAGAGGATACTCCCCCCATAATAACGCCAATTCTCATTTCCTCAACTCCAAATTTCAGTTTTTATTGTATCACCGATTATTTTGATTCCACGAACTATTTCTTCTTCTTTCAGACGTGAAAATCCTAATCGAAAAGTAGTCGCTCCTCCTCCATCAGAATAAAAAACATCTCCAGGAGAAAATGTAACCCCTTGCTCATAACACTTTTGTAAAAGTGTGCGGGCATGAATTTTTTCTTCTAACTCTATAAATAAATGAAGTCCACCATCACCGGTCATTCTTTGAAACGGAATGTACTCGTTACACGCCCCAACAGCTAACTCATATTTCTTCTTATAAACTGATCTTGCCTTTTTTAAATATTTTTCAAAATATCCTTCATGTAAATATTGAAATAGAACAGCTTGATCTAACGTAGATGTGTGAATCGTTCTTGCTCTTTTTACACTTTCTAAATGATGAATCAGTTCTTTATCTGCGATGATCCAGCCTACACGTAAACCAGGGAAAAGTACCTTTGAAAAGCTACTAATATAAATTACATTATTACCAGCGCCAGCAAAAGTTAATAATGGTGCTAAGTGTGAACCTGAATAACGTAGCTCTTCATTAAATCCATCTTCTATAATAGGAACCTTATATTTGGAGAATAATCTCATCAGTTCCGTTCTTTTCTCCGAACTCGTAACAATACCGGTTGGATTATGATAGGAAGGAATTAAATATGCGAAATCAAACTCTTTTTCACGCAAACTTTTTTCTACTTCGTTCGTATCGATGCCATCTTCATTCATATTAATTCCGTGAACTTCAAGTCCATGTAAACGGAAAAGCTTCAATGCAGCATGGTGAGTTGGATTCTCACAAATAACCCGCCCTGATTTCTTCGATAACGAGGATAGCACGATGTCTAATCCTTCTGTAAATCCATTTGTAATTAAAATATCTTTGTTCGAAATATCTACACCTTTCATTTCCATATAATGAAGTAGATAATTCATTAAAGGTCTATAACCTTTTGCGTATCCGTAGTTTAATACGACATCCCCTTCAATGGACATACGAGTAAGAAAAGCTCTTTTGAAATTTTCCACATCAAATAGCTTTTCGTCCGGAGCAATGCTATTAAAAACAATCATTCCTTTTTCCCAGCGAACACCATGTTTCATTAAATCTAATTCATCCGCTAATAAGGTAACTGTATTAAGTTTATGTTTCCAATCTATTTCAACAGACGAAGTGTTCGATATATCAACCTTCGCTACAAAATTCCCTTTCCCTTTAACTGCATAAATGAGTCCTTCTTGCTCTAAATCCGCATAAGCAGCGAGTACAGTATTTCTGCTCACACTTAGTAATTCACTTAGTTCCCTAGTTGAAGGGATTTTTTGATCCCCGAGCAAATGACCTTTCATAATCATCTTTTTCAAATAATCTTTCAATTGAATATAAACGGGACGATTTTTCACAACTTTAAAATCTTTAAACAATTCCTTACCCCCTGCAATCATTTTTGCATATTTATTTCATTCTCAAAAGGTCCACTACATATGTATTTTTTATAAAGGGCGGTACGGTCTTATAAAGTGGAACTTTAATCAATGGGGCTGATTATCACCCACTGATTATTATCCCTTATTAACAGACATTTTACTGCCTATTACTAAGGGATAAATCTTTGCGGTATAAGTTAATTACATCTTTTAAAGCTGCTGCTGCGGCTCCGCGTGGATTTGATGCACCACCAATTGTAGTAACTTGCCCCATCGTATCAGTAAAGAAGGTAATTCCTTTTTCTGTCCCATTTACATTTGCTAGTGGATGATCTTTATCTATTTCGTGTGGTTCCACATGAAGAGCCACTTTACCATCCTTATCCTTATATGCTGAAGCTATTAATTTAATATATTTATTTTGTTCTTTAGCATTTCGTATTTGTTGTTTTGTAACATGTTCGATTCCTTTTATATGTATATCAGTAAGTGTTTTCTCTGTTTCCATTAAGCTGTTTGTCAAAAGTAACAATTTACACGCACTATCTGAACCACTTATATCTAATATAGGGTTTGTCTCAGCAATTCCTTTATTTTGTGCTTCTTTCAGTGCTTCTTCAAATGTCATATCTTCCTCATACATTTTCGTAAGAATATAATTAGTTGTTCCATTTAATATTCCTTCTATTTTTTCAATACTGCAACCTGCTAAACTAAATTGTCCGATATCTAGTGTCGGTAGTGCAGCGGCTGTTGCACCGCTATATCGAATTCGTACATTTGCGCTTCTTGCTGCTTCATTTATTTCTCTCCAGTTTGTAACGAGCGCACCTTTAGAAATTGCTACTATATCCATCTGTTTCTCAATCGCTTGTTTCATATATTGTTTCCCTGGATTTCCATCTTTAAGATTTGTAACTGTTGATTCTACCAATACAGTACCACTTATGCTAGTTGTTGCACGTTCCTTCGGATGATACTCTAAATATTTTTCAATTGCAGCGGTACCGCCACCATACATCAATAAATGATGAAGAGATAAACCGTCTTCATTATGTATTGCAATATTTCTCCCTAATACGCCACTTACAACTAATTGAATCCCATATGTTTCATATATATATGAATACTTTTCATTTAATAATTTTATAAACTCTCTGCCTACTGTTCCGTATCCTGATAATACAACTTGAATTTTCATAATATCCCCCCATATTTTTCTACCAAATCCCTCTTTCAATATAATATAAAGCGCTCTCGAATTCCATCGAGAGCGCTTTATTATTACCTATTTTGGTAAACGTGATAGCTTTTCAGCAATTGTTCTATAAAATTCTTGAATGCTAGAAAAACCTAACGTATCTGAAACACTTAATCCTACCATGTCGAGATGGTCCCAATTCGCTTTCGTTTCGATATGATTCCATTTTCCAACCTGTAATGACTCATTATTATTTACAGCAACATTAGAAGATGGTGCAATCATAGAATTTGTATTTACTACACCATCATTTTGCCACCAAGAAGTATCAACTAACGGACGGTTTTCTTCATATCTCGCATAAGAACCTAAGAAAAATGCATTCCCCATCAACACTTTATTCATCGTTATATGAGGTAAATGTAAACCTGTTATAGGTGCTGCTTGTGATGCATGTCCACTATAAGATAAGTAATACACATCCGGTTGCGTCTTTACCCAATTATTTAACTCCTTTGCACCATCAGTACTTAAATCCCATTGACTAATGTCTTTTGTATTTTTCCAAATTGAACTATTTAGAATACGATTACTATATTGGAAAAAGGACTCTCCAGCATTCTTCTTTATACCCCATTGATCCAATTTAAAATCATATAACGATAAATTATTGTTTCCTCCAAAGCTTGCAGCTGTAATGAGTAAATCTTTAGCGAACGGCAGCAGAAGACTACCATCCGCAAGTGTTGTACCGTTGTGAGGGGTTGCTAATGTTGTCACACTATGAACATATGATTTTCCGCCTTCAAATAGTAGTGATATTTTGGTGTCTGGGTGATTTTTCACATAATTCTTTTCTTCAAAACTACCTTCTTTTAATAGCTGTACTAATGTTCTAATCGTTTGTCCACCCATACTATGCCCAACTAAATGAACTTTATTTGTTTCACTCCAATTCGGTGCAAAACCACTATAAGTTCTACCAAAACGATTATGTCCATGTTTCTCAGCATGTGCGGCACCGTAGTCTACTGTACCACCGTTAATTTGCGCATATAATTCACATGCACGATCCCAGTTACTAGAAACAGGTCCAACAGCTGCGGTATGTACCATATAACCACTTTGCTTCAAATCTTCCTGTATATCATGAACACCACCCCAATATTTTACGCCAAGCATTTCTTCTCTACCCCATCCAGCAAATCCATTCACCAATATGACAGGATAATTATTTTGTTGTCTCTCTTCAGCGTACGTTATTTTCATTGCGAATGAACATACAGTCACTAATGCGAAAAAACATATTTTAAAAAATAACTTCCCCATACTTCCCCCCTAATAAAACGTTTACATTTTTCTTTTAAAAAATTCACAGCATGCTTTAATAACTTAAACATAATGTAAAGCATTTTATATACGTTGTATATATAGAAAACATATACAAATGTTGATAAATATTAATTCAAGTAAACATTTACTGTTTACAATACAACTTGTAAATCTGATTATTTGAATTTATAATTAGATATAGTTTCCTCATGTTAAATAGATTTAAAAACCATAAGAAAACTAATCTCATTGCTTGAAAAGGAGGAAAAAGCATGAAAATCGGATCAAATATTCATACATTATCTCAACCTACTAACATAACTCCATCTACTCTTGAGCATAATACTATCTCTTCTACTAAACTTGAAAGTAAGAAAGTAAATGATCCTATCAAGTTTGATATTCGTTCATCTGAAAAAGAAATGAAACAACCTGAGCATAAATTTAACGAATTAGATTTATGGAAGATGTTAAAAGATAAAGGTGTTCCTTTATGGATCATACTTGAAATGCTACAAAGGTCTCGTAAGGAAAAAGAATCTCAAAATAATTCAGTTCAAATTTCAAATGCGATTGAAGAACCGAGCGAGACGCGATTAAATGAAGTAATGTAAACTATGTTATCTAAATGGTCTAAATTAAAAAGAGTTCAAGGCTGATAAAATTCCTATCAACCTTGAACTCTTTTTTATGATTTTTCTCCAATCGTGACAAATTGAACTGATACTTCTTTCTCAAAATCTTTAATTAACTTTCTTACTTTTACATATTCATTAGTCAATGTATTATCTGTCGACATTTTAGGTTTTTCGTCACCTAAAGATTTTTTCAGATGAAGAAGTTGCATTTTTGATTCATTTACTTTTATTTCTTTATACACATTATTTTTCGCCACAATTACAAACCATAGTGTTCCATAGTTTCGATTATTACCAAGCCAAGCATCACTATCATATGTAACTGGTATCGCTTTACCTTCTATTTCAATACTTTTTATATTCTTTTCTTCTTCATTTATAAATAATAGTGAACTTTCTTTTGGAAAATTCGGTAACGTATCTAAAGGTTTAGAATGAGATGTATGATCTCTTTTACGAAAAATTTTTGCTGTAATCATCGCTTTTGCAGTAGATTCATTTAATATCAGAACCCTTTTTTGATCAAATCTACCTGTTTTCACCGAAAAAACTTCATGTTCTTTCGTATTTTCCTTATAACGCTTCATAACTGTTGAAGTATGATTCTCATCTCCAATGATTAATACGCCGTTAGCTGGAAATCTGTTTTCATTTTTAGAGCATGCACTTAAACTTATTAAAATTAATATACTTAATATGAAAATAGAGAGTGTTTTTTTCATCACAGTTCCTTTCATAACTCAAATTGTTTTTTTACATGCTTTTCTGCAATCTTACTTGCTGATATTCTCTACTGTTCCATAGTTTTATAAAGCTTTTGTAAGTAACGCCAACGAGTTATAAAGAAATATAAAACTTGTATACATATAAATGAAATTAAAATTATGATAGAGCTATCCATAATAGAAAAATCGACTAATTGTTGTAATGCCATATAAGCCACCACAGTATGAATCACTGCAACGATAATCGGTAAGAAGAACATTAATACTAATTGTCTTGTTACAACTTTTTTCAACTCTCGTTTACTTAATCCCATTTTCGAAATCATCTTATATTGCTGCTGATCGCGGTCCAAATCAGTATATAACCGGAAATAAATAAAACTAGCAGCGAAAGTAAAGAAGACGATTCCAACTAAAACACTTGCCATAAGTAATAACCCATTCGTTTGTTTTGCACTTAACAACTCTATAGTTAGTGCTCTAAATTCAAAATGTATGTCTCTAGGATCTTGATCGAATATGTCACTTAATTGGTTTGAAATCTCTTTTGTTTTTATCCAATCATCTACAACAAATCCATAAGTTCGATATTGGATAATATTTTCAAAATCTAGATTACTATTAAGCGGAATTTCATCATACACATGATCTTGAATCGCAATATTAATCCCTTCCGTATCGTGTGGCAAAACTAAATTATCTACAGTTTTTTTTACATGAAATGTCTTTGTCCAATCGCCTTGAATAACTTCAATATTCTTTTTATAATCACCATTTTTAAACTCTTGTTTTTGTGATACGACTCCAGGGATTAATAACATTTCATCTTCTTTTTCAATCGTTTCTTGTTGGTACCCGAGTGCTCTCGCAAGTTCGTTATATTCACTTAACTTCATTACATTTACATTACTTTCTGTATAAATATCTGAAGTGGAAGCCATTCGATATGGAATATTAGAATCAGCAAGATGTTTTTTTATAATCGAGAGATGTTTATCCGTTATTTTATTTTTATCAGGAGCTGTATACAGAAATGTATACGGGTTTGTCATCCTTACCAAATCTTTGTTTCCAAGAGCTGCTGTCGTGCCAATTGCTGTAAAAGCAACTGCTGAAATAATAGATACTATAAAAAACATTGTTGCATTATCTTTCATACGGTATATTAATTCTGAAAATGTTAATATATTGGTTCTCTTTAAAAAGAAAGATTCACTCCTTTTCACAAGATGCAATATATAAACGCTACACTGTGTATATAAAAAGTACGTTCCTATAATTACTAGGAGAACACCCATTCCGAGCGTAATAAAACTATAACTTGGGATAAAGCGAAATACTAAAATATAGCCATATCCTATACTAAATAAAGAAAAAATTGATAATAAAATTGACGATTTCGGTTCAGGCTTTGGCTTTTCCCCTGCTTGAATAAGTTCCACAAGTTCTGTTACTTTTATCATTTTAAAAGTAACTAGCGAAACAATTAAAAATAAGAATAGAAACGTGATGCCAGTTAATAATACCGCCTTTACTGGCATATAAAAAGGTAAGCCGTTACTAATCATTAATACACTGGCACTTATTAATAAAACTAGTTTAGAAAATATAAGTCCAATAAGAACCCCTATACAAATTGAACCAAGTCCAATTAACATATTTTCAATTAACAATAACTTCTTAAGCTGTCTCATTGACATACCTTGCATCATTAAAATGCCAAATTCTTTCTTACGCGTTTTTAAAAACGAACTCACTGAATATAGAATGAAGAAGAATGAAAAGACAAAAATCAAACCTTGAGAAACTTCAAATCCTAATGTACCAAATGTACTTATTGTTTTACTTGTCGATTTCAACTCCCCCTGTAAATCAGGATGGAATAATAAAAGAGCATACGTAAAGAAAATCATTATAGAAAATGCACTACTTAAAAAATGGGCAGCATATGTACGCTTATTACGAAAAATATTATTAAATGCGAATTGACGAAAAGTCATGCCTTTTCCCTCCTAACAAAGAAAGGACATCCATAATCTTTTGATAAAATGCTTGCCTGCTTTCACCACGATAAATTTCGTTATATAGTTGACCATCTTTAATAAAAATTACTCGGCTGCAAAAACTCGCTGCATACGGATCATGAGTCACTAACATCATCGTAGCTTTTTCTTCCTTATTTAGAGTATCTAACATCTCCATTACATCATTTGAAGATTTAGAATCTAAATTCCCTGTTGGTTCATCTGCAAGTAATAATTGCGGCTTATGAACAATTGCACGAGCAATTGCTGTTCTTTGAGCTTGGCCTCCTGATATTTCAAACGTTCTTTTATTCAATATATCTGTAATATTTAATTTCTCTGCGATTTCTTGTACGCATTTGTTCATTTCTTGCACAGAAACGCCATCTAATGTCATCGGCAATACGATATTTTCCTTCACTGTAAGCGTGCTAAGTAAATTAAATGATTGGAAAACAAATCCCAATTGTTTCCTACGGAATAAAGCTAAATCTTCTGATGATAAGTGGAAAGGATTTGTACCATTTATTACTATTTCTCCCGATGTCGGAGAGTCGATAGTAGATACCATATTTAATAACGTTGTTTTCCCGCTCCCGGATGGCCCCATAATCCCTATAAATTCACCTTTTTGAATTGATAAATCAATATCTACTAATGCTTTAAAAGGTATTTTCCCTTTATATACTTTATTAATATTTTTCGCATGTAAAATTTCCATTTCTATTCTCCCTTCATTTGCACTTCTCACAATAGAGTGTAAATGAATTCTCTTATAGCTCATATTGATTCATCTTTCATTTATCTTACACGCTTGTAAGATTTCTAAAAAAACTGATAATAATACTATATACAAATTAAAATTAACGCATAACTATCTTATAATAATTGTATAGTGATAGGAAATACAATTGTATATCAAACCTTTATTATAAAAATGAGAAAAGACCGATTGCTTTATCGGTCTTTTCCTTCCCAAAATTATATTTTTAACTAACGCTTTTAATTGAAATGTTTTTGCGTCACCATTTTAATTCTTTTTCACTTTATAATACCCTCTACAAAAAATTGATTGCTTCGGTTTGATCGCAATTAACAAAGAATTGTATATGTCTGAAGCAGAAAATATTGCGTTTATCCAACATACAAATAATAAGATTGACTTAAAATTGCCTGATACAAAAGATGATATAATGCCAGGAATGACCGATAGTACAATAATAGGTAAGCTCATAAAAATCCAAAACCGCGTTTTGGATAGGATTGCATTTGTATTTAGCCAAAAAAATATTCCGCTACAAGTTAAGCTAATATCCCCCATTTTATTTATAACAATAATGTGTAGACATTCATGAATGATGAAGACTAAAATACCTAAAATGATAAGATAAAATATATTAATATGAGTGAAACTTGCTCCAAAATAATACGGTATTAGAAAAATAATGATTTGAAGTACATATACAAACTTCATATAATGTTTTCGGTGCCAATCATTTTGTATAAAAGGAGTCCATTCTGACAAATCCATACTTATTTGTGGTAAGTGACGAAACCAAATGATAATACGCTTTCCCCCTCATTTAAACTATTTCATATTTTAAAACATGCAACCCACTAACACTCAATCATTAATTTTAAATGCAAACCTTCGCTGTCTTCACTTTTGCCGTGCATTCTTATACGAAAGCCTAAAGTGATTCATGTGTAGGATGATTTGAGTAAGAAATTAGTTTTTTCATAGATACATATATTCGACAAAATTTTCCAAATACCTTTTTGAATATACTGTTTATGAAATGGATCTCGCATGTACAACTTGATGCATTTGTTTTTGGTGAAAAGCACATCCAGAATCTACTCTTTAACATGGTTAACTAGTACATTAGAATGCAAAAAGCTTAGAGTTATAACTCTAAGCTTTTTGCATTGCATGATCACTCCCTTTAAAGAGCACTATTTTTTATCCATTCGGATTTACTCAATACATAATGATTATAAATTTGATTTTCTATCATCTGTTGACCCAAATAAGTAAATCTACATTTTTCAATGACCTTATTTGAAGGTGCGTTGTTTATTACTGCAATTGCGTTAAGGACATCCACATTTGTATTTTCAAACAAATAGTCAATCAGTCCTTTAGTTGCTTTCGTTGCATATCCATTATTATGATATTCACTTGAAACAGCATACATAATTTCTCTATTCGGTGCAGGAATCTCATCTTTCATACTTGTGCAGCACCATCCAACAAATTCATTTGTCGTTTTCTTAAATATTCCTAGTCTTAATATGTGATCATCTATGTTAGTCGTAGTTCTCACTGCATTAAGAAATGCTTTATTTTCTGGTATTTCATAATTTGTAACCCAATTAACTCGTTGTTCTTTCGTTGATTTCCAGTCCGGTAAAAACTTTTCTATGTCCGGTTGATTTGCTATTTTATAAATACTTTCCGCATCTTTGACCGTAAACTCTTGTAGGTATATATCACCACAATCTATTTTAAATAGCTTAGTCAAATCCTCTTCTCCCATGTCTAATCCCCCTTACTTACGTTAAAGCGCCTTAATCTGCTTCGTAAGTTCCATAAACCGTTCATCTAGTTCTTTATATTCTTTGTCTTTAGGAGTTAAAAAGCTTAATTTCCCTAATACTTCTTGTCTTTCTGTTTCTAACGTTAAACGTAGCTCTTCAATTTCATCTCTTGTTTTCGTAGGTTCTTCGAGCTGCTTTTGTATCGTATTGTTTACAAACACAAGTTTTGCCGTAGTTGTTTTCTCCAAAAAATATCGATCGTGAGAAACGATAACAAGTGTTCCATTATACTCAGCTAATGTGTTTTCAAGCTGTTCACGTGATGGCAGATCAAGGTGATTCGTCGGTTCATCTAAAATAAGTACATCTTTTTCATCTAAAATATAAGCCATAAGCTTACATTTTACTCGTTCCCCCATACTCATATACTCAATCGGCTCTTTCCATTGAGAAGCTTGAAAACCTAAATGTTTCATTAAATTTTGAACTTTCCCTCTTTCTTCAAATGACTCTTTATAAAATAAATCTTCTGGTGTTTTATCAAGTGGTAAATCAAATACTTCTTGTGTTAAATAACCAATGTTTGCTGATGGTGAAATCCATACTTCTCCTTCAGCAGTTTCTGTTCCCATAATCATCTTTAGTAACGTTGTTTTCCCACTACCATTCGGTCCAATAATCGCAACCTTCTCACCGTGCTGAATTGTAAAATTAACGTTTTCAAATAATGTTCGTTTATTAAATTCTTTCCGCAATTGTTTTACTTCTAAGAAACGTTTTCCTACTTTTTTACTCGCTTGAATAGAAAATTCAACTGAATAATCTTCTTTCACACGTTCTACTTTCGTTTTCTCTAGCTCTTTTTCAAGACGTTTTCGTTTCGATTTAACTTGCGCGTCCATTCGCTTCGCCTTTACACGATAAAATTCTTTAACACCTTCTTGTTTTGTAGACTGCGCATGTGCCTTTTGTGACCATGAACTTAATTCTTTTATATGTGTTTCTACTTGTTCTATTTTCTTTTGTTGTTTTTCATATTCACGCTGTTGCGTCATTCTTTTATGTTCACGTGCTTTCATATAACTCGTATAATTCCCGCTATGATCAATTAATTTCTTATCCTCAATTGACCATATTCTAGTCGCAACAACATCTAAAAAATATCGATCATGTGATACGACGATAACTGTACCTTTCATATTTTTTATTTGTTTAATAAGAAATTCCGTACTCATCTCATCTAGATGATTTGTCGGTTCGTCTAATATTAAGACATTAGGATTTTGGGCAAACCCTTTTGCTAATCGAACTTTTAGCTTTTCACCACCACTTAAAGTTAGAAAATCGTTCGTGGGCACGCCCCATTTTGCAAGAAGTTCCGCTTCTTTTGCAATTATATCCTTACTAACAAATGATTCTATTTCTTGTTCAACATATGCTGTTGTCATATTCATTTGCATCCATTCAACAGTACCTTTTGATGGTTCAATCTTCCCATTTATTAATTGAAGTAACGTTGATTTACCAGCCCCGTTTTTACCAATTAATCCAATAACATCCCCTTGTCTTACTGTCACATTCATTTTCTCTAACAACATATTTTCCTTAATTTCAACATAAACATCATTTAATTTTAATAGTTCTTTCATAATACCGATCCCTTTCATTAAGGGAGAATAAAAAAATCCTCCCAAATAAATTTGGCAGGATTAGTCGTTAAAATATTTATACCCAAATAAGCTATTGCGTAACATAAATAGCAATACCGTTGTATGGAAATTGGGCAGACTAATCCTATTTTTTAGAAATTGAAATTTATTGAATTTCAACATTTAAAAATAAGATTAGTTAATCATCGTCCACCCATCATTCCTTTCCGTCGTTAATAACCATATTGTACCATACTAGTACTGTATGAGTAAATGCAATTATATGTGCTGGAATAAAGATCGCTTTCTTCCAAGGCAATTTATCATTTCTTAACATCAAATTGAACAAGCATACCTTTATTTTAAGATTCCCCTAATAATTCCCTTCTAAGCACGCCCTCTTATATAATTTTTATATAACTGTATGATTAATTTTATATTATACAGACTACATTTCAGTTCTTATAATAAAGTTATCATTTTTAAGGAGGGATTCTCCAATGGAATTTAGCAAACTAGGAAACAGTGGATTAACAGTAAGCAAGATTGCATACGGGAACTGGATAAACCATGGCGGAAAAGTAAATGAAGATACCGCAAATGAATGTGTGAAAGCCGCATTAGATGTTGGTATTACAACGTTCGATACTGCAGATGTTTATTCGGACACTATTGCCGAGGAAGTACTTGGTCGCTCTTTGAAAGGAACACGCCGAGAAAGTATAGAACTTTGTACAAAAGTATGTCATCCGACCGGACCTGGAAAAAATGATCGAGGTTTATCACGAAAACATATTATAGAAAATTGTAATGCATCGTTACAACGGCTACATACAGACTACATTGATGTCTATTATGCACATCGATTCGATACAACAACACCTCTTGAAGAAACAATGTTAGCTTTCTCAGATCTTGTAAGACAAGGAAAAGTCCTTTATTTAGGCGTAAGTGAATGGAAATCGGAACAAATCACACGCGGTGCAGCACTTGCACGAGAATTGAAAATCCCTCTTATCGCTAGCCAACCTCAATATTCGATGTTGTGGCGAGTTATAGAAACTGATGTGATTCCAACATGCCAACGTGAAGGACTTGGCCAAATTGTTTGGTCTCCCCTCGCACAAGGTATTCTCACTGGAAAATATCAACCAGGTAAACCAATCCCTGCCCACTCACGTGCTAATTCAGATGCAGGAAAACCATTTTTCAATAAACTCGTACAACGTTGGATGAGTGATAATGTACTTACTGCTATACAGAAACTTAATCCTATTGCAATTGAAAATAATCTTACCTTATCTCAACTCGCAGTTGCTTGGGTACTACAAAATCCAGCTGTTTCCTCTGCAATTATTGGCGCTTCAGATCCGGAGCAAATAAGAGAAAATGTAATTGCTTCTAGCGTTACATTGTCACCTGAAATTATGGGTCAAATTGATAGTGTATTAAAAGGTTTCATTGAGTATGACCCAAGTAAAACAGGTTAAATCGTCAGTGACTTAACAATAAATATAGTACCTTTCCCAAATCACTACTGCCCATCCAATCAAGATGGGCCTTTACTTTTCAAATTCAAATTGTGAAGTCGTATAAATCTCTCTAACAACTGATAAGAAGTTCTCGAGCACGACAGACTTTTCATCCTGCCTCCATCCAGCGTATAAGTTTATTTCCGGTGTATGTTCCTGAATATCTTTATATATGACTCCCGATTTTTTATAACTCTCCACCGATGATGGAACGACAGAAATCCCCATTCCTGCTGCAACTAAATTAACAATCGTCTGCATTTGAATTGCTTCTTGAACAATATTTAAACTTACTCCATGTTCCCAAAAGTAACTAATAATTAAATCATAAAAGTTAGTACCGAAATGACGAGGAAATAAAACAAATGGTTCATCTACTAGTTCTTTAATAGAAATATTAGGTAACGAAACTAATGCGTGATTTTCATGTAAAACCAATTTTAAACGTTCTTTAGAACAAACTTCGGAAGACAATATTTCATTATTCTGCTTAGAACGAATAAATCCAATGTGAATTTGTTTTTCATAGAGTGCTTTTATTTGCTGGTCTGTTGTCATCTCGCTTAATATAAGCTGAATTTTAGGAAAGCGTTCTCGAAATGTTTTTAATATGTTTATAACCGTTTCTGTAGAATCGACAAAACCGATGATTAAATGTCCAATCTTTCCTTCATCCGCAAGCTGTGTTTCTTTAATAGTTCTTTCTACTTGAAGTAACGTTTGCCGAGACCCTTCTAAAAATATTTTCCCAGCATCGGTAAGCTCAACCACTCTTTTTGTTCGATGAAAAAGTTGGACCCCTAATTCATCTTCTAATTTACGAATTTCTTGGCTTAAAGGAGGTTGTGCCATCATTAGACGTTCTGCTGCACGGCTAAAGTTTAATTCTTCTGCCACCGTTATGAAATATTTTATTTTTCGAATATCCATTACAATCCCCCTATCATTCACAACTAGTAAAAAATCCCTCCTTCTAATAAATTGTAAATAAAAACAGGAGGAAACTATATCAATCCCTTTTCGTTTCCTTTTTATCATAAATCATTTCATGAAAATACGAGAGATTTATACTAAGTTGAATTACATGTTTTGGGCAATCTCATTACTTGCATATATTATTTGATTTACCATTTGGTTGAGTAACGAGTTCTTGATATTTTATTCACCTAATTATAAAAACAAAATGTTATTCGTTATCCAATAACCACTTATTGTTTTTCGATAATTTTTTATTGATTATCCCCCTGTAATAAGCTATTATATGTTTACAGAAAATACTAATGTAAGGATTGAATTTATGGACAGGACATTAAAAATCACAAAGTTAAATATGTTTTTAAGGATTTTTCTCATCCCGATTATAGTAGGGATAATTGTTGGTATACTAACTAAATTGGGGCAAGGTATACTTCCAGGACATTGGAATTCATTAGCTAATCTAGGAAGCGTTTGGTTAGTCCCATCCTTTTTTGTGGCTAGCTTTAGCTATTCTAAGCGTACAGCTATACTTTCTGGTATCCTTGCACTACTCGGTATGGTATTAGGCTATTATGGTTATGCAATAGTTATTGAAAATGTAGCTCACTCTATTTATTTTATATCTGTATGGATTGTATGTGCATTTATAGGAGGAACTATCTTTGGAATTGCAGGTTTTCTATGGAAAGATACTACAAATCCACTTCATAAATTCGGAAGCGCGCTTATTAGTGGAGTTTTTGTAACGGATGGACTTCACATTCTTTTAAATTTTGAAGACTATAGTCACATGTTACCTGTTGGATATACCGAAGTGATAGTCGGCATTATCTTGATTCTTGTATTAGAACGCTCTAATGCTAATCGAATTTCTTCTTTCTTAATGATGGTTCCCATCACTATTTTAGGATTAATTGGATATAAACTATTAAGTTTGTTTACTTAATTACAATACTGTATCATGAAAAAACAAAAGACCAATTCTATTATAATCTACAAAACATATCACGAATTCGAACATTATACTTATTAATGTTGATACACTTATTCATAGGATGTATTCATGAAGCTATCTCTTTCAAAGGGGTGGCTTTTTTCTTACAAAAACTATTTATCAGCTTTTTATTAAATACTTCTAATTTAACAATCGTATTTAATAGCGTGTCATTATACATACTAAGATGACCTTTTACCATTTCATATAATCGCTATAAGGTGAAACTTTAATCAATGGAAGTTTTCTTCATCCCCCACTAATTATTAGCTGAACCAATCGGACTGCCCATTAAAGCGGGATAAAATAAGGCTAAAAAACTTATCTCCAAAGTTCTTTAGCCTAGATCACTTATTTACACATTAAAAAATATAATACGTACAACGGTACCTTTACCAACTTCTGAATGGATTTCTACACTATGTCCTAATTGTTTCGTAATTTCATATACAAGATATAGCCCCATTCCAGTTGATTCTTTAAAATCTCTACCATTTTCTCCTGTAAAGAAAGGTTTAAACACTCTTGGTAAATCTTGCTTCGGAATTCCTACACCACTATCGATAATTTCAAGTTTAACGTTATTACCTTCCTTACAAGCATTTACTTTAATCTTCTCTCTACTACCTGACGAATATTTAATCGCATTCGATAGTATTTGTCCAATTAAAAATTGTAACCATTTTGCATCACTTTCCACAGTAATATCCTTATCAATTTTAAGCTCTGGATATACAAAATTCCGGATAAAGAAGCGTTTATGTTCATGCACGGAATCATTCACTATTTTATGTAGCTGTACTTTTTCCACATAAAAATCTTGGGTAAATGCTTCTAAACGTGCGACATACAAAGCCATCTCTAACCCCTTTTTCAATCTATCTGTTTCCTCATTTATACTTTCAAAACGTGGGTCTACTTCATCTTGTGTAATTAATTCTATTACAGATAAAGGTGTTTTCATTTGATGAATCCACTGGTTCATAAAGGTTAAATGATCACTATTTTTTCTCTCTTGTATTTGCAGCTGATTTTGATAATGGCGATATTGCACCTCAAGTAGGTCTTGAAGCGCAGTAGATACAGCTGAAAAATCAGATTTTTGAACAGATTCATCCAAAGATTCAAGCGGATTTGCTAATCGTTCATAAAAAGAGCGATGTGTAAAGTAACGAAATACTAAATAGACTACCATAAAAAAGACACCTAAAAACATTGCATATAATGCCGTTGCAATATGGTTATGCCCATCAAACCAATATACAAGAAATATGGCTAGTAATTGGATTGCTGTAAAACAAATAAGTGGTATATGATCACGAATAAATAATTTTATCATTTCTCCATACCAGTATCCCAAGTAATATGTAATCTATAACCGACACTACGAATCGTTTCAATCGCATCTTCAATCTGTAACGTTTTTAACTTTTTTCGCACACGAGTTGTATTTACGCTTAAAGTATTATCATCAACATAAGATTCGCTATCCCATAATTTATTCAACAACACTTCTCTACCCACAACACGCGGATAATTTTTCATTAACATTTCTAATAAAATGGCTTCGTTTCTCGTTATATCAATCTCTTGATTACGCAATTTCAATACAAGCCTTTCAGGATATAAACAAAGACCTTGTTGCTCGACCATCCGTTCTTCTACTTTCGGTGCATAATCTCCGTAAGCACGTCTTAAATGACTACGAATTTTCGCCATTACAACTTCGTAATGGAATGGCTTTGAAATAAAATCATCGCCGCCGTTTTCTAGCGCCATAACTTGATCCATCGTGCCTTCACGAGCCGAAATAAATAATATCGGACATGTAGAAACTCCGCGAATTTGACGACACCAATAGTAGCCATCAAAACTTGGTAAATTAATATCTAATAAAACTAACTCTGGTTGTTCTTCTAAAAAAATGTTTAATACATTTTGAAAATCCGATACAATAATTCCTTCATACCCGTATTTCGCGACATGTGTTGATAATAGTTCAGCAATTTTCATATCGTCTTCTACAATCATAATTTTAACCATATGTTTACTCCTTTTTCGATCCACAATCTTATATTCAATTATATAAAATAAATACTACCTGTTTTTATATCATCCGTAAATTAAAAAAGGATACTTTTATACAACAGCATCCTTCTTCTATCATTCTTATTTAATATGAAATTCACTCAAATTAAAACCTAGCTTCTCCGCATAATTCATACCTAGTTCCATTCGAGCAGTCTTCAGCGGGTCCACAACTTGGCATACTTTTAAATCGCCTGCAGCTGATAATAAAAGCATTGCGCCTGCTGTAGACATTTCTAATTCCTCATGTAAAAATGTCACCATATTACGTACAGCGCGATTCGCTGCATCATCTAACAATTTCTCTGAAGCAATCGTCATAAGTTTTTCTTTTTGGATCGCCATTGGCAGTGGCCATTTCTTTCCTTTTATAATCTGAACAGTTACCGTCACCTCACCAGCAACCTCTACTCCACTAACACCAATTTCACCATCACCCATCGCTGCGTGTAAATCACCTAATGCTAATAAAGCACCAGGAACATTTACAGGTAATAATAATGTTGTCCCTTCTCTTATCTCTTTACAATCCATATTCCCACCGTGATCATGAGGTGTGCCACATGAAATGCTCTCTTCTTTGGGTGCAGTACCAATTACACCGATCATTGGATTAATCGGGATTTGTAGTTCATTTGAAAACAAAACATGTTCATTATGTATTGGGACGATCTTCACTGTATTTTCATGTAGCTCTTCACCCATTACGCCTAGATTTGCCCCTGTAGTTAAAACACCTTGCTCTGCAATTTTTATCTTTTCAATTGTTACAACTAATATATCACCAGGTTCTGCATCATTAATATATACTGGGACAGTCGCTGGATTAATCCGGTTCCAATCTAATTCTTGAAACACAACATCTTCAGAATCAATTTGATTTTCAAAGCAATCATATGTTTCAAATACAAGGCGACTCCCAATTTCCACTTCCATACATGGTTTATTTTCTGGTGACATTGCGTAAATGCTATGTTCTTTATGAATTCGATACATATTATCACTCCCCTTTTATATTAGTCTACAATTACTAATTAGCTTTTTTCACAAAAGCTCCTCTGAAAAATTAATAAATTTACATATAGAAAAGCACCTAGCTTATTTTCATACATACACTCTTTACTATAACAGGTAAAGAAAGGTGGTAGCACTATGCCCCTTATTCCATATAACGAAAGCGATGTTGATTTGCTAGCTCGTTTAATTCGTGCTGAAGCTGAAGGAGAAGGACGGCAAGGTGAACAACTTGTTGGCTGCGTAGTAGTAAATCGTGTATTTTGTGATTGCTTAGATTTTAAACAGCTTCGTTCTGTACGTGATGCAGTATATCAAAGTCCTGGTGGATTTGAAGCAGTGCAATACGGATATTTTTATCAGCGTGCTCGCGACTCAGAAAAGGATATCGCTAGAAAAGTTTTACAAGGTGAATGGCGCTGGCCAGCACGTTGGGCTCTTTGGTATTTTCGTCCAACTGGAGCTTGTCCGCCTGAATGGTATAACCAGCCATTTGCAGGGCAATTTAAAAGTCATTGTTTTTATGAACCACGTGGTGATGAATGTCCGAAAATGTATTCACGGTAGCAAAATATGAAACGCAAGTACTTAGCTGAGTACTTGCGTTCCCTTTATTTTTTAGAAATCTAATAATGTGATAAACTTTTCGATGCCTACTACATGTATTAATAACGGTATTCGAGGGCCACTGGACTGATTCATAATGAGCTTATATATAATAATAAATAATTGTTTTTGATTTTCTTTCATTATTTTTTTATTTTCATGGTGACAAATCGAATACAATTGCTCCATTAAGTTAGAGTAATCTTTGTTAGAACGAAGTATATTGCAAACTTCTACTAACCATTCTTTCTGTCTTTCATCTAATGTGTTGTAAAACTCTATATTTCTCTCTTGATTTACAGCAATTAATTTTTCAGTTTGAAAGTTTCTAACCCAATACTCTGCACGTTTGCTTATCGCTATCATATCCTCTAATGCATAATTCCTATCTATTTTTTCTAATATACCTTGTAAAATAGACGAATCAAAATTTAATAGCGGTAACGTTCCTGCTACTTGATTAAATTTCGGATATTCTTTAATTCTGCTATCAACTCTAGAAAGTTTAATTGCATCAAATAAATCTTCATTTTTGAGCGTTTTATTCTCATAACTATCTTTCAATCGTTCATATTCTGTATAATTGCGAATTACATCTTCATCAAGACCGATATGAAAAGCTGCGTTTGGTCTATATTTAGCAAACATGAAAAGAATCACTTCTGGTAAATACACTTTTAACAAACCACTAGGTGTAATACTATTCCCTGAAGAACTTGACATTTTTTCATGATTCCCTTTAATACCAATGAAATCATAAGCAATATAATGAGGAGCTTCACGATTGAATATTTTCATTGCAATTTCCTTTGATACATTATAACTACCTGTTTCTGATGAATGATCTCTTCCACCCGGTTCAAAAATAACATCCTCTATCATCCATCTCATCGGCCAATCGACTTTCCAATTCAGTTTCATTTTATTTGTATTTAATACCGATAATTCAGTTTGATTTCCGCATTCACATTTATATCGTACTGTTTTTAATACTTCATCAAAATGTGTAATCGTTGTTGCATCTTTCCCGCATCTCTCACAATATAATGTAACCGGATAAAAGCCCTCTCGCTCTTCTTCACTACATTCTCCTGTTTTAAAACTCATTAAAATATCATATATTTCTTTTCTTTTATATAAAGCCTCTAATATGTTTTTGTTATATCTTCCACTTCTATATTCAGCATGTTGATATATAAATTCCACTTCAATCCCAAATACTCGAAGCGATTCTTCAAACTCTTTTTCAAAATGCTCTGCATAGGAGTTATGACAACCATATGGATCTGGAATATCACAGTATGGCATACCAATATATTTTGCAAAAGATGGATCAATATTTTTAGGGACTTTTCTAAACCTATCATAATCATCCCATGAAAATATAAAACGAGTCTTTTTTCCTAAATCTTGAAGAGCTCTTACAACGAAATAAGTCGTTATTATTTCGCGAAAGTTCCCGATATGAACAGAACCAGATGGACTGATTCCAGATGCACAAACAAAAGTTTCTTTGTTTGGATGTTTCCTTATTAATTCATGTGCTACTTCATATGCCCAATGCATATATTATTCACCTCAATTGATTTTTTGTTTTCACACTTTCAGTTTTATGCAATAAAAAAACTCCCACCCCCAAGATTATTCATCTTGAGGACGAGAGTTGTTAACTTCGCGGTACCACCTCAGTTTGTTAATACGTCGCCATATTAACCTCTTCAGGTACGGCAAAATATGCTTATACCCTATCTCTATAACGGGAGAATCCGTCGCACCATCCCTAAACAAATTAGTTCCTTGCGCAGCTCCAAGTCTTTTTTCATTAAGATTTATACCGCTCATTCTCAGCAACTAGAGCTCTCTGTACGTAACCTTTCTTAACTACTCTTCTCTTCCATGCCACTTTATATATTAGTTTTTTCATATGATAATTTATAATGCTTTTATTGTCAAACTTTTCCGGACATATAAGCTATCTAAATAAATGCTTTATCGCTTCTAATTGAATTTTGTGGCTACACTCATCGCAACAATATGTTCCTTTCGGTTTCTCTTTAAATCGTTTATATTTTTCACTACCTTCGTAAACACGAAATACATTTTTGCAAGAAAAGCAAACAATTTCATAAAACATCATATGCATTTTCCTCTCCATGTTTATACATTTTTTTAATCACTTGAGAAAATTAGTTTTCTATAGTACAAATCTTAATATCTTTTGATTAAAAGGTTTACCTCTATTCATATCGAATTATAGAAATATCTTATAAAGCGAGGTGAAAATCTTGATCAGTAATATAGAATTAGTTTTAGATGCGAAAGCTAGTTTGGCTGAAGGGCCTTGTTGGACTGAAAAAAAGCAACTTTTATACTGGGTTGATATTGTGGAGAAACAATTATGCATATTTAATCCTACTACTAATACAAACCGAGTAATTGCTCTCAATCAACAAATTGGCTGTGTTGTTCCATATTTAGATGACGTACTACTCCTAGCTATGGAAAACGGCTTTTATTCTATTAATGTAAAAACAGAAAAACTAACACATATTTTTGATCCTGAACCACATTTATTTGAAAATCGTTTTAATGATGGAAAATGTGATCCAGCAGGACGTTTTTGGGCAGGTACTACAGATACATACGGTATAAATGCTGCTGGTTCCTTGTATTGTTTAAATAATAATTTAAAGATAGAGAAAAAAGTTTCACATGTAAATACATCAAATGGCATAGCTTGGTCACCTGATCATACATACCTTTACTATATTGATACGCCTACTAAAAAAGTAGTTCGTTTTCATTATGATATATGCTCTGGAGTAATTCATAATCCCAGTGATGTAATCATTTTTCCTGAAACTGAAGGTCTACCTGATGGTATGAAAATTGACGAGGAAGGTTGTTTATGGATTGCTCATTGGGGAGGTTCAAAGATTACTAGATGGAATCCTTCAGCTGGAGAACGAATATTAAGCATCCCAATTCCAGCGCTATATGTAACGTCTTGTACATTTGGAGGACCTAATTTAACAGACCTATATGTTACAACCGCCAGGACAAGAATGACGGATGACGAATTGAAAAAATATCCACATGCTGGTGGTATTTTTCGAATTCAAACAAATATAAAAGGTTGTCCTACCCATTCATTTCGCAATAATAATATTGGAGCTGAAACTATATGAACCGTATCGATTACATAAGAACCGAAGAAAAGAAATATCACGATCTTTGTTATGAACAATATAAACTATTTGAAACCGGCTCTTGGCTATACAAACCGGTTAAAACAGTTATGGACTTACTGGATTCCTTTGAAGGAAGAAACAACTTGCAAGTACTTGACCTCGGCTCTGGTGTTGGAAGAAATAGCATTCCAATCGCACAAAAGATACAAAATGGTAGCGGCACTGTTACTTGTGTGGACTTACTGGATTCCGCTTTAACAAAATTACAAACTTATAGCAAAGAACATGATGTATTTGAAGTTATAAAAACAGAACAAGCAGCTATTGAAAACTACTATATTGCCCCTAACACTTATGATTATATCGTTGCAGTATCAAGTTTAGAGCATGTCAAATCAGAAGAAGATTTAAAAAACGTGCTCCATTCTATGAAAAAAGGTACAAAGATTGGTGGTATCAATTGTTTCATTATTAACTCAAACATACAAGAAATCGACTTACATACGAATGAAGAATTAGATGCTTTAATTGAAATTAACCTTCCTACTGATAAAATGATACATCTATTAAAAAATATTTATAAAGACTGGCAAGAAATGAAAGTTGAAACAAAAGAATTAGCTTATGATATAGTCCGAAACGAAAGACACATTTTATTAAAAACAAATGCTATAACATTTGTTTTTAATAAATAAAACTATAAAAGGTAAGGTTTTTTCCTCCTATATTCATAGAAACACCCTTACCTTTCAATTATAAATCCTTGGAAAATTGCTTCGTTATTAGTTTTAACTTCATTTAAAACATTATTTTTATTAGAAATACTATTTAGCTATTAATTGAATTCATTCATTTTATTAATAATTGCTTGTCGAGCTTTTTCTTTATCATCAAAATGAATAGTTGAATCTTTTAAAATTTGATACGTTTCATGCCCCTTCCCTGCAATCAAAACAATATCATTAGTAGATGCCATGTGTATTGCATGATTTATAGCTAGTTCACGATCTACTTCTATTTTATAATTCAAATTATTATTCTGTGAAAATCCTTTTTCAATATCTTTAATTATTGCCTTCGGGTCTTCCGAACGTGGATTGTCAGAAGTAATAAAAACAAAATCACTATAACTTCCAGCAATTCCACCCATTATAGATCGTTTTTTCGCGTCTCTATCTCCACCGCAACCGAAAACAGTAATGATTTTACCTTTTGAAAACTCGCTAATTGTAGAGAGGACATTTTCTAACGCATCCGGTGTATGAGCGTAGTCCACTATTACAAGGAAATCTTGGTTTTCGTCTATAATTTCCATTCTACCTTCAATGCTCTTTAAGTTATATAAACTGTCACTAATGTTTGTAAGCGGAATACCTTCAACCAATGCAGCTGTTATTGCTGCTAATGCATTATATACATTAAAGCGGCCTATTAGATTTAGATGGATTTCTATTTCTCCATTAAAGGATGCAACTACAAAACGAATTCCTTTTGGGCTTAAAGTTATATTCTTCGCTTGAACATCTGCTTTATTATGTATCCCATATGTGATAACCTCAGCTGAAGTAATTTTTTTAAAGTATTCTACCGACGGATCGTCTGCATTCAATACAACAAATTTTTTATCTGTAATAGAAAAGTCATTTCCTAATCTGGAAAATAGAAGGCCTTTTACTTGCTTATATTCCTCAAATGTTCCGTGGTAATCCAAATGATCTTGCGTTAAATTTGTAAAAACAGCGGTTTTAAAGTTACACCCTTTAACTCTTTCCATATGTAAACCTTGTGAGGTAACTTCCATAACACAATAATCTGTATTATGATTTTTCATCGTTTGCAAATTCCGCTGAAGTATCGGTGGTTCTTGCGTATTAATATCAGTAGGATACCATTTCGAACCAACTTTCACTCCGTTATTCCCCATAAGCCCTGTTTGAAATCCATAATCACTCAAAATCTTTTCAAGTAAATAGAAAGTAGTTGTTTTACCATTTGTTCCTGTAATTCCAATTAGTTTCATTTCATTAGATGAGTAACCATAAAAATGCGACGCAATAACTGCCATAGCGTATCGTGCATCTTTAACAATTATTTTAGGTATTTCAATATTTACATCTCTTTCTACAATTAACGCCACAGCGCCATTTTTCACTGCATTTTCAACAAATTGATGTCGATCTTCAAGAAAACCATCGATACCTGATACACATATAAATAAATTTCCACTAGTTATTTTTCTAGAATCCATTTCTAATCCCGTAATTTCTACATTCATATCTCCAATGGTTTCTTTAATCAAAAACAAATCCGCCAGCTCTTTTAGTTTCAAATCCCTCGCTCCCTTACAAATTTCCCCTACCTATTTTACCACTTTATATAAAATAATGGTTTAAAATTCCATATTAGTCGAACGAAATTTAATCATCTTCAATAAACAAAAAATAAAAGAGCACTTGTTTCCGCAAGTGCTCTTTTTGGGGATTTTGAGATACCCTATTAACGAAAGTTAAGGTTACTTAAAGTTAATAGGTATTTCTATTATATGCTTGTCCTTTTTATTTGTGCATAATCAATATATAAGAATTTATATTAACACTAAATAATTTCCTTAATTACTATTTTAGAATAAAGGTTATTCAACTCATTGCAAATAGCCTAAAAAAGATAAGCCAAAACTATTATTAAAATATAAATTTAATATCATACATTACTTGTTCAGCTACAGTATCAGCTAATTGATTAACAAATTGATAAAACAAATACTAAATTTATTTTAAACCTAAAATCGGTAATACTGTGTAATTAATCCTATATCCTTCAAACCCTGATGGCTTCACATCGTATTCCCACTTATGGAAGCATTCTGTTAACATGTATCCTACTTTTCCTTTATTCTCGTCTGTATTATGATTAATATAGCCGCATTGTTGGTGCGAGGTAATGAGATCCCCAGAAATTTTCTCCACATTCTTAAAACGGCTAAGATCAGGCGTCACATCTATCCAACTTTGATTTGTTACTTTATCATAACGAGCTTTTAAACGATAAATAATCCAACCATTTGGTTGTTTGAGTACACTATTCTCTAAAGAGGCCTTACCTGAATAGTAAGTAACTACATCAATCTCAACTTCTTCTTTGTTTTTCATATCTTCCATGAATTGTACAACTTCACTATAATCTGTTTCTTTTAGTTCTTCCTCAAAAACACCAAGTGATACTAAAATTAGTATGAACGCTGTAATTGAAAATAAGGTAATGATTATCTGTTTTCTTGTCATGTAGTTCCCCCTAATTATATTAAACACTACACATGATATGGCTTTGAATATATTCACTCTAGTGGTATAACGTTTTTCCTCCATTTTAAATTTCACCATAATTAACCACATTATTGTTTCTAGAAATACTAAATGAAAATCATATTTTCAACATGGTTAAACTTCATTTTAAGCAGACAACAGATAAGGTATACTTCGTCCATTACGATATGACCACCTACTAATCTTTTTCTTTTGTATAAGCAATTAATAGCCGAAATTTTCACAAAACATTTTGACGTATTACTTATTCCAATATAAAATTATATGCAAACAATCAAAATTAACCTAAAATATATAAAGGGTATACCATACTAACAGTTAAATGCTTAGATTTGTCCTTTTCCATAATTAACAAGGATAGAGTAACATGAAAATAGAGAACGAGTACCGTTACTAATCACATGCAGGTTCTTTGAAAATTACATTTTCATACTATAAACATAAATAAAAGGGGTACATACGAAATGAACGGTTTAATGGAAAATAATTTAAGAACTTTGTTCCTTCTCTTTGTTAGTATAATTGTACTAGTATTTCAAACTATTATTTTTGTAAGAATAGTAAGAAACTGGTTCAAAACCAAAAATATAGATAAATTAAAAGAAGATAAACAGTATATTAAAAAGCTAACTATAGTATACATAGCAATTATGGTAATAGGCGCTATTACAAACTTACCTTTATTCGGATTTATATTGTTAGGTTTTATGTCTAATACTATTATATTAATGTCTTTAAAGATAGAATTGTCTAATACAAAATCAAGTCAGTTGAAAACTGTGAAGAACTCAAAGCTCATGTTATGGTTTGTAATGAACACTATACACTTAGTGCTTTTCTTTGTTGAGGGGATAAAACTCATTAAACGTATATAAGGCGATACTTTGGGATAACGATACGAGTTCTTACGCATCACTTAATTACATTGACAAATTTATAGAAGGGACTGTATCTTTTAAAAGAAACGGTCCCTTCTATAAATATATATGTATTAAAATTTATATTTTTTTACGGTACAAGGAATAGTTACAATGTACAAATCTATAGCATAGATTGTAACCCAAATACCTTTACCTTCAGCTTCTAACTTTTTATCTAATTGAGACGAATGCTCTGAAACTTTTCTTTTCCCCCCATCTTCTAGGAAGCCATTGAAAAACCTTAGGAACATTATATTTCTTATTATACCAAGTATTCAATCTCCAGAAAATGAAAAAAAAGCAATACAATAATTATGGTACGAAAAATATCAAAATATGAAATTCCTAAAATCATATTTTATTTTCTCCATTTCTTCTTTTTCTGACATTAAAACTCCACAAAAAATATCAAACACATTTTGTTTCTCATTTTATCACTGTATTTCCCCATATTTTAAGCGCTATCTAATCTTGTTTCTCTAGACCTATCGCTATTAAGACTTCTAATTCATTCATAATTTCTTGTTTGTTTTATTATTTATACATAATATACAATTAATATATACTAATTTTTTACAGGCCTTTTCTACATTTTATCATTAAGAAATTAATTGAAGGTTTATTTTCTACATTCTTATTTGGTTCATCAATTTCCGAAACTTGTACTAGACCATATTTATTAAAATCTTGTTTTATAGATTCAGAATCATAGAAGTACATTTTTATACCTTCCATTATCTCATAATAATCTTTATCCAACTGTCTTCCTTTTCCATACATTGGAGCTTTTTTAGATACAGTTGTAAAAACCATATATCCATCAGGTTTTAACTGATTATAACAATCTTTAATAAATTTCTCTCTTTCCTGCTCATTCAACAAATGAAGAAGTGCATGACTAAATATCCCATCATACAGTTTATTATCAAAAGGCATTTCGCTTACTGAACCGTGATACATACTAACATCTTCTAGTCCGTTTTCTCTTGCTAAATCGATCGCCATTTTCGAAATTTCAATACCTGTTACATTTATACTATTTTCGATAAATACCTTTGCGTTTCTCCCATAGCCAATACCCGGAACTAATATGTCTTTAACGCTCTTTTCCACAAAAAAATCTTTTGTCAAAATTGCAGATTCTGTAGGTTCAAATCCCCACATCGTTTGTTTCTCAATAAAGCTTGATTCCCAAAATTCCATTATATTTCTATCTCCTTATTTTTATCTCATGTTTAATATCACATGAAAGACCTATTCATTGTAACGCTGCTTTTTTCACCACAGTCACTATAGGTCCATTGAATATAGCATATTAATAAGCCTATATCTAATTTAAGGATTGGTGTAAAATCCACTCTTTTTTATTAACCATTATGCTTTTCTAGAAAAACAAAAAAGCCAATACTTCCCTTGTGTTATTAGCTTTTCTCAAGAGAAATTACCTTTTTGTATTGTACTGATCTAATATTTTTTCTAACATTTCTAAAGTTATCGGTTGAGCTTTCTCTATTAATTGATAACCAATACGCCCATTCGGCTCAGCTGTAACTTGCTGCAAACTCTTTAAATCATGTATTCCTTTTTCTCTTAATTGCATATAAAGTTGTTGTTCAGACATTTTTGCCTTCATCAAGTTCGCTTTAATAATCTCTCCGTTTTCAACAATTACAAAGCTACTGCCATTTAGAAATTGTTCCGCCTTCCTTGATTTCAGTTCAAAGAAATGAATGATAAGAAGTACGCTTGCAAATATTACAGCTGCAAATATAGATGGGACTACTTTCCTACTTAATACAGGCTCTACAATAATACGCGCAATTGATACTACTATAATGATTTCAGCTCTTGTCATTTGGCTAACGGATTTACTGCCTGTCATTTTTAATGCAAGAATCCCAGTGAGAATTAAAATAATGCTTTCAACAATAATATGCATAATAGCCCAATCCTTTAATGGTAAATGTTATTAGCATTCCCATTTCATATAGCATTCTAAATGAACTTTAATTAAACTTTTTTGTGAAAATTAAAACTTACATATATAGAAAATGGATCTATTTAGCCCAACCTTTTTTCAATAAGGATTTGATGATCCATCTTCTAATGTCAAAAAAACAAAAGCACCCAAATGGATGCGTATAGATTAAACTTATTCATTATTACTTTCTCCACTTTTATCATCAACTGATTTCGAGTCTAACATGCTACCTATATCAGGCGGTAAAGCTAACTCTATACCAGCTACTGGTTGATTATCTTCATTAAACCATTGTTTCTTAAATTTAATCAATTCTTCATTTTTCTTATTTTCATCCATATTACCCCGCCTTTTATGTACATGATATTAAATACCTTACTTAATATGTACATTGAGAAAGATAATATACTATTTGTACATAATGAAAAAGCAAAACCCCTTCCCTGTTTACACAACCCGTTGTACCTATTAAAAATCCCCGTACATTCTACTCCTCGTTTTGTTATCATATTAGTGACGAAATATAAGTGAGCTACGTGATAAGTACATGGTCATTTTATTTATATGAGACAAATACTTTTAAAGGAGTAATTATTCCTTCACTTAATTCCTCAAAACATTTTTTAAGTGCAGTATAATGAATTTCATGTTGAAAAATCTCTTCTATCCATGGCGTCTGTTCTATTTGACTAAAAAACCAATCTGCACGTTTTTGGTAATCATATCCATCACTTGAACCAATGATTTGCAATTCTTTTCGATAAAAGTCAGCGGTTAATGTTAGGTCTTCTATATTACCATCAGAAAGAATACATATCGCCCCATTACTATTAATAGCCTTTTGCAATGTGTGAAACCCTCTATTTGTAGCAGAACATTCTAAACCGTAATTATACGTATTTATAACTTTCTCTTCCAAATCAAAGAGATTTTTCGCACCAAACTTCTTTGCAAATTCTCTTCTATTTTTATTAGGTTCAACAACATCCACTTGCTCTACACCTACATAGTATTTTAAAAAATAACACGTGAGTAAACCAATCACTCCCATTCCAGTTATAAGTACCTTTGCATCCTTTTGCGGATTTAGTTTCAATACACCTTTAGCAGCATCACACGAAAGAATAGATAATAAAGCAACTTTAGATTTTATATAACTAGGCACTCGAATTACTTTATCTCCCTTAACTATTCCTACCGTTTCATGTCCATAAAAAGAGACTACTTTATCACCTACGTTTAAATTTGTTACCTTATTACCAACTTGAATAACTTCACCATAACTTTCATATCCAGTTTTTCTTGGATAAATAGGATTTGTATCTGAACCATCCGATTCTTTATACTGTGGTAACTCTGCTCCAATACTTATTGCACCTGCAATTGTTTTAACGATAATTTCCTCATCCTGTATGGACTTAATTTTACATGTTTCCCACTTAAGACGTTTTGGTCCTTCTAAAACTAATTTATTTTGTTCCATCTATGACCTCACATTTTATAAAAATATATTCTCACTAGATTTTAAACAATGTATAATAGATTCATCTAAAATTCAAGCTATAACGTTGGCTAGCATCTAACAGTAATAACATGATAATTGAATTTGATGGATACAGAATGAATGAGTATGTTATTGGCCGTAACTGTTCTCTAAACGAATTAAGAACAATTTATTTACATGTAAAAAATGAAGAGATATCTAATGAAGATCTTCTAAGCTTATTTTGTGTATAGTACCATTATGAAAAAATTCCAAAATTACTACAAGAAGTCATCACGAGCGATGTTGTCATTGATTTATATACGGACTATATTTATATCCCTAATAGATAACAGGAAGCTAGATGAAATGAATAGAAATTACGATTCAGCTAAGTGTTTAATAAAATAAGTGACTGCCCAAATTAATGTCGCAAATTGAGTGACAAAATACATTGTCCATTCAAAACCATTCAATTTTCTCTCTCGTCTTACCTTTTTTAAGTATCTGTAAAATATAAATGTACTAAAGAACATAAGTAACAACGATAATTGTTGTAAATCATCGACTATACGTACCCCCATAGACTCGATTACCCTCCTATTCAAAGTAAATGCTATACTTTAAGGATATCATTTATTGGTAGTTTATTTCCATTTAAAACAATTATGTCCTAAACAAAAAGAGCACTCAGCAATTGAGTGCTCTAAAAAGTATTAACGTAACACTTTTCTTCTACTTTTTATAACTCAGTTCTATCACTTCCGGTATATGATTGTTATCATATTTCCTTTTATAGAGGTAACATCAGGAAAATACGAATATACAACGTTAAGGAATTTTCATTACTTTATGACCATTTTTAAGTTATATTCAATAACCATGCTTTGACATTGTCTAGAGCATGGTTATTATTTAAACAAATATAAATCTGCTAAGTTGATTTTTCAGCTCAGCTATTTAATGAATTCATTAACTCGAAGAAGTATTCAGGTTTATGAGTCTTATTTAGGTTATACCATGCATGTAATGTATCTGGTGCAAATACATCTAATTTTTTCAGTACTTCCATCGCAAATTCAAGAGGAGCTATTCCTGATGCAGTAACTAAATTCGCATCAGATACCGCAGATCCCAACTCGTAGAACTTTTCTCCTTTATAGTTAGGACATACCATTTTAGTGTATTCTAAATTATTACTTGTATGCTTTCTAGTATCTAAGTATCCCATATTTGCAAGGGCCTCAGTTGCACCACAAATTGCAGCGACAATAGTACCAAACTTTAAAGCTTGGCCAACTCTTTCCAAGATAGGTTGATGAATCTCTTCACTCCAAGTAGTCCCTCCTGGTAAAATTAAAAGATCTTTACTCTCAAAAGTACATTCATCAAGGGAAATATCTGGTTTTATGCTCAATCCCCCCATAGTAGTAATCATTTCTTTATTAGCTCCTACTGTAATTACTTTTAAAGGTACTAAATCTTTTTTAAAATATCTTCCTGAATTTAGTTCGGTAATTAAATATCCATATTCCCAGTCCGACATTGTATTAAATACATATAGAAAAACTTTTTTTGTTTGCATCCCATATCACTCCAATCACAATTGATATGGATATTATAATATAACTTCCCTGACAGTTAACGTCAGGGAAGTTATCATACTTCATGAAATTTTATTAATTCCGACAGAACTTCAATAAGTCTTTTCTTAAGACTTATTGGCTCAATAACTTTAATAGATTTGTTATACGGTAAAAGTAAATAAGGTACATATGTATGTATCATATCTTTTTCAAGAAGAAAAACTGCTTTATTTGAAGTCCGCACTTGTAAATAATGTCCTAAAAACCAATGTTGGCAAATATCAGCCAATACACTTTTATCCCCACTAATAACCAAAGAAATAATCCCTTCCTTATCTTCTATAGTTGGAAGAAGGTTTTTTATAAAAAAGTCACGTGCTGAAAAATTTTCTGGCCGGTTAAACTTATTTTCGGTTAGTATTAAATTTTCAATTCGATCTACTCTAAAACTACGGATATCATTCCTAAGATGACAAAATCCAATTACATACCACTTATTATTCCAATAGATAATTCTGTACGGATCGACCAATCTATAATTTAATTGCTTTTCCCCACTTTTATAATAAAGAATTTTTACTGAATACCCATCAGTTACGGCCTGCTCCAACTCCTTCAAAAAATGTTCCATAGAGGATGAACTAAATCGACTTATTACTTCTAGACTACTTAAATGTCGGTTTATCTTTGCTTCCTGCTCTTGATTTGAGTATTTACTTAGTTTTGAAATGGCCCTATTTAATGCTTCACCTCCATAATATCCGGCTTCTTCTGCAAAAACAGCAGCGTGAAATAGTGAAGTTTGCTCCTCAAAATCAAAGAAAAGAGGAGCCTCAATAAAATTGTTCAATAAAGTGTATCCACCGTTATGTCCTGGTTCTGAAATTATAGGTACACCACTTGTTGAAATTGTATCAATATAGCGATACACAGTCCTTATATTCATCTCTAACTTTTCTGAAATTTGTTTTGCAGTAATTTTTTTACCTGAGCGAAGCATCCATAGAATCGCTAACATATTATCAATTTTAGGCATGTAATTCCACCTCTCTATGGAATTTATCCCTTATTATATATTTCTGATTTTTAGTATAACTCATCAACTGTTCCTTTCCGATAGCTTTCTACATAATGAGGCCCTAGACACATTTGTAATTTCACAAATTTGATTTACATTCATATCTACCTCTTCATAAAGCTTTACTGCATAATTCATTCCTGCATGATTTTTATGATATTTCTTTAACCAACCTTTAAATTTTCCTTCTTTCTTATTCAGTTCAATCCCTTTATGTTTCCGCCTACGGATCAGATCACGTTCTAATTGCTTTACACCCGCTATAACCCCGTAATTAAGAATTGGCTGTAGGGATTATCTTCTGATAAATCTACCCATGTATCTTTTAAGGATTATAATTATCATCTTTATTATAATATGCAGTTGCAACAATATCCTCAATTATTATAGCGATACACACAAACAAGAGAATTATTTTGCGACTCACAACAAACTTCCTAATTCATTTTTTCTTTTTTAAATTGAAAGGTTATACGTTCCACTTGTTTGATTTCCTCCATTACTTTACGAATTCCTTCTTCAATCCTATCTTCCTTCACATTCGATACGTTTAACTTTAATAGTCTTTCTTTCGGAAAACCTCTCACATAATTTTTATCAATCGTATCAATGCTTATTTGCATTTCACCTAGTCTTTGTAAAAGTATTTCTGAAATACTAGTTTTATGTAATTCTAAACAAGTGTGGATTCCAATTGTGTTTTGCTTTGTATATGTAAAAAGCTGATTTTCATTATGCATTCTTTCTAATGTTTCTGCTAGTTTTTTAGATCTATCGTGATAGGACGATTTAATTTTATTTTTATGACGTTCAAACATGCCACTCTTTATATAAATTTCTAAAGCAGCTTGAGATATCATTGGGCTATCAATATCTAAAATCTTTTTATATGTATGGAAAGCATCCGCAATAACCGGTGGAATTACTGCTACACCAACTCGTAAACCTGGAAAAATAATCTTCGAATAACTTTTTAAATATATTACATGATTACCATGATCCAAGCTATATAACGGATCTGCTTTTGAATCCGTTTCTAAATCTGCTAAATAATCATCTTCCACTATAAATACATTATATTTTTTAGCCAGTAGTACGATTTTTTCTTTCTCCTCTTTAGAATAAGACGTTCCAAGTGGATGATGATATCTTGGTATTGTATAAAAAAATTTTATTTTACCTGTTCGAAAAATACGTTCCAATTCATTTAAGTCAATACCTTTATTCGTACGTTTAATACCGGTCACAGGAATTTTGTTTATTTCTAGATATTCAATATATAGATGATATGTTGGTTGTTCAATTAATATCGTTTCATTTTCATTTGGAAATGGTATAGAAGTTAGTATCGCTAGCGCTTGCTGTACACCTGACGTAATAAAAATATTTTCTTCTTTAGTGAAGACTTGATAGTTTGCTAATTGTTTTTGAATGACCGGAATTAAAGACGGTAAACCTTTCGGCGTTCCGTATACGAACAAGTCATTTTTATACGTATCAATGGCCTTATTAATACAATGCTGAAAATCTAAATATGGGAAAACATCTGGATCTGGTGCTGAGGAAGCAAAATCAATTATCTCGTTATTTTCTATAACCGCCCCTGATTTTCGAACAACGTAGTATCCACTTTGAGGGACGGAATAAATAATATGACGCTTTTCTAATTCATGTAGCGCTCGTATAACTGTTGCCTTATTACACTCATATTGCGTAACTAGTGTCCGAATAGACGGTAGTTTCTTTCCTTCTTTTATCTCCCCATTTTGAATCATACTTTCTAAGTCGTTGAAAACATGTAAATACTTATACATCATTACCACCTCAACATTTAATTTGTACCGGTACAGTTTGTGATTATTCACATTGTAGCACTAGATCATAAAGATTACTATGTACGTATACTGGCCAGTAAGAAATCAATTACTATGAGGTGAAATTATGAAACTTACAACAAAGGCATATTTATCAGCTTTACTCTATTCATTTATTATTGGATTCTCCTTTATGTTTGTGAAATTAGCATTAACCGTTACGAGCCCCCTTGATACACTTGCTCATCGTTTTACAGTTGCTTTCGTAGCTGCAAGCATTCCCATTGTTTTCGGTTTCGTAAAGTTAAATATGTCATTCAAAAATATACTTGCCCTATTACCACTTGCAATATTTTATCCAGCACTATTTTTTGCTTTCCAAGCATTTGGCTTAGTGTATACAAGTTCATCCGAAGCCGGAATTATACAAGCGGCGATTCCTATATTTACGATGATGTTAGCTTCCTATTTTTTAAAAGAATATACAAATACATGGCAAAAAATATCTGTACTCATTTCTGTCATCGGTGTCATTTATATATTTATCATGAATGGTATAGGGACTCATGAAACTAGTTTCATAGGTATTATTCTTATTTTGCTATCGGCATTATCATCTGCTTTCTATAATGTGTTAGCTAGAAAAATGACGAAGAAATTCAAACTAATGGATTTAACTTACACAATGACAGTAATCGGCTTTATTAGCTTTAATTCAATCGCGATCGCCAGCCATATAAATAAAGGTACAATAATGGTATACTTTAAACCGTTTACGAATGGAACATTTCTTATCTCCATTTTATATTTAGGGTTACTATCTTCCTTGCTAACGGCATTGCTATTAAACTATTCCTTATCTTATATTGAAGCAGCTAAAATAAGTGTTTTTAGTAATTTATCTACACTTATTACAATTATCGCTGGCGTTATTTTTTTACACGAGCAAATTTCTTATTTTCATATCATTGGTACAATAATGATTATTCTTGGTATAATAGGCACAAATTTTTGGGGTAAAAAAGGAATTGCAATGCAAAAGAAGAATATCTCCATGAATAAATAAAAAGTGAGGGATATTTCATGCAACACTTAAATACGATTGATATTAGTAACGTTCTAGAATTAGAAAATACTCTTTCTACTTTAGAAAATGAAGTGATTTCTTCAAAACTAGAACTTGAAAACTGGTTAAAAAAACAATCTACATTCATTTGGGAAATTGAAGAACAATTAAGATCGCACTATATCGCCTTTCAATGTAATACAGATAATAAAAAAATAAAAGATACTTTTGAACATGATCAACAATTTGTAAGGCCTCTTTTAAAACGTTATCAAAATTCATTTGATAATAAATATTTAGAGTCTCCTTTTCGAATGGAACTTGATCCAAAAACGTATAGCTTACTAGATAAAAAAATTAAGAATGCGCAAACATTATTTTATGAAAAAAACATTGATTTAGAGATAACTGAAGACAAACTAGTAACAGAGTACTTCGAAATTACAGGTGGTTTAACTGCACTATGGGACGGTGAAGAGAAAACAATTACTGAACTACAGTCTTACTTACAAGATCCGGATCGTCATATACGAAAAAAAGCAAAAACACTCATTTCCGAAAAGTTTTTATCTGTTGAAAATAAGTTACAACATATATTAAATGAATTAATTGCAATCCGTCACCAAAAGGCGAAAAACATTCAATTAGATAATTATCGTGATTATATGTTTAAAAAACATGAACGTTTTGATTATACGCCTGATGACTGCTATGAGCTTGCTGAATCTATTCGTAAATACGTAGTACCACTTATCGATAAAATATTTAGTGAGAAAAAATCTGAACTTCAAGTAGATTGTCTTCGTCCATGGGACCTAAAAGCAACCGCACCAAATCAAAAAGCATTAAAACCTATCGAAGACGCAAGTGAATTAATCGAAAAAAGTTCTCGTATTTTACACAAACTAGATCCTGAATTTTCTAAATTGCTGGACCGTATGCATAAAAATAATTGCTTAGATTTAGAAAGTCGTAAAGGAAAAGGACCAGGAGGATTTTGCGAATATTTACCTGCTTCTCAATTATCTTTCATTTTCATGAATCTCAATCATACACATTATGATGTTACTACTTTCCTCCATGAAATGGGCCATAGTATTCATAATGAGTGTATGAATCAGCTAGAGCTACAAAAATATTTAGAAATCCCTTCAGAATCAGCTGAACTCGCTAGCATGACGATGGAATTATTTTCGATGGAGTATTGGGATACATTTTATGAAAATAGCGAAGAGTTTATAAAAGCAAAATTAGATTTCTTTAAAGATATTGTTAAGTATTTACCACAAATGCTTATCGTTGATCAATTTCAACATTGGATGTATGAGAATCCTAACCATACCGCTAAAGAAAGAAATGAAAAGTATTTAGAATTACATAACACTTACCAATCAAACGTCGTAAATATTGAAGGGTATGAAAATTGGATCGCAACTGGCTGGTTACCTGTACTACACATATTCGAAATACCATTCTATTACATCGAATATGCTATCGCACAACTTGGTGCGTTACAAATGTATAAACAATATAAAGAAAATCCTAAACAAGCAATAGAAAACTATAAAAAGGCTTTATCATTAGGTAGCTCTAGATCTTTAACGGAAGTATATGAAGCGGCTGGAATTCGTTTTGATTTTTCTGGAGAAACGATTAAAGAACTAATGTTATTTGTAGAGAGTGAATTAGCGTTACTTGAACAATTGTAAGAAGAAAGCTGTTCCTATATTTTAGGTTCAGCTTTCTTCTTTATATTATTTATTAGATTTATGTACTGAGTATCACCATATCCGATTGTTGGAAAAAGTTGAAACAACTTTATTAATAATTCTTGATTTGATAAACCTTGATTTTTAAAGATGAATTTCATTACGATATTATCTTCTTTTAGCATTTCTAAATATAAGTCTATAGCCTGATACATTACAGGTGGTACCTTATGAGAAGTCTTTTTATGGTTTACTAATACTTCATTGTATATAGAAGAATAATTCCCCAATTCAAGTTCAATTTGATTTACTTTAAATTCATCCTCTCTGAAACTATTTAAGTATACTTTCCCTTCATAACCAGACTGTTCAAGATAAGAAAGTATAGTAAGTAGGTTCATTTGGCAAAACATATCTTCACCAAACCATAAAACAATGCATTTATACTTTTTCGTAAAAAGGTTTTCTAACGGGTCTATAACCTTTTTTGTATAACTTTCTACTGAACTGTTATGTCCGTCTGCTCTTGTTTTAATAAACTCTTCATTAAAAACTTGTGTAGTAGCCTGGTTCACACACATTGCCTCATTAAATGGTGCGTATTCAGAATCACCCATTAGCTTTTCATTTTTAAAGTCTTCATACATCATTTGACCATTTAATATGTTTAGTACATCTTTATCAAACAGCTCTCTTTTCGCATTTCGTAACTGCTCAACCTCTAATTTTCTAGAAACATTCATTTTAAACTCCCCTTCTATTTTTAGTTTAATAAATGACTGAACAGGCATTTTGTTAAGTTGGAATTCTCTTGGATTCATTCCAAAAACATTCTTAAAAGCTCTACTATAAGCCTCTTGCGAAGAATAATCGTAATCCAATGCAATATGTATTATCTTTCTATTATTCGTCAAATCCTCCGTAGATAAATACAATCTTCTCAAAAGAATATAGCGTCTAATACTAATGCCTGTTACTTGGTGAAATCTAAAAGAACAGTAATACGGAGAATAACCCATATAACGAGATAATTCATTTAATGAAAATTCTTCTTTTAAATTGCTCTCAATCCAATCAATCATCTTCTGTATATGTTCATTCATTTTCTTCACTCCTTATTTATAAGTATAAAAGAGGTTCGTTTCTTTCTTTTGATATTTCTTGTGTTTTATAAAATGAGCCATTCATTACATCATGCTTCATTTTAAAGGATATCAAAAATAAAACACGAATGTTGTAAATGAAGAATCTTTTCATTCTCAAGTGAAAAATTAAAGTTTGGAAAGGACGTTACAATGAACAAGCTAGAAAAAGAACTACTCAAATTAATAAATGAACGCTATCCATTAAATTTTATTAACATTAAATCTATAACGAATGAAATGTATCAATGTCACGCACAACAAGGTACTTACTTCATTAGAATTACAAACTACAAAACATATGAAGAACAGTTAGAAGAAGTTACATATACGAACTTTTTATATGAAAATGGTTTAGCAGTTCCTCCAATAATACATTCTCTTAATGGGAATTTAATAGAAAAGTTAACATTAGACAAGGAGATTTTTGCCGTATTATATAAAGCTGCTCCAGGTATACATTTACCAAGGTGCGAATGGAATTCTAATATATTTAGAAATCTTGGTAAACAAATTGGAAAATTACATCGTATTTCTAAAAGCTTTGAAAAGACTAAACCGGTTAAACATATAAACGATTGGTATGAAAATGAAGAATATAATTTTCTTAAGTATATCCCTAAAGACGAAACTACTATAAGAGAAATTGCCTCTGACGTTTTAACTTCTATAAAGGGGTTAGAAAAATCCACTTCGAATTACGGCTTAATTCACGGTGATTTATGGTTAGAAAACATTTTAGTTGAAAACAATTCAAATATAACAATGATTGATTTTCAAGACTGTGAAAAACATTTTTACCTATTTGATTTAGCAGTTCCTATTTATAGTGCGATTGAATATTCATTTGCTGGAAATGGGAATATCGTTGACTATGAGCATTCTATTACAAAAGCACTATTTGCAGGGTATCAAGAAGAAAATGAACTACCTAAAGAGATGATAGACAAGTTGCCTATGTTTATAAAATTAAAGGAGATTTTTGAATATAGCTTAATGCATATGTATTGGGATAAAGAAGAATTAACTGAGGAACAAGTACGGATAATGAATCTTTATAGGATGAAAATCGAAACTAAATATATCTATATTAATGTTTAAAATGCTTTTGTTTAACTACATGAAAACCACTTTCTATCTTTAAATAGAAAGTGGTAACTTTAATTTATTAGGAATATCAGAATGAAACTCTGGTGTATGCACAATTGAAAATGCATATCCCTGCTCAATAAATGATACTTCATTAGGTTTACATTGTAATGGGACACTATTTTTCTTAAAGTTAATTTGGATTTGCTGTAAAAATGCAGGGTCCGGTGTTCCAAAAGAAACATGCACTTTAGGTGGTAAAGCTTTCATCGCAATCGGGATCCAAGGTCGTTGCCACCATGTTGCAACAATATATGCTGTGCCCCCTATAACAAAGTTGAAAATATCCCCATCTTCCATCGTTTTCATATTGAGATTTGATTTCAACCATTCTGTAAATACAGGTACACTTTTAACGGGAAGACCGATTTCTCTTACATATAAAACGTTTAATGGTAAATGTGGTACTAATACATCTTCTTTAACATAACTATGCGCGATAATTTCGAGAAGATTTCCATCTCCGTCTTTAAAGTATACATTGAATAAACCATTCTCTTCACCAGTTACATTTCCATTTTGCCATTTCACAATGAGTAATCCAGAATCCTTCAACCATCTTGCTGTTTCGTGAAATTTTGAATACGGAATCTCAAAAGCGAAATGTGCAGGTGCGATTGGTTCGTATACTTCTTGAAAACTAATTGTAGTGTATGGTGTTACTTCAAATTGAATAAAAGATGCCGTTTCTTTTTTTATTGGAAAAGATAATATGTCCTTATATACTTGTTTTACCCCTTCTATGGAAACTGTTTGTAGTTTTATATCTGATATATGTGTAATCACGTTATATTCCCCCTTGTTTCTTATTATCTATTCGTATTGTATTACATTTATAAATAGATAGAATCAAACGGAAGGATGGATTTTTTAAATAAAAAACTACAACTTTAGTATGAATATGTTAGCTCCAATTACTTTTATTTTCAAGTTTTCACTGCATTGTTTCCATACAAAAAAGCTGCCTTTCCTTAAATGAAAAGCAGCTTTTACAATTAAACACATTATGATTTTACAGCAGTAATCATAAACCTTTTTGAATTCGTACGAATCCCTTTTTCAGAACTATTTGCGTCAATGAACTTTTGTAAAATAGTAAAATCTTCTTCCTCTTCTCCAAAATTAGGAATAATAGGCGTATGTTTTAATAAGAAAATGAGGTCTTCAGGGCTACTGTAATAATCAGTGACATCATATTCACTTACTTGAACGCGTTCAAATCCTGCACTACTAAGTTCCCTCATATACTTTTCTTTTAAAGTTCCATCTCTTTCACCTAAGCATTGTCCTCTACCAAATGCTTCTTTTAGGTTTAATTTATCGTGTTCACTAACTTGTTGCGTTAAGAAAACAGCATCCTTTTTCATTACTTTTGATAATTCAGTCGCTGTAAATGGTGCATGACAACTTGAAGCTATATCAAAATGTGCATGCGGAAACACTAAAGCTTCAGAATCCATTTGAAGAAACTCAACATTTTGTATGCCTGATTTTTTTAAGTTAGAATGTGCTGTAGCAATCATCCCATTAGAATTATCTATTCCAATTAACAATTTAGCCGAAGATGCTATGTTAAGTACATTTTCTCCTCCACCTGTACCAACATCTAGTAAAATATGTGATGGCTTGCATCTTTCTTTTACCTCTCTATAAAAGTCCCATGAATCTCCTACAGTTTCACATTTTATTTTACTAAAATCCCATCCATTTAATCTTCCTACTTTATCATAAAAGTTTTTGTATTCTAATTCGTTCATTTTATGTGTTCCCCTTTGTTAATACATATAATTTAAAATGAATCATCAATTATTTATTCTATATATGAAAGCCAAGCTTCATAAAATGCTTGAATAGTACGATATCTATTACTTTTTTCTTTATGTAGCGCTTTTGTACATATATTATATAATTCTTGTGTGCTCTCCCATTTTTCATAGCTTTTATCATTTTTTCCGCCAATAAAGGCAAAAGCAATTCCGGCTAATACATACACATTCGTTTCGCTTGTAATTTGTGCATGCAGTTCATATTCCTCCGGTGCTTTAAAGCGAGCTGTCCCCCAAAAATCTTTCCCAATTTCATTGAATACAGGTGTTTTTTGAAAGAAATCAATATCACAAATCGTCAGTTTTGATTGCTCGAAATTATATAAAATACTGCCATCATAAAAATCAACCATGACATAGCCTAATGACTCCACATAGGCTGCAAACTCAAAAATTTGTGTCAATATGTTAAGTCTCTCCGTCACGGATAATTGTCTTAACTTAACAAAAGGCGAATTTGGTGCATGGTGCTTTTCAAACGGTGTAAAGTCCCAATGATTGTGCATGCATTCCCCATCAATCCAATGAAACCTTAAACAAAATCCATTTTTCATTTGAATCGAATTAATATATGGAACTAGTAAAGGATGTTGAATTTGTTCATACACTTCTTTTGCTTTCATTAATCGTTGGATTGCATCCTCTACATTACCTTTGTATTCTAAATTGCGTGCACCAGCATACTTCAAAAAGTAGCGTTTTCCTTTTTCAATGATACCAAAGCTAATATTCCCTGAATCTTGCTGATCAAAAATAGTAAATACTTCTACATCCTTTAACCAATCAAAATTATGATCCTCAGCTAATGTTATTGGGTATTCATTTTTTCCAATTTTAATATTTATCATGTGCTGCTCCTAGCTTTGAGCGAACGTAGTTTATAGAAGCATGATACGCATACTCAAATTATTTTTACCTCATACTTTATTTTCTTCTGTTTTTTCATAAAATATCACTCCTTTCAAATAAAGGCCCTTAATTTCATTCAATAACTACCAAAATATTCTTACTTTCTATTATATATTATAAAATACAAGTTATAAGGAAAATATATTCCTTGTGCATAAATAGTTTACATAATAATTTTATAGTTTATTTCTATTTATATAATCTAAATGTCTTCTTCCCCAACCACACATACTATCTAACACTGTACTTACTGTTTTTCCATGCTCAGATAAACTATATTCCACTTTAGGTGGTATTTCTTGATAAATTTCTCGTTCTATTAGTTGATCTTGCTCTAATTCACGCAATTGCTTCGCTAAAGTCCCTTGAGATATATCTGGTATTAATCGCTTTAATTCACCAAATCGTTTTGTTCCATCAGTTAATAATATAAACAAAATGAGTGGCTTCCATTTCCCTCCGATGATTTGTAATGTCGCTATTACTCCTTTTAATTTCGGTTCTTGTAAGTCCATTTTTTCACCTCTCAAATCCACATGAATAGCGGTTAGTACGAAATTTGCGACTATGTACATATAAAGTGCGTACTTTTCACTCGCTATCTTTTAGCGAATAATAAAAGCATAGCAATTTTATTTTAAAGTTTTTATTAAGGGAGTGGCTAAAATATGTCTATTACTACATTAAAAGATAATCGTATCGTTATCATTGGTGGGAGCTCAGGTATCGGATTAGCAACAGCAAAACAAGCAATCGAACAAGGAGCACATGTTATTATTGCAGGGCGTTCGAAAGAAAAACTAATGATTGCTCAAGAAATAATAAGTAACAACCGTCTTCAAACTTATGTATTGGATAATCAGGATAAAAACCAACTAGAAGATTTTTTCAAAAAGCTTGGGAATTTTGATCATTTGTTCACCCCAGGAGCCTCTTATACCCTTGGACCAATTACTGCTACGGATGATATTGCTGAAAGCAGCTTTATCGGCAAGTTTTGGCCACAATATTATGCCGTAAAATATGCAATTCCTTTTCTTTCAGACTCCGGATCTATCGTATTAATGTCCGGTGCATTTAGTCAAAGACCACTTAAAGGAGCACCTGCTTATGGAGCTTGTAATGGTGCTATTGAGAGTTTAGGGAAAGCTTTAGCTGTTGAAATAGCTCCTATAAGAGTTAATGTTGTTTCCCCTGGAACGATACGGAGGGAAAATGAACAAAACGAAAATAGACTAACTGCTTATGAAGCTTATAAATCTCTTTCTCTTCTAAAGAGGCCTGGGCATAATGATGAAATTGCACATACTGTTCTATATTTAATGCAAAATAGTTTTACTACAGGCAATGTATTGTTTCCTGATGGAGGATACACATACCATTAAATTATTTAAAACAAAAGCCCCTTATTAAGGTGGCTTTTGTTGCTAATTTAGAAACTGCTGCAGTAATACAGGATCCTCTTTTAAAATTCCTGCTAAAAACATAAGTTGCGGATAAGGTTGTAAGATTAAGTCTATATCCATTTTTTCTTTCAATATAGCTATTCCACCTTGCTTAATATAATCTTTTAGTGTTATTTCCTTACTACAAATTAGCCTAATATCACTTAAAGTAAGTAATAAAAGTCCATTCGTTTCAGAAGATGGATATGGCTTATTTTCTGAATGTGCCATATACATAATAGATAAAGTTTCATCTGGACTATCAATAATTAATATTGGATTGATCTCATTTGCTACCTTTATTTTCTTTGATTGCACATTCCAGTTCTCTTTATAATATGTACTTGGTGAACTCAAAATAGTAATATCGATAGTAGCTTCTTCTCTCACTTCTCTTTTAGCAGTTTCTACTGCTGTTTCTTCATCTTCTTTATGTCCGCCGAGCCTTACTACACCTAATGTATCTCCTTTACTCGTTGGCCCAACTTGGAAAACAAATAAGTTCTCGTATATTACATATGCACCAGATGTTCGTACATTTTTATCTATATGTATCAATATTTCCCCTCCTTAATCAACTTTCTCGCAAAATAGTTTACTATAATTTTATTATGTTTTTAAATAATCTTCAATCCAAAGCCTTCATTTTTATTCCCTCCTTAAAATTTTAAAATACATCTAAAAAGTAGGATTCACAAAAGAATCATAGAATTCTATATATAACAAATATTGAACGGATTTTTTTCAAATTCCTCTATAATAAAGGTGGTATAAATAGTGTGAAACTTAAACAAGAACAAAGATTTACCGTAAAGACAACTTTCTCTAAAGAATACAAGATTTTTATTTTTGGTTTACTCATTTCACGAATTGGGGATTCACTATATACTTTTGCATTGCCTTGGATTGCCTATCAATTAACCGGTTCAGCTGTAATTATGAGTTCTTTATTTGCTATTAATGTATTGCCAATTGTTTTATTCGGCCCTTTAGTTGGTGTAATAATTGATCGATACGATCGAAAAAAATTACTTTGGATAGCGGATATTACCAATATTATTTTAGTAAGTCTCGTACCAATTCTACACGCATTACATCTATTAGAAATCTGGCATTTATACGTAATTACTTTTATCTTAGCAGTTATGTCTATGCTTTTTGATGTAACAACTGTTACAGTCATTCCGCAAATTGCTGGAGAATCCTTAACGAAGGCCAATTCTTTCTATCAAATGGTCAATCAATTGGCTAGTTTATTTGGTCCAATGATAGCTGGGGTTTTCATTTCTTTTATTGGCGGCTTTCAGTTGCTTTGGATTAATGTTCTTTCATTTATTGCAACATTAGTTGCTGTGATGTTATTACCGTCTATGAAAAACACAAATAAAAAATGTGAAGATAAAAATACACTTCAAAATGTACTATCTGATTTGGTTAATGGATTTACATGGCTCAAAAATGACCGCTTAAATTTAGCTTTATCTTTTCAAGCTATGATAGGAAACTTTGGAGCAAGTGCGGTTTTAGGTGTATTCATGTATTATTTATTATCCACATTACAACTTACCCCAGAACAAAGTGGGGTTAATTATTCATTAATTGGAATAGGTGGTCTTTTAGGAAGCTTGATTGCAGTTCCTTTAGAAAAAAGGTTGCAGCGCGGCATACTAATTCCTTTACTCCTATTTGTTGGAGCAATTGGCTTAACTTGCGCGCTTTGGAATACATATTGGTTCGCTCCTGGAATTGCTTTCGGTGTTGCAATGACTTGCAATATTGCATGGAATACAATTGTAGCCACCGTTCGCCAGGAAACAGTTCCATCAAATATGCAAGGGAGAGTTTTAGGATTTTCACGTGTACTTACACGATTAGCTATGCCACTCGGGGCATTAGTAGGAGGCATTATTTCAGCTTATAATCCAGTGTATGTATTTGCTTTAGCTGCCTTTACGAAGTTACTTGAAGTTTTTATTGCACTATGTAGTCCGATACGAAAGCTATGATGGAAGGAAAGATAATTATGTATGATTGGTTAATTAAAATTTATGGATAAGTTTATAAAGAAAAAAGGCATATTATAATGCCTTTTTTCTTTATCATCATTTAACTGGATAACAAACTTCTGTAACCCATTTATTAGGATCCAATTCCATCGCTGGGCTCACATGATAAATATTAAACATAGGGCCTGCTAATTCGTAACCTTCTGTCTCAATCCATTTTGCGGCTGCTTCATTTACGTTTGTTATTTGTTCATAACTTCCGTTTACTGTTACAGAAGCTACTTTGATTGGCTCTTTTTTTTGAAAATAAACATCTTTTGTATTTTTATGCTTTCCTAAGATATTTAGCTGTATTTCTACATCTACATCATTTTTTTTGTATTCTTGATCATGGAAGACAGCGATACTATAACTCGGATGGGCCATACTAATATTTTTCATATGAATTTCTTGCATTAACATGGTCCATAAATCGCCTTCACAATTATATGATGGAATAACCTTTCTAACACTGGCTACATATCTTTCTGGAATTTCTTTTATTGAAACGTGGTAATTCATATCAACAACATCCTCTCTCATCGTTTTCATTGAATCTTCGAGGAGACGTAATTGTTTTTTGAGGTTAGTCATGTCTTCTTTAATTTGAGCACTACGATTTAAAAATTGCTCCTTAATACCCTCTATATTATCGCATTCTATTATTTTTTTAATGGTAGCGATATTAAATCCCATATTTTTTAACGTTTGAATTTGATTTACTTTCTTTAATTGGGCTGCTGAATAGTATCGGTATCCACTCTGCTCATCAACTTTTATTGGTTGTAATAATTCCACTTTATCGTAGTGTCTCAACATCCGAATACTAATGGAAGATAGTTTTGAAAAGTCTCCTATTTTAAACATGATTTCCTCCTATAAGTTACATCTACTTCGAAGTTCAACTTCATCTTAAACAATGACATTGTGTGAGAGTCAACTGTTTCTAACACTTAACTTATATTTCTTTCATTCTTTCCCCTTATACTTACTTCCTTCTTAAGGCTATAAGAATTGATATTAGTCCGTTCGCAGCTAATAAAGTTACAATAATACTTGTAAATACAGCTACGTCTGGCGCAAATATTTTAATCGTACGCCAAGGTGAACTTGTACTATAAGTAAGCAGTGGGATGAAAATAATGGATAATAGTAGGGATAGACTCCCTGTGAATAACCAAATTAGCTTTTTTACAGTTTTTATATATTTATACTTTTTAATTAATATAATTGATATTATGAAAAGTATAAGTGTAACTATCAACAAAATAATTTGTGTTAATGGTATGTTTTTAGGGATATCAACCGGTTCTTCCTCATTCAAAATACTAATAATCCCATTTTTCAATTCCGATAGTGCTGATTCTTCTAAAACATGATTTTTATTTGTTAAAATCACACCACCCCAGCCACTTTTATTTAAAATAAATATTTCTGCACGAGCATCGGGCGTTGATCCTGAATGCCAAATCATCGTTTCACTTTCATTTATATTTGTTGTTCTTAATCCAAAACCATAACTTTTTTCTGAATTTATTTTATAAAGTGGTGAAAGGTAAAGATCCATGTTTTCTTGCTTTAAGAATTGAGCATCCTCTAACCGATTCAAAAACATAGTATACTGAATCATATCTTCTAAATTTGCAGTAATATAGCCATACGGTGCCCCGGCATTATCATAGGCGACTATACTTTTTTTCGGTATGCCAAACCAAGACTGATAACCTGTTAAATAACCTTTTTCATATGCAATCTCTTTACTTGCTGCCGCACCATTCATATTTAATGGCTGAAAAATATGCTTTTCCATATATGATGAATATGTTTCATTTGTAACGGCCTCAATAAGCGCACCAAGTATTATATAATTCGCATTACTATATTGATATTTTTCACCTGGTGGAGCAGTTAATTTTACATTTGAAAGCGTCATTACATTTTCTTTTAATGCTGTAGAATTTTTGGATTGCTTATCTGATAATGCTAAGCCCTCATATGTGTTGATTCCGCTTGTATGAGTTAGTAGTTGTTGGATTGTTATAGTTGAGGATATTTGAGGATTTTTTAGTTTAAACCAAGGGAGATATCGTTGAACTGGGTCCTCTAATTTTATTTTTTTATCTTCTATTAATTTCACTATAGCTAAAGCTGTTAAAGATTTACTTATTGAGCCGATTGCAAATGGCGTTTTACTAGTTACCTTTTTTTCAGATTCTCCAGTAACCCCCATCGTTTTTGTGAAGAATACTTCTTTATTATGTACAATTGCAACAGCAGCTCCTGGAATATTCTGTTCCTTTATAAATTTTTCAATATACTTATCTAATGTAACTTTAACATTCTGCTGAGCGTAAACTTTTGGATGTGTGATACATAGCATAAATACATTACAAAGAATACAAATTAGAAAGACTTTATAGATCGTATTCTTCATTATACTTTAGATGCTTTCTTTTTTTTATAACTTACTAAGCTAATATATACTACTACAGAGAGTGTCAAACTAGTCATTATTAATAATGCGTTCCACCATTGATTCTCTGATATGCGATATAAAAGATTATACTGAAATGCATTTTTACTATTAGTTGGATTAAATGATTCAGTTAAAAATATTGAAAATATAGTTTGTGAGCTGAGGTAAGTAATAACTGCGATGAATATGCCACGTAACATAAATGTGTTATATTTGTCCTTTTCATTTTGAAGTTGTTTCATTTTAACTTTTAAATCAATTTCATTTACTTCTAAAAAATCCTGAACAAATAATTGAGGTGTACCTAAATCATCTATACTATCTTCACCATGTTCACGACATTCTTGAATATGTTCTAATATTTGTCGCTTAATATTATGCCTTTCTTCTAAACTTATATCGTATTGCTTTAATTCCTTTAGTACGTCTGTTAAAAATTGCTTTTCTTTACCTATCAATCTATTCCTCATTTCAGAAGGTCTCCTTTCAAACCGCTTTTTAATAATGTTTGAATATCCGATTGCAATTCTAACCACTCATTAATTTTTTTCTCAAGACGTATTTTCCCGTTTTCATTAATTTCATAATAAATCCTAACTTTACCACTGTCTGTTACTACTTGATAAGTATTAACCCATTCTTGATTTTTCAACTTAGTTAAAATGGGATAAATACTTCCCACTCCTTTCAGTTTTAAATTGTTTACTTCAAGTTCTTTCATAATCTCATAACCATAACTTTTCTTTTTCGACAAAATAGATAATACACACATTTCTAAATGACCTTTAATTAAACTCGTTCTATCCATAGGATAAATTTAACAGAAATATATACTTCATTCAAGTATATATTTCTGTTAAATCCAAAAAATCAGACAACAGAACGAAGATATTATAAGCAAAAGATATTACTTGCGAACTGTTTTTACCCCTAACAATTACTTTTATAATATAATAATTACATAATATATCAACTGTTTGTCCCTTTTATTTCTCTATCTCTCCTCCATATCTTAGCTGGAAATATAGTATACGGGACATAAAAATACTAAAAAATCCAATTCCTTAATTTTCACATTAAGAAATTGGATCTTCTTTCATTACCTTGTAATACTCATACTGCGTTATTATAAACATTATAAAGAATATACGTTTTATATAAGTTATGTTAATAACACATAAGCTAATAAAACTTTACTGATTACGCTCAAGACACTCATAAATCGCCATCATATCTCGTTTATCCAATTCACGAATACGATTAAAAATTGGTATTTGCGCAACTGCCTCTGTTAATAAGTTCTCATCCACAACATCACTAACTTTTCCAGTTAACCATGTTTTTACATCCACACCTTCAACAACTTCTTTTAGACCTTCGTCATTAATACCACTTGCATTACAAGTTACACATGGAATTGTTAGTTTAAAAACACCATCATGCAAATTATCTTCAGTAATAACTTTCTTTCCTTTACAGAATGGACATGGATCACTTTTTTTAATTTTATTAATTTGGGTAACTAATTTTTTGTATCCAAACGCTTCGTATACATACGTAAGTTTTTTATATTTACCATTTGTGAAATACTGATCTATTATGTTTTCTCTCGTTTCATAAACATTAGGGAAATCACAAACAGTTACTTGATTATTAACACTAATGGATTCGATATTCCCTTTAATTTCGCCCCAGAATGGTAAGACATTTTGTAACACCATTTCATAGTTTAAAAAGCTTGCCTGTTCTAGTTCAAACATTTTTAGTACAACTTGTGCTTTTCTTGGCAATAAAGAAACATCTTCTGTCAATCTCATATTGCCACCAACAATATATTTCAATTTATGAAGTTCAGGTAAATCACCGACTATTTTCAACACTTCATTAACTGGTTGATTGATAATTTCACGAATATCTGAGTTGCCAAATTTAAGTGGTTTATGATGGTTTAAAACCGTCCCTTCGCAAATTGGACATGTTACCATTTCTTTAGAAGCCTTAATTTCTTCTTTAACAGGTGCTTTTGAAATAACAATATATCCACCAATAATCGTATTAAATCCTACCCATGTTCTGCGCGTCTTTCCTTTTTTATCATAAAATGATTTTTCAAAATATCCATACCAAAACGTATGCTTTTCTTCTTCTGACATATCATTATAGCTCTTTGACAAATCGTGACCAAGTTCATTTTTAATTTCTTCGAATAGAAACTCTATTTTCTCATATTGATAAAATTTTAATACTTTCATGATTTCTGGATCAAATAAACCGTCCCAAAATGGAACGTTTTTATTTTGGATTGTAATATCTTTATCGAAAACTTCAATTTGAAGACGTCCAGAACAAGATGGACAATGATTGTCCTGTGAATAGAAATCAAAACTTCTCGTATCTTTATTAGTTGGATGAGCAGCTACAATATGATTAATTAATCCACCAACCTCATATAAAAAACTATATTGACTGTATAAATGTCTCTCAAGATCAATAGCAATAACCGGTGCAATTGTATTAGATTCATACTCACCATAAATTAAACGCGCCATTGATGATAAACTTTTTAAAATACCACCCTTATAAACATTTTCAGCATTTTTAAAATAGTTAATATGATTTTCTTCTAAATAGTGAACGCCTTTTTTATGCTTAAGCGCTGAAGTAATATGGATTTGCTCAACATTATTCACAGTGGTTTTCTGACGATAATAATCATCATGACTTACTACTTCAAGATGATTGATAGCCTCAAGCTGTCTTTTCCCGAAGTCTACAATATAATCAGAGCTTTCTAACATGTAACTATTATGTTCAATCATAACGATGGATACTGATTCATCTTGCAATATTCCTCTAACACTGTCTATAAATTGATTTAAAATATTTTGCGATAAACCTTTTGAAGGTTCATCAAAAATAAATAACGTATGTGGATTTCTTGTGTTTGCAAATAACTCTGAAACTAAATGAACACATTGGAACTCACCTGTTGATAATGTTTGTGTTTTTCGTTCTAACGTTAAATAACCAAGTCCTAGTTTAATTAGTAGACTCAAGCGTTTAAACGCAATATCTTCATTTGGAAGTTCATCAATAATATCTTCAATCGAACGCTCAAAAATATCATCAATTTCTTCACTATACTTTGTTAGTTTCTTTTTAATATCTAGAAAAGTTGCTACAGTTGATCGACTTGTAATGGATTGATTGCGATCTTGCCCTACCATAACTAGTTTATCTTTTGGATATCGTTTCAAGAAATCTGTAGCTAAACATTCATTGACAAGTGTAGATTTCCCGCATCCAGACTCTCCTGTAACCGTCACAAGCCTATTTTTAGGAATTTGAAATTCCGCCATTTGGATATTGCGACAATATAATTCTTGGAATGTATAATATTCTGTTGGTACTTCTTTATTTAGATCCGACAGTATTGGTTTTGGTCTTGGCGATTCTTTCACAATTTGTCCACCATATTTTCCGCTACCAGGTCCAAAGAACAATTGCTCATCTGTTGTATCCAGTACTGTATCTGAATGATCAATGAGCCAAATTTGATTTTTACACCCTAACTGCTTAATCTCTTCTAATATTTGTAATAATGTTTCATGATCAAGTCCAACTGAAATCTCATCAATAATAATTACAGTATTTTCGCTTACTGCCATAAATTCAGCCAAATATAGTCTTGTTAACTCTCCACCTGACAACGTACCCATAATTCGATTTAATGTTAAATAACCAATGTTCATATTAATTATATTTTGCAGTATATGTTGCTTTGCTTCACTAATATTTAACTCTTCCGCTAACGAAAGAATAGACTCAACACTTAAATCATTAATATTTGAAATTGTATGTGGTTTAGCAAATAAATCTATCGTATGTTGTTCGATTTCTTCGCTATAACGTTTTCCCTTACATTTTTCACACTCAATATTTTTAGTAGTACCTCGGCCTTTACAACCAATACACCAACCTAACTGATTATTAAACGAAAAAACCTCAGGTGAAAGATGAAATACATCAGCAAGTTTTTCACGTACCTCTGTGAAAACACCAGTATGTGTACCGATTGTTGAACGTGGATTGGAAGAAATCGATGATTTTCCTAGAAAAAGAACTAAAGGCATATCTTCTATCTTAATAGCACTAAAATTCGTTTCCATAATGTTAGGAAATAAATATTGATATTCAGCCTTTGGCAATAAAGAAACTAATCGTTTTTTTGATTCTTCACCAATCGTTTGACAAAAGGTTGTTTTACCTGAGCCTGATAAACCAGCGATTCCAAACGACTTATTAAATGGAATTACTGTATCTAATTTATTTATGTTATTAGCAATTAATTGATTTACTTTCATATTAACCTCTATTCTTATTTTTCTTTAAAATCATTTTTACAGTGTAATAATTACATAATGACTATAACCTTTTATACAATTATCCTCTCACTTCAAGGATCTTATCCTTATATGTTTCAAACCATTGTTGCCATTCATCTTTAGAAAATTCTTTTTCTTTTCCTTCTAGTACGGAAGAAAAAAGATCTAAGCAAATATGCCAACCAGCTATATCTTTCGGTGTATGATCTGTTAACTCATGAATGTATTCTTTAAGAAGTAAAAGAGTACCATTTTCTTCTTTATGTATTTCAAATCGGACACGATCTTTATCCCAACTAAATTCTAGTACTGTGTTTAGTTGACACTCTAAAATATCAATATTTATAAATGAACCATCCATCATGTCGAACTTTATTATTCCACCCGTTTTAAGACTTTCAATTTGTAAATTAGACATCCATTTTTTAAGCTTACTATTTTCTGTTAAAACAGACCAAACTTCCTCTATTGTATTTGGAAATCGGCGTTCAAATTTTACAATATACCCATTAGTTAGTTTCCCAATTTCAGCTATCATATTGATTGCCCCTTTATACAGAATGTATGTTCTCACTCTATTTTACACGAATATAAATATAAAATAAATCTTTATGTCAACGAAGTATTAATTTAAAGTTAATGGTAATGAGAAAAACTTAAATATTTTCCAAGTCGAGTTATATAATGTTGAAAAATAATTATCATGTATATCCGTTTCCTTATTAAATATAGACTTACGCACCAATAAAAAAAGCCGCATTTGCGACTCATGAAATTATAGTATTAATCCCTGCTTTTATTGAATGACTTACCGCTTAATCGCATCCACAATTAGCGATGGAAAGCCAAGCTTATCACCTTTATTTCTAGAATCATACCTTTTCGAACGGAAAATAACACCGTCGTTTGCATCCCATTCGTTGTAATAAAACTGACCATTTTCATCACAATATTCAAGTAAAACTACCTCAAATCCAGCAAATTTAAACATTTCCGTTAATGTTTTATAATTATGAACAATTTTATGACTTGCTGCTGGATGATCTTTCGGGCCAGGTCCGCCTATTTGAACTATGTTTTGGTATGCTTCATCTCGGAAAAATGCATCAGGAACACCACAACGAATATGCCCTCCTGGCTTTAAAAATTCATAACAAATTTCAGCTGCTCTTATACCTTCTTCAAAAGAAAGGTGTTCCCATACATGCTCAGCTAAAATAGCTGAAATAGAGTTGTATTCAAATCTTTCTTCCCACGTAGCTTTGTCTAATAAGTTAAGTTCATCTTCTTGTGTTTGAATCCAACCTGGATTATTATTAAACACGCCAGCGCCGACTACTACTTTAATTTCATCTTGTTTTGTTGCCATCACTTTCACCTCATAAATATTTTGATTTATTAATATATTCTATGTTTACTATTACCCTTCCTTCTTCAACAAATTTAATAGCATGAATCCAGTACAATACCGAACTCATGCTGGAAATTTTTCTAACCAAACGATTTTCTAACTTTATGGAATCAGTTCATAATACACAACTGTTTTTATACTATTTATATACGATTTTTCTTATATAAGCATAACACACCAAACATTAGCACAAAACCAATCACGTAAAAACTTGTTGTTCCGCTGCCACCAGTATTAGGAATTACCCAATTATTTTTCACATTTTTCACTGTTAGTTTTTGTGTCCTTACCGCTTCTGTAATTTCTATTTCTATTGGATCTCTAAGTAACATATAACCGTTTGGCGCTTTTATTTCTTTAATCATATACTTTCCAAGTACTAACTGGTTGGAAATCACCTTTCCTTTTTCATCCGTTGTTAATCTAGTAACTTCTTTACCTTCTTTATCTAATACTTGAAATACAGCACCTTTTAGTTTTAAATTAATATCCTTATCATCAACTTTCTCAATTTCAAATTGCCCAGTCGGATCTGGTAATTTCTTATTCCCTATTTTAATTTCTACTACTGTATCTTTTTTCTACTTTTACAGCTATTTTATCTTTTAATAAGTCATAACCTTTAGGTGCTTCTACTTCCACTAGGGTATAGTTACCTATTGGCAATTCTTTTGATATCGCTTCTCCTTTTTCATCTGTTACTAACTCACCAACTACTTTTTTATTTGAATCTTCAATATGAAACTTTGCTCCTGCTAGCTTTTTATTTTTATCTCCCGTATCTACTTTCACTAGCTTCATTTTCCCCATCGGATCTGGTAATTTCTTATTTCCTATTTTACTTTCTACTACTACATCTTTTTCTACTTTTACAGCTATTTTATCTTTTAATAATTCGTAACCTTTAGGCGCTTCTGTTTCCACAAGAGTATAGTTACCTATTGGTAATTCTTTTGATATCGCTTCCCCTTTTTCATCTGTTACTAACTCACCAACTACTTTTTTATTTGAATCTTCAATATGAAACTTTGCCCCCATCAATTCTTTATTATCATTATTACTATCTACTTTTTTTATCTTTACTTTTCCTGTACTAGGCTTGTTCCAATGTTGCCAATTAAATTTGAAATTGTGAAATTCAAATCCACCAGTTTGTTGTACTGCACCGACAAATGCTTGTCCATTAATTGAACCGCCTTTTGTTTCTAATACAGCATTTGGAGCAAACACACTCCCAACGACACCATATCCCTCTGTTGTGATCTTTTTTGCATTAGGAAAAACCCAAATCACCTTCCCGTATAACTCAGTGAACGGTGAATTAAGAGAATAGGGTTGTGATGTAGGAATTATATCTGTAGCCCTACCAATATTGTTCGTGTCATATAAGATAGCACCATTTTTAAATGTAACCTCTATTGCATCCGAATACATAACGATAAAATCTTTTCCTTTAGCATTAGGTAAAAAGACATCTCTTATATCTAAATTGATTTTCCCTACCAGTTCTGATGAAACATAAATATTAGGATTGTTTATATCTTTTCCGATTCCATAACTCATATTTGGAATTGGGGTATTCGTTTTATATTGACCTGCATTTTTACTGACTTGGTTCACTATGTTGTGAAATTCATTAAATTTCGCGTCAATTTCTAGTTTTTCTTTATAAACGATACGATCATAAGAAGATTGTATGATACGATCTGGATCACTCTCTTTTGTCATTACGACTATTCCGTTTTGAATGATAAAAGATTCCTCTCTTGATTTTTTAAATTTTCCAGACAATAACAAGGATGGATATCCCTCATCATCCCATTTTTCCCCAACTATATTAGATGTTCCCGCTGCTGCACCTACAATTGTATAACCAGATGCATCCATATCACCTTGAACTGCAATTGCTCCTTCAATGTCTCCACCTACTGCTATATGGTTACCAAAGACAACAGCATTATAACGCGATATATCCCCTAGACCTTCTAAGTTAGTCGTGGATCCATATGCTTCTTTTGGTGCATATACGACAAAACTTACACATAACATTAACAAAACCATAAAATGAATACTTACCAACTTTAATTGTAACCTCAATTCCTTTGTTCCCACCTTTACCGTATTTTTTCTACAGTCGAATAAAGTGAAACTTTTTTCAGTGAGGATTTACTTCATCCCCTATATACCTTCTTTACTTATCTCTGGATTTTCGGTCCCACTGCCCATTAATACAGGATAAATAAATTCATTCTATCGAGTTAATTTTTTCTTATAAATTGCGACTAGTAACACACATAATAATAGGATTAAGACTACTACGGTCCACTTATTAAACATAAATATCTCTTTACGCATTTTTTGTTTTTCTTTCTCGTTAAACTCCACACGCTCACCTCGAACCAGTAATCTATTTGTGTTTACTCCATAAGGCGTACATGTAATTAATGTTATATAATCTTTCTTTTCCACAATTTTCAAATCGTCCGTTTCGTGTGGTAACACTACTTTAATTTGATCTACTTTATAAGCAAGAATTTTGTCTAAAGAATGAATATAAAAAAGATCTCCTTCACTCAACTTATCTAAATCTGTAAATAATTTTGCTGATGGTAAACCACGATGCCCTGTTAAAATAGTATGCGTATTTTCTCCACCTACCGGAAGTGAAGAATATTCTAAATGACCTACCCCCCGACTCAATACTTCCTCAGAGGTCCCTTGATAGATTGGCAGTTTAATATTAATTTTCGATATTTCAATATACCCCATTACATCACCTAAATTTAACGCATCAGCATATGCTTGATGATTATTTTTTTCTTCAGAAAATGGATCTGCAAATGTTTTCATGGAAGTTTGAACTTGTTTATTATATTCGGTTGCTTCTTTTTCCCTACGTTCAACTTCTTTCTTTTGTAGTGCTTTGATCTTCTTATCGTAGGAGCTAATCTCAGAATAATGTGCACGAGTCGCCAACCAATTACTAATAGTAGGATATAAAAAAATAGCTAATCCAAATAAAAAAATACCTCCTAAAACAAGATTTCGTTTCATATTTCCACCTCTACATATACTAAAATATTGAAAAGAGGGAAGCATTTTGCTTCTCCCCTTTTCACATCACTTGGTTACATGTTCCTAAAACCTTAATTATTAGCAACCTTTTTTCTAAAGAAAACAAATGCCGCTGTAGCCATTAACGCAAGACCTAGTACAGTAAATAGAGTCGTTCCGATACCACCCGTTACAGGAAGAATCCATCCACTTTTATTATTTTCAATCGATAATTTAACCGTTTGATTATTTTCGCTAATCTTTACATCAATAGGGTCCTTTAATAATTGATATGAAGCTGTTATACCATCTTCTTTTGTATAAATTGGTGCTTTCGTTTCAAAAATTTGATAGTCTCCATACGGAATGTTAGTCCATTTAATAACACCATTTTCATCTGATACACCTGTGACTTCTTTACCAGCCACAACAACTATTTTTCCATTTTTATCTTTAAGTACAAACTCCGCACCTTTTAATTTCTTCTTATCAGCACCATCAACTTTTGTTAACTCGATAATTCCAGTTGTCGGAACAACAACTACAGGTTTAGATTCCTTTTCTCCAATTACATCATTTTTATTTATAAAATCAATTTTTGCTGTATTTAAAATTTCCGAACCAGATAGTACTCCTTCTTTTACTTGTGATTTAATTTGTAAATGAAATTCTTTTTTACCATCTAACTTTGTGAAATCTTTTACTGTGGCTGTTACTTTTTGGCCTTCTACAGCTACCTCTACAATGCTTGCATTTACTTCCGCTCCATCAATTTTTACGACTGGTTTTCCTTGAATCATTAAACGATCGTCTAAAGTATCTGTTACTACATATTTTTTGTATTCTTTAATGTCTTCTGGAATTAATGTTTTGATATCATAATTGTAATTAGTTAACGGATTAATTGGTAACGCTTCCAAATTCCCGTTAATCTTTTTATCAATATTTGGTTCTTCATAGTTTTGCACTTCTACTTTAACTACTGTACCAGAAGTAATTGTTCCATCTTCGTTAATAGTTCCGGAGGTCTTTATAAAAAACTCGTGTTTAGTCGGATCTAGTACATACCCTTTCGGCGCTTTTGTCTCTTGGAAATAGTATTCCCCATACTCTAATCCTTGCACGCGAATATGCCCATTACCATCTGTTGCTAACTCTTTTTTCACTTCTGTACCATCTTTTTTTAATAAAGAGAATACTGCACCTGCTAATGCTTTTTCATTTGCACCAGTTTTTACTAAATCAACTGCACCACGTTTAATCTCATTTTTCGGATACATATGAACATCATAGTTTAGTACCTTACCCTCTTTATTCGTTAATGGAATATCCACTGTATACGTATTTGGATTTAGGTTAACATGCGGAGGTCCTGCCACTTCTTTCACTTCATAACGTCCTAGCGGAAGATCTTTTAATACAGCTTGTCCGTTATCATCTGTTACTACTTGAGTTGGAGTTGCTCCCATTACAGGCTTCACATCTTCTTTCACGATTTTCCCATCGTTTGAAATTTTTTCAAACGACGCAACCCTTTTCACTTCAAACGTTACACCTTTTAACGGTTTCGCATTTGTTGGTACCTCTTGATTTGCAGACCCATCACCTTCTAGCCCCGGTGCGCCATCTTTTTCTTGTTCATATTTATGAATCGTTAAAGTACCTTTGGATGGTGAAGCTGCCTTTACTAATACACTAGACCATGTAGAAAATGTTAAGAAAAATACTAAAAGCACACTAAATATTTTTTTCATTTCTCTTATCCCCTTTACTACTTCTATCATTTTAAAAATCTCTTTATTACTATTACCCTCTTAAAAGTAATAGTGTGCCAAGTACCAGATTTAAACGAGTAACCTAAAACATAGTCGTCCAACAATCCATTGTTTACAATCACTTATTCACTCTTCTTATTTTCTATTATTACGTTGTCTCTCCGTATGATATATGTAGTTTTCCCCCTGAATTGCACTTATATCTCTACTTCAAAAATCGTTACATATTAACTTCTATCGCAAATTTTCATTAATTACTTAACTTCAATTCATTAATCTCTCCCTTCCTATCCCTATTTAAAATCCAATCTTAATCATTTTTGATACATATAAACAATGATCAACGAATAAGTGTGACAATTCATATTTTACGTTACTCCCTAAAACTATTACCTGTATATTCAAATAATATGTGCTAATCATGTTAAATTATGGTATTATTCTTAGAAGTTTATAATTTTTATAGATAAAGTTTTTCCGTTTCTACTTATGAAAAAAAGGAATATATAAACATTCAACTATTACACACAACTGTAAGGAGGAATAATATGAATAAAAAGCTCAGTCTAGTTGAGATAGAGTACATTTGTAATATCTTTTTCCAATCTTTTGAAATTCCAGTTTGTTTTTTAGATTGTAATAAAAATATTCTTTTAGAATTTACATCAAAAGATGAATCACATTCGTTCTATAAATCAAAAATAGAACAGTTACATGTGCTTTTTAAAAAAAATGATTCAAATAATTCGCCCATCTTCAGATCTCACCAATATTTAGGGCACTTCATTTTAATTCACATAAAGAGTCATTATATGGTGAACGGTACTGTTATTATTGGGCCCTTGACACATGTAAATTTTTCTACAAGTAAAACGGATAGTAACCTTAATTTTATTTCGAATTATAAACGAACAAGAGATTATTATTTTTCATTGTCAGTCAAAGATCAAAATTTCTTTGTAAATATAGCAATATTGTTCTATAACATTCTCTACAAAAAAAAATCAGATGTACGTACCTTTTCAAATAACAGTGACTCATTTCATGTAAATCATAGCAATAACTTAAACGAGGATGTATATATTTCAATGCAAAAAAACGAATCTATCTGTCATAATTTGTATATAGAGAACCAACTACTTGGAGCTATAGAAAACGGGGATAAAGAAAGCGTACTCAAATATTATTACGAATTCCAACAAGAGACTCTTTCATCCTTATCTTCATTCCATCAATTAAGACGTCATAAAAACATTTGTATTTCATCCATCACACTTGCTACTAGATATGCTATAAAAGGAGGACTTCCTTCCGGGATTGCTTACAAGATTTACGATCTACACATCCAAAAGACAGAGGATTTAAAAGACACAGAATCTGTTTGGGATTTATTAAGAAATGTTTTCTGTACTTTTGCAGACCGTGTAAAAGCACAAAAAGTAAAGAAATACTCAAAGACTATCGCTATTTGCAAAAACTATATTTTTAAAAATATTTACAATCAAATATCAGTTAAACAACTTGCTAAATTTGCAAACGTAAATTCAGATTATTTATCTATATTATTCAAAAAAGAAGTCGGTATTTCATTAATTGAGTACATTCAACGTGAACGAATTGAAGAAGCAAAAAAATTATTAACTTTCACAACCTATCCCTTATCAGACATATGTGCTTCGCTCAACTTTAGTGATCAAAGCTATTTTACTAAAATTTTTAAAAAATTCACTAACGAAACACCTGGTAAATACCGAAAATCTCATGTTGTCATATAGAGTTAAACTTTCATTAAAACAAAGTGTTTTTAGTAACTTATCAATGGCAGATTAGAATTACTTCCACATCCATGACCTTTTAAATCTAGGCTATTTTTAAATCAAAAAAACACGTTACTATTCTTTTATTTGAATGAGAATAGTAACGTGCTTTATATGTAATGTAGGTCTGTAGGCAAAATAGCGCCCAAGCACAAATTTTTATAGATGCAAAATACACTACTTAAATACTAAAATCTTATTAAGTAAAAAATTCATCTAATAATTATTGTGTGAGAAATAATTATTAGATGAATTTTTATATCTGTCTAAATTTGCGAACCAAAGTGAGTACTGTACCGACAACAATCATCCATATGCCCATTGTTGCACTGTTAGTTGTACTGGCACCTGTGTTGGGAAGCTCTTTATATGTAGATTCTTTTTTATCGGTATTACTGTTATTAGCAACACCTTTAGCTTTTCTAGTATCTTTATCCTTCACCAATACTTTTTGTATTGTATGTACCTCATTACCTACAGAATCTGTGACACTATATATTATTTCAAAAGTACCAGCTTTAGTGATATCTCCAATACCTTCATATGCTACTTTAGAAGTAAGATCACCGTCTTCTTTATCAGTAGCTGATACACCTACCATTGGATCAAATGAATCTCCTATACTAATTGTCGCTACAGCAGGCACTGCTAATGTAGGATTAAGATCAAATATTTCTCCATTTCCCTCCACAATTACCGTCTGTGTTGCCGTTGCATTCCCTTCTTGAGAATCAACGACAGAGTATTCCACAATGTATTTTCCAGGTTTAGAAGTATCTACATCACCTTTATGTTCTACTCGATTTGTTAAATCACCCTCTTCTTTATCAACAGCTTTTACATTACTCATCGGGTCAAACGTATCACCAACACGCAGTGTAATTGTAAGCGGTACAGTTAATTCAGGGACTTGGTTTTCTGCAGTTTTTTCGTTTTCTTTCACTGTCCCTTTAATTTTTGCTGCATCAAAAGCGTTTTGGACCGCTTCAACCTCAATTGAGTTCGCTCCATATTTATTTGTTGCAACTTTAAGACACGCTAATCTTAATTCAGTGAAATTAGATGTCATGTTCAATTCATCTGTATTTGCATAATAGAAAATATCAAACATCTTATCTTCACCAATACCATTTACAGTTACACCGTTATGAGTGCCACCTTGTGCAATTAAATACGCGACTTTATTAATAATACTTGAGTTGAAATGAACGCCCTCATTATCTTCTCCGTTTAAATTACTGTATTTGCTATAATCATCTGGATACGGTACTCCATCAAAAAAATTGATTGAAGATGGATTTTTCATATTACGTAGAACTGAGCCGCTTTGTTCTCCTATTGTCCAATTAAATTCTCCATTATTTATATATTTCTCAATAGCCGTTCCCATAATATCAGATAACGCCTCGTTAATTGCTCCAGATTCTCCGAAAAATTCAAGATTAGATTCGCTAGATGTAACCGCATGCGTAAATTCATGGCCCGCTATGTCAAACGCTCTAACCATTGAATCACCATATATAAGCATACTAACATTGTTAACATTAGCACTAAATGCATTACTCCAATTTTTAGGATCATCTGTTTCTCCAGAATCCCATGCATGTACAACTGATACTACTTTGTTCCCCTTATTATCAAAACTATTACGCTTATATTTATCTTTATAAAAATCATATACCTTTGTTGCTAAGAAATGGGCACTTACCGCCTTTGGATCATTAAATGTTGTTGATGTGCTAGTTGCTAATATACCAGGATAATATTTTTCTTCAAAACTAATATCTCTATAATTCACATCATATGTCTCAATTCCTTGCCCTCTTGTGTAATCTGCAAGCGCATATTTCCCATTACTTTGTTCAGAAATACCGAATGTACGAGTTATTCCTAAATCATCTTTTCCAGTTCCGGTTAATGATTTAAAATTGCTTTTTTTACTCTCCTTAATAGCTTCAACATGCTCTTCACTTACTTTTAAATCTGACTCTTGCACCATATTTTTCAACATATCACCATTATGAGCATTCACTAAATAAGTTCCAGATACATAGTTTGGTGTTGCAGCGGCAAATGTAACTTGATATGCATTGGTAGCCTGTCCATGATTTTCATTAACAAAAATAACTTCCTTAACTTCTGGCTCAGAAATAAATTTAATATCGTTCCCGTACTTCGTATAAATATATTGTTTTGCTTCTTCTTTTGATAAATTACTAGCATTCTTTAAATCTTCTTGTGTTAAATTTTGTGCACTTTCTCCTGAAATACTTTTAATAATACCCTTTTTATCTACATGAGCAGTCAATTGGTGTCCATATACTTCTTTACCTTCATATATTTGTTGCATACGTACAAGTGTAGTCCCATCATAAGAAGCACGTTTTTGAACAACGTTGTAATCTACCCCTTTGTCCCCACTAACTTGTTTTGGAGACAAAGCATGCTCGGTTTTTTCCTTAAGCGCATCTTTCACTACATTCTCTGGCGTCTTTTGTGATGGTTGTGTAAGTTCACCTGTACGGAACGAACCCTCTTGAATATCAACTTGCATTTGACCCGTTTCTTCTGCATAAACTACTCCGTATGGTGCTACACTTGTTAAAACTAATCCTGTTGTTAATACAACTATAGCTATTTCTTTTTTATTCTTCATTTTATTTTCCTCGTATAATTTCCTAAAATATGAAACTGCTTAAATGTATTCCTATCAAAAATAGAAAAAATAAAAAGTACATCACATTACGCAAAACCGTATTATAAAAAGATGACTTCTGTCATCAACAAAAGTCACCTCTTCAATATGTCATATCCCTAATATGTTTTTAATGCATACTTTCTATATGAAAAAGAAAAAGTATTCTTTAACGAGCGTTTTGCAATACTTTTATTAGGTCATTTATATTTTCAACTTTTTGCTGAAACTGATCAAATCTGCTATGTAGCAATGAAGGATTCTTATCTTCAGTTGAAATAACTTTTTTTAATTCTTGTTCTAATTTATCATATGTATGAAAGAAATTATCAAATTCTACACTTATAAGTTCTTCATTTTCACGATAAAATCTTTTTGCTTCTAAATAAGTCATATATGATTTATTTAGAAATCCTAATGAAATTAAATATTTAGAAGTGTTTTCTTGATAAATAGCAATATCACATGCTATTTTAATATCAGAATAAGTCTTTTGAACGAAACAATGCAATTCAAAAATCTTAAACTTTAATCCATTATTCATTTCATCCCCTCCCATCCTATCTATTCTACATAAAAAAAGAATATTATACAAAGTAAAATATCAATATAGCACAAAAATAAAAAGCGAAAGAATGACTCCTTTCGCTTTTTATAATAATACATACATTTCATATTGTGCTAATGAATTCTTTTCAAATCCAGTTTTCTTTAAAAACCCTTCCAGTAAATTGTTGTTTGGAAACCCAATTGATAAACTTGATACATTTAAGTTTTCTGTTGCTACTTGTAATAATTTTGATCCAATACCACGATTTCTATAGTCTTTGTCTACGAAAAGAAAACTAATTTTACCTTGTTCATTCATACATATAGAACCTTTTAAATCATTATCGACATATGCACCATAAAATGTATTGTTTGTTTTTCCTATATAATCTATATCATTTTGCCAATTTATATGGAAGTGTAACCATTTCTGAATTTCAACTTTAAAAGCTGGAAATTCTAATTGTTTTACTTCAATTCCCTTACAATCTTTATTTATTATTTTAGTCATATCTTTTAAATTATAATAAGATAGATCGTACACTTTTTCATAGCCTAATTTCGTATAAAAATGAATCGCTCGGTCATTGCCTACAATGACTTCAAGAAAAAGTTGCTTACACTCATTTTGAAGCGCCTCTTCCTTATGCAGTTCAAATAATTTTTGACTCACACCAATACCGCGGTAATTAGGATGAACCGCTAATGTTCCACAACGCATTGTTTTTATGTTTTCATAATCCTTTATCCCGCCAAGTATTACACCAACAGATTTGTTACCGTCTAAAGCAAGAAAGGAATGTTTTAGTGAATTCCCTTCTGGTCCCAAAAACCTTTTTATAAAATCTTCTTTTGAAACTTCCATTTTGATAATGTAATCTGAAAATCCATCTTTAAAAGCTTCATACACTAAATCTATACTTACTTCACTGCATCTTTTGTATTGAATCATATAAAATTCTCCCCCACTTACTCGTGTTAAACTTAGCATTCAAATACGTAAAATGTACTAGTTTCACTCTACCCGTCATTCTTTAACATTTAACTTGAAATAAACGGGCACTTCCCTACATATCTCTCACTGTTAATTTGTTTTATAACAAATGGTGCAATATCACTATTTTGAATTTTGATTCCTGGCATATCTACTAAACTCTCTTTTATATTTCCAATGCTCTTCCCTTCCATAACAAATGGTAATCTAACAATTGTCCAATCTACATCACTACCTTGAATAGTTTGCAATTCTTTATATTTATCTTGCATCATCTTTGATAAAAATACTTTAAACAAGGTAGCTCCTATTTTATTTACAATTCCCTTTTGATCTCCTGTAACATCTAAAGAACCTCCAGAAATTAGTATATATCTTTTTATTTCAAATTCTTTCATTGCTTCTAAAATATGCTTCGTTACTGTGCTAAAAATATAAGATTCATTTTTTGGTTGACCTACCGCATTAATTACAGCTCGACACCCTTTAAGTAATTTGCGTATTGAAACAAAATCACGTGCATCTCCATTAATAATCTCTAAATTTTCATTTGTTATTTTGATATTATTAGAATTTCTTGTTAATATTTTTACTTGATATCCCTTTTCTAACGCTTCGTTTACAAGGAATTTCCCTGCGTTTCCGTTTGCACCCAGAATAGCTATTTTATTTGTACTTTCCAATATTAACCCCTCTTACTATCTATTATTTACTACATTAATCTCATGTACACGTAAAAAAGCAATTAAATGCTCGCACGCTCGTTCACACGCTAACATTTTAAAGATTTTTTGTTCCTCTTTCGTTTTATCATTTGCTTGATCTGATGCAGCTTTTAAACTAAGAAAAGGTTTGTTATTGATTTGACACACATAAGCAAAAGCTGCCACTTCTTGATCAACCGCTAATGCTCCATATACAGTATGGAGTAAATATCTCATTTCTGAACTACGGATACGTTGATCTCCAGATAAAAATGTACCATAATGAATCGGATCATAAGATCGTATCTTTTTTATTCTTCTTACAAGTGACTTTGTTGTTTCAATAGGTGCTGTCCTACCATTATATAAATTAAAAATATCTTCCCCTGAACCAGCAGCAGTAACGTCGTGTTGTATTGCATTAAGGGCTACTACAATATGTCCATTTTTCACCTTATTTGATAGACTTCCGCATATTCCTGTCATAAACAACTGATCTGGCTGAAACTCACTAATTAATAATTGCACACAACTAGCACAACTTACTTTCCCAACTCCAGTTATTACGGAGATAACTTCCATATTATTAATATAATGAAAATGAAATTCCCAAGCTGCTCGTTTTTCAATACGTTCACTTGGATAATATTGATGCAAATACGTAAGTTCTGGTTCCCATGCGGATACGATTGCAATACGTTTCATTACATGCTTCACTTCCCCTATTGTTATCATGTAAATACTTTATCTATACTTTCTCATTCATAATCTGGAATCCACTTTTTATATTTCTCATATAAATTTCGTATTGTTTCTTTATTCTTCGCAATTACTTCACATCCTCTATCATCGTAAATAAACATGATAATATCTTTTGTTGCATTTATGAGAAATACATCTGGATAAGAAATTTCTTTTTTGCGTCCAAAACGAGGATAAAGACCTAGAAAATCTTCATGATTTGCAGCTTGAATAAGCGGTGTATACTTTATATCACAAGCAAAACATTTTAATGAAAATTGATAAGTACAATACAAGTCAGCTTCTTCTTCTTCAAATAAAAAAGGTATTGTTTCTTGCCTTATATGATACTTTAAATCTCTATTATGAATAAAACGTCTATATATATTAATTTTCTGCGGATTTTTCACATTTTCCTTTTTAAATCGATAAACATTTGTTACTAAAAAAACTTCATCTTCTTTTGAAAATATATCTTCAAATAAGTATTTATTTTATGTATAAAGCTGAGTGAAGTATTCCCTATTTACATCGTCGGTTCTTTCTACAAATAGGTCTTTCCCTTTCCCAAAATGAAAATGCAAATGATTTTCCCATTGAAAGTATATATGTGGTACTAATGTAACTCCAGGGAATGTTTCATTCATATATTCTTTTAATTGCATTCTTAATTCCTTTCTACTCTACAATTTCTTTTAACTGCCAATATGCATCATCTAGCCATGGATGTATAACTTTCAACGTGTCTTTTCTATCCCACAAATATGAAATATATGCAAAAGCAGCATGTTCTAAAGATTTTTCTAATTCTTTTTTTACTTCTAATAAATATGGTGGTGCTCCATTTTGATCCCATTCTATTTTATCAGCAACAAATAACACTAAATCCATTTTCGTTGCAAGTTTACGTAGTGTAGTATGGCAGCAAATTGCATTTAAGATTTCTTCATCATCCACTTTAAATATCTCTTTTGCAATTACTTTCGATAACTTTTGATGAATAATCATTGGAAATTCTCGTTCTTCTTGTAATATCTCTATTCCAAATTCTTCAGCAACTGCAACCCGATCTTCATTTGGAAAGATTGCACTAATATCATGTAAATATCCTGCAAGCGCTGCCTTTTCTTCATTTACATGATACGTAATCGCAATTTTACGGGCTTCTTTTGCCACCCGAATTGAATGTTTATAAGTAAGTTCTTTATTGTATTTTAATAGAAATGATTTTATATCATTTTCAATTTTTCCAGTTGGAGTAAATGAATATATATCCTTATATAACATCTCAAGTCACCTTTCTTCCTAACTTTCAATATAACGCTGTATTTAAATATCCTTTTTATTTGTATTCGTTATGAATGTTTTAATCCCTTTTTTATACGTTACATGAAATTTTATGGTGAATCATTGCTACAAAATACATAAATGTTTGATATTATAGTAATGTTAATGATTTGTAAGGAAAGGAACTACATAATGAATAAAAACATATTAATTATTGATGATGATAAAGAAATTGTTGAGTTACTTGCTGTTTATTTGCGAAATGAAGGCTATAACATTTATAAAGCATACGATGGCGATGAGGCATTGCAAATGATTTCTACATATGATGTTGACCTTATGGTTTTGGATATTATGATGCCAAAACGCAATGGATTAGAAGTTTGCCAGGAAGTTCGTGAGAATAATACTGTACCTATTCTTATGCTGAGTGCAAAAGCAGAAGATATGGATAAAATATTAGGTCTTATGACAGGTGCAGATGATTATATGATTAAGCCATTCAATCCATTAGAATTAGTAGCTAGAGTGAAAGCTTTGTTACGAAGATCATCTTTCCAAAATGCCACTTCCTCCAAAAATGAAGATGGTATTATTCGTATTCGTTCTGCTGAAATACACAAACATAATCATACTGTTAAAGTAAATGGAGAATATATTAAACTTACATCTATTGAATTTGATATTTTATATTTACTTGCGAGTAATACCGGAAGAGTATTTAGTTCCGAAGAAATTTTTGAACGCGTATGGAACGAAGATGGTTATGGTTCAAATAAAACTGTAATGGTTCACATTAGTAATTTACGAGATAAACTTGAAACAGGAATGAATGGAGAGAAGTTTATTCATACTGTTTGGGGAGTAGGCTATAAAATTGAGAAATGAAGCATTTGATATATTAAAAGATATCCCAAAATGGAAGTTAATTTTTTGGTTTATGTTAGCCATCACACTTACTCCTATTACTGAATTAATTATATATCGCCTTGTTACAAGTGTAATTGAAAGTTCACTTACGTTAAGCGAGCTCGGAAAAGAATTCATTAGAATTTTTGGATATGAAAAATATAAAGGAATAAAGGAATCTCTATGGATGATGATTGTATCTTATTTGTTTTTATTTTCTATTTTCTCATCCTACCTATACATTTTTTATCGTCATGAAAAAAAGATTTATTATGAAACTTGTATTAAAAAAATGATAGAAGAGATTCGTTATATTGCAAATGGAAACTTCAATCATAAAGTTTCTATCGTAAATCATAATTATCTGGAAGAGTTAGCAAGCGGGGTTAATCACATTGTTGAACAATTGAAAGTTTCGATTGATGAAGAAAGACAGGCGGAACAAGCAAAAAGTGAACTTATTACAAATGTATCGCATGATTTACGTACTCCTCTTACCTCTATAGTTGGATACGTAAATTTAATCCACCATGATAATTATAGAGATGAAGTGGAATTACGCCATTATATACAAGTCATTTACGATAAAGTAACCCGTCTTAACGCATTAATGAATGATTTGTTTGAATATACACGTGTTCAAAATAAAGAGTTAAGTTTATATTCTGTTCCCATTGATATTGTAGAGCTACTTGGGCAATTAACTGTTCAATTCCGCATACAAGTTCAAGAAGCTAATATAGAATGTCGACCTTCTTTCCCATCTCAAAAACTCATGGTATTAGCTGATGGAGACAAATTAGTACGAGTTTTTGAAAATCTTATTATAAATGCTATCGCTTATGGAAACGACGGTGGATATATCGACCTTGCTGCCTATGAAAGCAATAATATGATTACTATAGATATAACAAATTACGGCCAACCTATTCCTAGTACGGATTTACCTCATATTTTTGAACGTTTTTATCGTGTTGAAAAATCTCGCTCTACGAACACTGGTGGATCTGGACTCGGATTGGCAATTGCAAAAAGTATTGTGGAATTGCATAAAGGAACAATTGAAGTATATAGTGATGATAAAAAAACAACTTTCACTGTAAAACTACAACCATATAAATGTTGATACAACTTAATTTTAGGTCCAATTTCTTACCATATAAGAAATTGGACCTTTTATTTTCCACTAAAATCCAAATTTAATAATCCTTTATAATTCTTTAGAAATTCTTTACCTTTTCTTTCTTCCTAATTAAGCATTCCTTTTTACAATAGTATTATTGATGTCATAGTAGGAGGATCGCTTATGCAATTCTTGAAAAAGTTCACAATTTTATTCTTATCTTTCGTTATTACAGCACTTATCGTTTTATATTTTTACCTCTATGTAAATGGTCCAATTATTCAAGCTAAATCAGCTATTTTAATAGATGCTAATTCAAGTGAAGTTGTTTATAAAAAAAATGAAGAAACTCCTATACAATCAGCTACTTTATCTAAATTAATGACAGAGTATATCACACTGGAACAACTGAATGAAGGAAAAATACAGTTAGATGAATTAGTAAAAATAAGTAACGAAGTTTTCCGAGCAGAAACGAGTCCTATACAAGTAACTTCGAAAGATAAAACGACAGTTCGTGATTTACTTCATGCATTGTTTTTGACAGGGAATAATCGTTCCGCACTTGCCATTGCAGAACACATTGCTGGAAACGAAGATAACTTTACACTTTTAATGAATGAGAAAGCAAAACAACTAAAGTTATCACAACCATCCCCGTTTCTAAATGCTACTGGAATGAATAACGATACAAATAAACAATCAACTACAACAGCTATAGACGTAGCTAAACTAGCGACACAATTAGTAAAAGACTTTCCAGATGTATTGAATGTTACGAAACTAACCTCTTACCAATTTACCTTCAAAGACTCAAAAGTTTTCAACACAAATAAAATGATTTATTCTCTTAATAAAAACATTAAACTCCAAGGTGTTGACGGCTTACAAACTAGTTTTTCAACTAATGGTAATTATAGTTTTGTCAGTACAGCAAAACGAGGAGATACTAGACTTATTTCCGTAATATTAGACTCCAATGAAGAAAATAGTACTTTTATTGAAACAAAAAAGTTACTACAGTACGGTTTTGATCCTTCCTCGTACTCTGCACTCCAAGCTTTTAAAGATGCTGTTACATCGTGGACAGTTTTGCTTCAATTTAAAAATTTGATCATACAAACATTGTTGATTTTCTTCATCATTACAATTTTAATGTTTTTACATATACGTCAGAAAAAATCCGAGGATTTCAACTAGGAAATCTTCTTTTATATAAAAACCGGCTTGCATTTACAGTGCAAGCCGGTTTCTAAATTTATAATCCTCTTCCAATTAAATTCGCTGAAACAGGCTGAAGATTTAATTCTCTCGCCCATATAGATAGCTGACCAATATGGTGAATTTCATGCACAATTACATGTCTTAAAACTTCACCGTATGTATATGTTTTATCTGTCCACGAAGCTTTTAATATCTTACATTCTAGGCTAGATGACCACAACTGTAAAAAATCTTCTAATTCTCGTATATATAAATTAGATAACGCTTTCACTTTTTGGATGGATTGATAATCTTTAAACTGCGGTTCATTATCTTCTTTTCCTTGAAGCGCACTAATCCAGCTGTACTCAACATCGACAATATGGAATAATGTTTCTAAAACACTCCCAACACCACCTACACGCTTGCGGAGTAATTCTTCCTCTGAAAGTTGTTCACACCACTTAAACCAATCATCCCTTACTTGCCAATTGTATTGAAATAACGTGTACATATATATTTATCTCTCCCCTACCTCAACAATCCACTTAACCGCATCTATTACATAATGTGGCTCATCTTTTTGAATATAGTGACCGCTTTGTTCTGCAATTACAAATTTATTATTGCTTGATAATCGTAATAATTCTTCTTGCAACTGTAACCACTTCAGTTGTGCAGCTTGCGAATAAAAAGTTTTTTTACCAGCAGCTAACACGACAAGTGGAATATTTCTAGTTGACTGACAATGTTTATCTGCTTCGCCTAGACTAAACATAAACTCTTCATAAGAACTTTCATATACAAATTGTTTATAGTAAGCTTCTTGAAATTCTGGGGACATGATTGGTAAAAAATCTTCTTTATAATTTTCTGGTGTCGAATCCAACAAGACGATTCCCAACATATCTTCGGGATAAAAAGCCGTAAATAAACGTGCATTTATACCACCAAAAGAATGTCCTACAAAAATATAAGGTGGTTTCAATTGTAATTGCTCTAAGCAACTTCTTAAATCTTTTACCATTTCAGAACTAATACGTCGCTTGGAACTCTTCCCACTTTTTCCTAATCCAGCTCGATCATATGTAATTACCGTCCCAAATTCAGTCAGCCCTTCAGCAATATGCTCCCATGCCTTGGAATAATCTCCATAACCTGCTTCCATTATAATAACAGGTTGCAACTGCTTTCCTTGGAATACTTTTGAATACATTTTAAAATCATCAACTTGTACATATTCCTCTATACATTTAACCATTGACGATTACTTCTCTCCGATTAAGTGACTCTAAAATTTGATTAATTATTTCATCGACAGATAAAGATCCATCCAAAACAATATCTGAATTTGGCTTTACGGTATGAAGTGCCTCTAAATAAGCTTTTCTAGCATATGTTATATAGTGTTTTAAATCATTTTGTATTTCACTCATTGTATCTTCCTTAAAATCTCGCAAAATTCTTCTAGCCATCGCAATATCTAAAGGTGTGTCGATAAATATGGTTACATCAATGAATTGTCGCATTTCACTATTTAGGTATGCAAAAGGATAATCTACAATAATATAATCTAGATAACTATTTTGTAACAGATGCTGAATATCCTTAATTAATGGTGTAAGTACCCATTCATCATAATTTGCTCCATCATCAATCCATTTACAAATATCAGCAGGACAATTATCAAAGTCATAGCTATCAAAATATAGTGCTTTTGAATTCATTAACTTGTGAGTTAAACTTTCTGTAACAGTAGTTTTACCTCCTCCTGAAACAGCTGCAACTGTAATGATTTTCGTTTTTTTATTCATAATTTCCCACCATACCCCTTTTAATTAACATAATATAATTATAGAAAACTATTATTTTTTATTGCTCCATTCATATTCTAACATACTCATTTCCCATAAATTCCAATACGTTTCTCCTACTTTTTTTGACTCTCTTAATAAACCTTCTTTTACAAATCCTATTTTTTCATAACATGAGATGGCCGATGTATTAAAATCATAAACACCTAGAGTTACTCTATGTAGTTTTAATTCTTCAAATGCAATTTGTAATACTGCTTTCATCATATGTTTCCCTATAGAACGCCCTCGCATTTTCGTATCACCAACTAACACTTTTCCAATTCTTGCAGATTTATTTATATTGTCAATTTGCCCAAGTGAAATATGACCAATTACTTTTCTAGTCTCTTCATCTATTACTTTAAATGCAAGCGTATTTTTGCTTTCAATATATTTTTCTAATTGTTGTTCATGTAAAGGGTATGTAAATAAATTTCCTGACCACTGTATTAAAAATTCTTCGCAATCAATCCAATTTATTAATTGTTTGAAATCAGTTCTTGTAAATTGTTTCAGCTTGATCACTCTCATTCTCCTTTCACACAACCTTTTATACATCTTCAAATTTATTTCTATATGAAAAAATATATTCCCTTTTAAACAAAATAAAAAGCCATTCATAAGAATGGCTTAGCATCAATAAAGCATAATTACTCTTTATTTGCTACGTCAACACCGTTAAAATCAAACTCATCAGCAACAGTTGTAGCAGGTGGTAAAATCGCTTCAATTTTACAAAGAGATATAATTGCTGCAACTGAACCAGGAATAGCAGCCAGCTTAACAACATCGCAAGTTACAGAAGAAACAGTACCTATATAAGTACGTCCTTCAGTGTTAATTCGCACTGTTTTATTAATTAATTTTTTAAGTTCGTCTCTAATTCCTTGTACACAAGAGCTGTCACATTTCTCATGCTGTTCTTTTTTACACTCTTCAAAAACATCCCAACAATCATCATGTTTACACGTACATTTTTTTCTACAATTATTAAATCGAGAACCCAAAACCTCACCCCCTAATCCTTTCTATTAGTAAAGTATGTCCACAAGCTTAAAAGTGTAAGAGACAAACACATAGAAAGGAAAAAACAAACAATTGTATAAGACATTCTTTTCTTTATTAACTATAAAAACAGGCCTCTAACAATTTGAAGCTTGTTTAATGAGGGGAATTGGATTTAATTCTGCTGAATTTAAAGTTTAGACAACCTCTTATAAGTCAGCTCCTTTAAGAGTCCCCAGCTTTTCCTATTACTTCACATATACCATATACATAGGCTTTGTTTGCATTAATATAGTATATTTTTCCTTTGCTGTTGTGAAATATGCATTAAGAAAAGCGTACTCCAAAATAAGATATTATTTAAAATCAGAATGTTTTCTTCAACAAGTGTTTGTTGATTAATGTCATAACCAGCAGTTCTCTCCACTACCTTTTGAAAATTAGCATAGTTTGTATGAATTCTATAGCTAGTAGAAAGCACTCTATCATATAAAGGTAAAATAATAGGTTAATAAACAAGCCATTCTTTTACTAAAACATAGAATAGTATGAATCCTATTGAAGGGAGGTATAAAAGAATGTCCTGGAAAAATGATTGCTGGAGTTCTAAGAAAAAGCATTGTTGTGATGACTGGTGGAAATCTAAAGAAAAGAATCATTGTGATGATGATTGGAGTTCTAAGGAAAAGCATTGTAATGATGATTGGAGTTCTAAGGAAAAGCATTGTAATGATGATTGGTGGAAATCTAAAGAAAAGAATCATTGTGATGATGATTGGAGTTCTAAACGAAATAAGTGTCGTTGTAAATGTTTCTTTATTTGTTTTCATTGTAAAAGAAAAAATTGGTAATATTTTCGATATCGACTTAAAAGAGAGAACATGTCTTTTGTGACCGATAAATACTAGAATGTAATATACAAAAAGCTGACTAAGTATAGTCAGCTTTTTGTATATTAACACATAGAGATTTATTTTAATATAGTTCTTATTAGAAAAAGATTATTTTATATAGATTACTATAAGCATCCATAAAGCCAAGGCGCCAATGATAGCGAGCGCTATACGTGTAGATAGTACCCTTAATTCAAAGTCTGTTTTCTTGGAGGGTTCAGGATATGCAATTATGTAGATTCCCTTTAATAGTGCAAGCCATGCAATAACCGTTAGGAACCCCTGCCAGTTGAATACCCATACATTATGTAGAATTACACTACCTAACCCTAGGAAAATCGATAGAAAACCATACATAATACCAAATCCTCTGTCTTTAACTACTAATTTTTTCAATTCACGTAGTACCGATGGACGTACGAAAAGTATTCCCGATACGATAACCGTTATCCATCCCCAAAACAATCCTAAAAAAGTACTAGTTTCCATTATTAGTTCACTCCCCTCAATTATTTATATTTCAGATATTTCCCCCTTTAGAACAATTCCAACATCTTTATATATAGGCTAAATTCTGCTCTTTTTTAATACAAACATGGCATACTCTATGCCCATCCTTAATCACCTCATTTCTCTACAAAATGAAATTTTCATATCATTCTTCATCATCTATCCGAATCAACCGAAGTCGCTTTGTACTATTACCGCACACTTTTTCATAGCTTGGAGCTAACATGCACCAAAGCCAATATAATGATTTATTCGCCTTTTCACTAACCTTTAAAATTGTCCCCTCTGTAATAAAATAATCACCTTGATACAATGTATACTCGCTTGTCCCATGGAATCATCATTATTCCCCTCCCTATTAAAATAGCGTTTTTGTTTCAAATAATGCTCTCATTAATTTGGACGCATTTACCAGTATATTTACCAAAAAATTCATGATATCGTTAACTAGTCGAGTACGTCATTACTTGACGATTACCCTTAGGAGCCCCGCAGACAATCGGGGTTCCTTTTATTTAAATAAGGATTTTGTTTAAACCTTACAAAACTCACTTATATTAAACTATCTTCTAAAATTCCCATTGAACATTTATAATACTTTTAAACAGTTTAAATTCTACAATCAGTAATGGAGGCATTTTAATGGGAAACATCCCAAAAATATCATCACAACAATCAAATCCTAATATACCCTCACAGCAAGTGAACGCTAACACCAAACAAGGTAATAATAAAATAACAAGACGCCGTATTATAACTACTTTAGCTTTTATATTACCTATAATTTTTGTCCTTCAATATTCTCTTAATAACCAGCAAGAAATGATTAAAGAAAAACAAATCACGGTTAATACGGGGCAACAAAAATTATCTTCTTTAAAGAAGGATGGTCATACCCTTAAAAATGATGTTAAAGTTTTAACAGGTAGTGAAGAAGAAGTTTTAAAATTCGCAAGGAAACTGTATGGATTTTCCAAACCGAATGAAACTATATTTCAAATAACTGAATAAAATTACACTGCATTACCCAAAAAGGCGATTTGACGATAATCGCCTTTTTATATTTAATTTCTAAAATAAACATACTAATTTCTTTTTCTATCAAATAACTATTTTGTTTAATTTATTAAAATACAACCGCTTGTCCATTTCACTTTGCTCTATCATTTCATTTACTATTAGTAATACGATTTTAGAGGCGATAAATAATGGACAAGTTTTTATCTTTTGCTGCACTTAATCCGGGTTCTATTGGACCTACACTTCCACCTGTTCAACCCTTTCAATTACCTACTGGTCCCACCGGTTCTACAGGAGCTACGGGATCAACCGGACCAACTGGACCAACTGGATTTAATCTTCCTGCTGGGCCTGCATCTATTACTTTGACTTCTAACGAAACCACGACATGTGTATCCACTCAAGGAAATAATACTTTATTTTTTTCGGGTCAAGTATTAGTAAACGGTAGTCCTACTCCAGGAGTAGTGGTCAGTTTTTCATTTAGTAATCCTTCTCTTGCTTTCATGGTTCCTCTTGCTGTCATTACAAATGCTTCAGGTAACTTTACCGCTGTATTTCTAGCCGCTAATGGGCCTGGAACAGTAACCGTTACTGCTTCACTTCTTGATTCTCCTGGAACAATGGCTAGCGTCACTATTACCATTGTGAATTGTCCGTAATGGTTTTATCTTTAAGTACTAAGCAATTTCTGATAAGATGAGCACTGATTTACAGTGCTCATCTTATCATTGGGATGTTCCTTTCAAATGAAATTTCGAAACACCCTACTAAAATAAAACTTTTATTAAGAACTAATGATCTTTATATTTCTTAAACTTGTCATCACAAGTGATTTTTATAATTAGTTAAATTCTCAATATAGTTTATGTATATAATTCCATTCAAAGATACATAATACCCACGTAACTATTTAAAAACACTTCGTTTTTATATCTAAGTTCAAAAAGGAGCTACATAACATGGATAAAAAAAGTCTATTAAGTCAACAGCTTGATTATGTGTCATCGGATGCGCTGAATACCCCTAGTAAAGCCCAAGAGCAAATGCAAGAAACATCTCAGGAGGCACATGATTCAAACAAAAAGGACAGTACTCAAGCTTTACATGGCGACGATTTACCAATTTCAGATGTATATAGAACAACGAACAAGCAGTAAATTTAAAAGGGAAAAACCTTAAGAACGAGTGAACTTAATTCTTTTCCCTTTTCCTATTTAATTAACACTTTTATATGAAACCCGTACACATTTTTGACACATCCACTATCACAATCTCCTGAAAATTCGTGATAATATTAATTTGTCGAATACGCCAAATTTCGACATTGAACGACAATGATATCTCCCTTATTGAATCCCTGTCCCCCAGGGATTTCTCCTTTTATTTCTTACTTTTTTCTTCACTAAATTTTCATTCTTAACAAAATTCAATCACTCCATTGAATAGACAGCCATAGTATCCTATTTTGATAAAAACTAAAAACAAACACATATACTTAACACTAATAGTAGATTTTTTAACTTCAAATTTACTTTTTCTCTCTTATCTTTTTGTAAACATTAAAAATGAGCTCTATTTACATAGAGCTCATTCGTAATTTTATAGTTTGCTAGACTGTAACCCCTGAATAAACGGAACTACTTCAGGATTTACAAGTGATGATAAATCCCCTAATTCTTTTCCTAAGTAAGCAGCTTTAATGACGCGTCGCATTACTTTAGAATTACGTGTTTTTGGTAAATCTTCTACAACGTGAATATCTTTTGGACACAATGCTTTTCCGATATGAGAGTTTACTAAACTCATTAATTCTTTCTTTAACTCTCCTGTGAATGTTACATTGTCCCTTAATACTACAAAACAATGACAAACTTCACCTTTTACATCATCAGGTACACCAATCGCGGCAGCTTCTATGACATCATTATGCTTCACAAGAATAGATTCATATTCTGCAGGTCCAATACGTTTTCCAGCAATGTTTAACGTATCATCTGAGCGTCCTGTAATAATATATTGCTCACCATCATAAATCACCCAATCACCATGAACCCATTTGTTTTCAAAACGTGACCAATACGTGTTCACATAACGCTCATCGTCTTCCCAAAAACTTTTCGTCATACCAACCCAAGGTTTCTCTAAACATAATTCTCCAACTTCATCACGAATTGGATTGCCTTGATCATCGAGCACAACCGCTGCCATTCCTGGTAAAGATGCGTTAAAACTAATCGGTGCAATTGGTTTAATAAGGACGTTTCCGAAAATCCCACCAGAAATTTCAGTTCCGCCTGAATAGTTACAAATTGGTACATTATTTTTTCCGACTGTTTCAAATAGCCACATCCAAGGATCTGGATTCCAAGGTTCACCTGTTGATGCGAATACTTCTAAACTGTTGAGCGAATGTTTATTTACATACTCATCACCCTTTGCCATTAACGCACGAATTAATGTTGGTGATATACCGAGATGTGTAATTTCATATTTATCAACGGTCTCCCATAAACGATCTGCTTCTGGGAAATCTGGAACACCTTCGTACATAACCATCGTTGCTCCATTAATGAGAGAGCCGAATAATAAAAACGGTCCCATCATCCAGCCCATATCAGTTACCCATAATACGCGGTCACCTTGTTTGATGTTCATTCCAAATCCTGCATCAAATGCAGATTTCAAAGGGAAACCAGCATGTGTATGTACTGTTCCTTTCGGTTTCCCAGTTGTACCTGATGTATAAATGAGCATTAACGGATCATCACTATTCATCTCTTCAGCATGTGTAAATGGTTTTTCTTTTTCTAGCGCACTCCATGGGAAATCATAATTATGTGGTGTAAAATCATTTCCTGCATGACGAACAATAACAACTTTTTCAACAGTTGGACAATGTTCGCAAGCTTTATCTACTTCGTCTTTTAATGAAACAACTTTACCTCGGCGTGAAAAACCATCTGCAGTAATAATCATTTTTGATCCTGCCGCTTGTACACGAGTCATGACTGCATCAGACGCAAATCCTGAGAATATTGGTGAAATAATTGCTCCGATTTTCATAACAGCTAGCATTGCAACAACAGTTTCTGGAATCATCGGCATATAAATTGTTACACGGTCACCTTTTTCAATACCCGCATGTTTCAAACCGCTTGCAACGCGACTTACCCAGTTGTCAAGATCTTCATATGTAAATGATTTTGAAGTTTCATTTTCTCCCTCATACTGTAGTGCTGGTTGCATTCTTGTTTCATCATCCGCAAGCCAGCGTGATAAAACTGATTCTACAACGTTACATGTTCCACCATTATACCACTGTGCAAACGGTGTACCATTTTCTAAATCTAGCACTTCTGTATAAGGCTTCATCCATTGATAGCCAACCGCTTTCTCAGCTTCTCCCCAAAACCATGCTGTTTCTTCAATAGATTTATTATAAAACGTTTCATAATCTTTATAGCCCAATGATTTCATCCAACCATATAAACGCGTTTTTTCTTTATATTCTTCTGTTGGAAACCAAACTGCTTGTTTCAATGTTTTCCCCTCCTTGACTTTTTGAGCAAGAAAGCCCTAAATAGGGCCTTAAACTGGATAAACAGGATGTTTACGATCTGTAAATACTTGATATTTACTCATATACATTTCGAATCGTCCTTTTAACTCTTCTCTTAAATTGTTTGGATGAACAATACCATCAATAACCATCTCTGATGCCAAATGGTAAATATCAATATCTTTCTTATACTCTTCGCGTTTTTCAGCAATGAAGCTATCACGCTCTTCCTCTGGTAAAGCTGCAATCTTATTTGCATATACAGCATTGACTGCCGCTTCTGGACCCATTACTGCAATAGAAGCTGTCGGTAATGCTAGGCAGCAATCTGGTTCAAAGGCTGGACCTGCCATTGCATATAAACCAGCACCGTATGCTTTACGAACAACGATAGAAATTTTCGGTACAGTTGCTTCACTCATTGCAGAAATCATCTTTGCACCATGACGAATAATACCAGCACGCTCTACTTTTGTACCAATCATAAATCCAGGTACATCTGCAAGGAATAACAATGGAATATGATATGCATCACATAAATTAATAAACTTCGCTGCTTTATCCGCTGAATCGTGGAATAATACGCCGCCTTTCATACGCGGTTGATTTGCAATAATACCAACTGGCTTACCATCAATACGTGCCAGGCCTGTAATTAGTTCTTGAGCAAATAATTTTTTCACTTCATAGAAAGAACCTTCATCAATAACTCTATTAATGAGATCTTTCATATTGAAAGGAGCATTTTGATTTTCTGGAATGATTTGTTCTAACGTTTTTTCGAATTGTTTCGGTTCTTGAGGTGTAACCAATGGAGTCTTCTCTAAATAGTTGTTTGGAAAATATGAAATGTATTGTCTTGCTTGTGTAATCGCATCTTCTTCTGTTTTACATAAAACATCTCCGCATCCTGATACAGAGCAATGCATACGAGCTCCACCCATCTCCTCTAAAGTTACCTTCTCGCCGATAACCATCTCCGCCATACGAGGAGAACCTAAGTACATAGATGCATTTCCTTCTACCATCATAACAATGTCACAAAAGGCTGGAATATATGCGCCACCAGCTGCCGAAGGTCCAAATAATAAGCATACTTGAGGAACTTTACCTGATAATTTCACTTGATTGTAGAAGATTCTTCCTGCACCGCGGCGCCCTGGGAACATTTCTACTTGATCTGTAATACGCGCTCCAGCAGAGTCAACTAAATAAAATAACGGAACACGTAATTTTTCTGCCGTTTCTTGAATACGTAAAATCTTTTCAACTGTACGTGCGCCCCATGATCCAGCCTTTACCGTTGAATCATTTGCCATTACGCATGCAGTACGACCATGTATTTTACCCGTTGCCGTTATAACACCATCAGCAGGTAATCCTGTTTGTTCACAATTTGCAAATAATGCATCTTCTACATATTCACCATTATCAAATAAAAGAGCTAAGCGATCTCGAACGAATAGTTTTCCTTTTGCTTTGTTTTGTTCATGATACTTTGGTGCGCCGCCTTGTTTAATCGCTTCAACTCGTTCTTCAAATGTAATCGATTGTTGTTTTTGGTCTAACATATTTACTCCCCCTTATACATTGGTGTGCGTTTTTCCTTGAATGCTTGTAATCCTTCTAATCTATCTTTCGTATGGATTACACCTTCATACGCTTGTTTTTCCATTTGTAATCCGGTATGTAAATCAACTTGAATACCGTTTGAAATTGCTTCTTTTGCTAATCGAACAGCAATAGGACCATTACTAGCAATTTTCTCTGCTATTTCAATCGCTTTCTCTTCAAGTAAATGAGCTGGTACAACAAATTCTACTAAACCATATTCTTTTGCTTCTTGCGCTGAAATACGTCTGCCTGTATAAATTAATTCTTTCGCTCTACCAACACCAATTAATCTTGGTAAACGCTGCGTACCACCTGCTCCTGGTATAATTGCAAGTGTAGTTTCAGTAAGACCAAGACTTGCAGATTCAGCCGCAATTCTAAAATCACAAGCTAAACTTAATTCCGTACCGCCACCAAGGGCGATTCCGTTTATGGCAGCAATAACTGGCTGTGGTAATTGTTCAACCATCTCCATAGTAGTGCGAATCATACTAACAGCATGGCGAACTTGTTCCTCATTCATACCAGCACGTTCTTTTAAATCAGCACCAGCACAAAACGCTTTTTCACCAGCACCTGTTAAAATAACTACACGAGTATTGGACTCTTCACTTATTTGAGTTAATATGTTTTGTAACTCTTCTAATAACGCTAAAGATAATGAGTTTGCTTGTCTTTCACGATATAACGAAATCTTTACAACGTGAGGTGTTACATAATTAACTGAAATGTTTTGTAGTTGTAGCATCTTCTCACCTACTTATCGTTTTATGTTGAAGCGCTCTATACACATGACTCGGTAATTGGATATTTAATTTACTTTGAATGAATTGACTCGCTTTCAATAACTTCTCTTCATCAATATTCGTTTGGACCCCTAACTTATGGAGCATATGAACTAAGTCATCGGTTGCAACATTGCCTGATGCTCCTGGTGCATATGGACATCCACCAAGACCACCACAAGAACTATCAAATGTTGTAATACCATATTCTAATGACTTAACTACATTCGCCAGAGCCATTCCATACGTATTATGGAAGTGCATTGCAAATTGCGAAGCATCATATTTCTTTAATAAATGTTCTAAAACCTGCTCTACTTGTAACGGATTTGCTACACCAATCGTGTCACCAAGAGATACTTCATAAATGCCATATGAAAATAGTTGATTACATAACTCGTCAACTGCTGCGACACTTATGTTCCCTTCATAAGGACAACCAAATACAGTAGAAACATAGCCTCTTACCTTTTTACCTTCGAACGTGGCCTGCTTTGTTATATCTTCAATGACAACTAATGCTTCTTTAATTGATTTATTAATATTACTTTTATTATGAGATTCACTTGCTGATAAAAAAACATTCACCTCATCTACATTTTGCAAAAAAGCTCGTTCCAAACCATTTTGATTTGGAACAAGCGCTGCATATGTAACATTTGGATCCCTTTTCAGCTCAGAAAACACATCATTTGCATCTGCTAATGCAGGAACCCATTTAGGGTGAACGAATGAGGAAACTTCAACGTACGATAATCCCGCCTCTGTAAGTAGTTGAATCCATTTTACTTTATCTTTTGTGCCAACAATCTTTTTTTCATTTTGTAAGCCATCACGTGGCCCGACTTCTTTAATGACAGCAAAATTAGGTAGTTTCAATTCGCTTCCCCCTATATCTCCCTATTCAATTTCTAGTAATACATCTCCTTCATTTACAAAATCGCCTTCTTGCACATTAATTTTCATAACTGTGCCAGCTTCTTCTGAAATAATTGGAATTTCCATTTTCATAGATTCCAAAATGACGACATCCTGCTCTTCTTCTACTGTATCTCCTACTCCTACAACAATCTTCCATACATTTCCTGCCATCGATGCATATACCTTCGTCATCATTTTTTCCCCCTTAATATTGTTAAATCTTATTTTTTAACAAGTTGTTTCGTTACAAAACCCGTTGTATAAATACCACTTTTGAACACATCGTCTTCCAATACTTGAAGTAGCATTGGCGTGTTCGTTTTAATACCTTCTACTTTTAATTCTTCTAAAGCATCATGTAATTTTGAAATTGCTTCTTCACGAGTTCCACCATGAGCAATAACTTTCGCAATCATTGGATCGTAGAAAGGTGTAATCGTGACTTGATTCTCCAAAAAGTGATCAATACGTACATTTGATGGAAGCGTTAAATCTGTAATTTTCCCAGGTGATGGGAAGAAAGTTTTCGGATCCTCTGCATAAATACGTGCCTCAATGGCATGACCACTACGTTTTACATCATCTTGTGTAAATGATAGTTTCTCACCGTATGCAATTAGAAATTGTTGTTCTACAAGATCTAAACCAGTAATTTCTTCTGTAACTGGATGCTCTACTTGTAATCTCGTATTCATCTCTAAGAAATAAAAGTTCTTCTGATCATCTACAAGAAACTCAACTGTACCTGCATTTGTATAGCCTAGAGCTTCGGCAGCTTGTACAGCAACTTCCCCCATCGCTTTTCGCGTACCTTCATCTAAAAATGGTGAAGGTGCTTCTTCAATTACTTTTTGATTTCGGCGCTGCACGGAACATTCACGCTCCCATAAATACACTGTGTTACCATGTGTATCTGCTAAAAGCTGAATTTCAATATGGTGTGCATCTGCAATATAGCGCTCTAAATACATTTCTCCGTTACCGAAGAAGTTTTGTGCTCTTGTTTTGTTACTTTCAAATGCTTTGGTGAGCGTTTGCTCAGTTTCCATCAACTGCATTCCAATGCCTCCGCCGCCTGCGGATGCCTTCAGCATTAATGGATAACCAATTTGTTTTGCAATTTCAATTGCTTCTTCAGCAGTTTCAATATTTGTAGTAATACCTGGAACTACTGGGACATCTGCAGCTTGCATTGCAATACGAGATTCGATTTTACTTCCCATCTTCGTAATAATTTCTTCAGATGGACCGATAAATACAATTCCTTCTTCTCTACAGCGAACCGGAAAAGATGGATTCTCTGATAATAATCCATATCCCGGATGGATTGCTTCAGCATTTGTCTTCTTAGCTATTTCAATAATTTTTTCAAGGTTTAAATAGCTTTCTTGGACACGCGGTCCACCTACTAAGTAAGCTTCATTTGCCATTTTTACATGTAGGGCATTTTCATCAGCCTCAGAATAAATAGCAACAGTACGAATGCCAAGTTTTTGACAAGTTTTCATAATACGAACTGCGATTTCCCCGCGATTAGCAATTAATATTTTTTGAAACATAGTGATTCCTCCTTTTTATCTACATCCTAAATGTCTTGCAATTACGAGACGTTGAATTTCAGAAGTTCCTTCACCAATTTCTAATAGTTTTGCATCACGAATATGCCGTTCCACTTCATATTCACGCATATAGCCGTATCCACCGTGAATTTGTACCGCTTGATTTGCAATACGACTAGCAGCCTCAGATGCAAATAACTTTGCCATAGCCGCTTCTTTACCGAAAGGTTTATCATTATCTTTTAACCAAGCTGCTTTATGTACTAAATTACGTGCAAGTTCTACTTCAGTCGCCATATCAGCTAATTTAAATTGAATCGCTTGGAAATTAGAGATTGACTTTCCAAATTGTTGACGTTCTTTCGCATATTGCAGCGCACGTTCAAATGCAGATTGTGCAATACCTACTGCTAATGCTGCGATTGAAATACGTCCTCCATCAAGTGTATATAAGAATTGTTTAAATCCTTTATTTACATCACCAAGAATATTTTCTTTCGGTACACGTACACCATCAAGTACGATTTCACATGTATTAGAAGCACGAACACCCATCTTATCGTAAGGACTTGAAATCGTTAATCCTTCACTTGTAGTCGGTACGATAAATGCCGAAATACGCTTTCTACCATTATCTTCAACACCGTTGATAGCGGTTACAATAATTGTATTTGCATACTCTGCATTTGTAATCCAACACTTTTCACCACTAATAACATACTCGTCTCCATCTAATACAGCTTTCGTTTGTGTACCACCTGCATCAGATCCAGCGTTCGGCTCAGTTAATCCGAAAGCACCTAAAGTTTTACCTGATGCCATTGGAATTAAATATTTCTGTTTTTGTTCTTCTGTACCGAAATAATAAATTGGAGAAGCACCTAATGAAATTGTTGCAGCGTAACTTAATCCTGTCCCACCACAAGCACGACCAATTTCTTCAACTGCTAACGCGTACGATACAGTATCGCCACCTGAACCTCCATACTCTTCAGGGAATGGGATTCCTAATAATCCTAGTTCGCCCATTTTTTGAAATGTTTCATATGGAAATTCCGCAGTTTTGTCATAATATACAGCTTTCGGTGCGATTTCCTTTTCAGCAAAGTCACGTACCATTTCTTTAATCATTTGTTTTTCGCGAGTTAGAGTAAATTCCATTCCGCTACACACCCCTTATCGAATATTGAGTTTCGACAGCGTGCGAGTTTCTACTACAAACATTACGAATTAAAAGACACGGATATTAGTTAGATAATTGCTATAATTCTGTCATAACTTAATTTTAAAACAGATTCTGTACTAATGCACAAAAAAATTCCTACATTGTTCTACAACAACATAGGAGTTTTCTTGTCGAATTATGTAATTTATTGTTTAATAATCTCTACCTTTTCCCGAATCAGAAATTTCTACTAAAGCTTCAGGGTAAGGTTCAAAATATGTTTGTCTTAATAAATACTTTTCGTCAAATCGAATGGCCCATGATTTTAAAATTGCAAGTAAGCTACTAAGCGGGACTTTCTTTTCTATATACTTTTGTATCAAATCTAAAAAATGATCTTTTTCTTGTTTTTTCAGCTTAGTTTTAAAATATCCAAAAATATGCTCACATACATTTACATTCGATGTATAGCGGGGTGTGCGCATAAATAATTCATATAAAGTCTTCTCATAGTTTTCAAATACCACTTCAATCGTTTCATTTTTTTGGTTTGCAATAATACGCCCCAATTCCTTTTGTTTCACCTGATTATATGCCATAAATAAATACTTATAGTCTGATTGAAATGATACGAGTTCTTTTATGTTTTTAGTATGTTTAATCATTTTGTAATGCGCGATTGTAAACAGCCTTGTAAAGAAATGTTCTCTAATAATAAAATTCGACAATCTACCCTCTTCTTCAATTGGAAGATGCGAAAAATTTTTTATTACTGCTCCGCCAAATAAGCCAGATCCCTTTCCTTTTGCTGGTGCTTTTTCAAAACCAGAATAAATTTTCACATCACGCGTACCACAACTCGGCGAACGATTCTTTAAAATAAAACCATCCACATCAGATATCGTTTGTAAAAAGACATATGAAAATTGCTCCATTTTTTCAGTTACATCTTCTCGTGTCGACGGCTGTACAAGCCTATTCACACCATTTTCTTCTACAATTCGTATCGTTTCACGAGGAGTCCCCAATCCGATCTCGACTTCTGGACAAACAGGTATAAATGTAACAAATGGCTGCAAATTTCGTATTGTTACATCTGGTATCATCTCTGCATTATAACGACAGGCATCAAATTCTAAACATTTACTTACAACTATTGTTGGTTTTGCAAATTGCCGCATTTCATTACCTCCATGGTATCAATCCATACAATCTAAATTGTACTGATATTAGTATCTTAAGCAAAGTCTGTTTATATTGATTATTTTTATAATAACTATAAATTTAATGCTATATCAACTGCAATTCAAATCTATTTCGTATATGTATTAACAAGTTCTTGTACAAACTTGTTAATACATTTTTGTCTAAACACAATCCATCTTTACTAGCATAGTTACAGATTCTTTCCTCTCCTCTTTACATTTAAATTAAAATAAGTCTTAATACGAATTTTAATCCCAAGTTATTTGGAATATATTCTTTATATTTGTACATTATAGACTGAGAAAGTATTACTTGTAGTTAGGGTGTTCCAAATGAATTTTAGAAACCTACTTTCTTTATTACGGAACATTTTCAGAAGCATTTTTTCTTTGGTAAAAAATATTTCAAAAAATCCATTCATTTTAAGGAGGCATATTAAAATGGGAGTATTAAGTGGTAATCCCCAAAATGAACCAATGCATTACGGAGAAGTCTTTGCAATTTGGAGTTATCTTGCAGGGGCACAAGGTGCAATTGCTGGTTACCAAGTTCTTGTCAATCATTCTGGAGACGAGGACTTAAAAAAGTTTTTAGAAAATCTTATAGAAAATGATATCCAATCAGAAGTTGAAGAACTAAAAAACTTGTTAAAATCAAACGGTGTGGCATTACCACCAGCACCTCCAGAGCGTCCAGTTGCATCTATTGAAACAATCCCTCCTGGTGCTCGTATTAATGACGCAGAAATTGCAGCTAAAGTTTCTATGGATCTTGCTGCTGGACTAGTAGCATGTAGCCAAGCGATGGGACAATCACTTCGAGAAGACGTAGGAATGATGTTTGGACAATTCCATATGAAAAAGGCACAAGCAGGTGCTACTTTACTACGGTTAAATAAGAAAAAAGGCTGGATTATTCCTCCTCCTTTACATGTTCTTCAATCTGATCAAGCATAACATGGCGTAAGCGGTTAACTTTTGTTAACCGCTTCGTTGTATTTACCTGTCCTTTTAATAATGGAGATTAAAGATAGTTCTAATAATTTTAACTTTATGATTTAGATACTGTGATACGAATAATGTACAAAAGCAATGGAGAAATTAATACATAAGAAAGGAGGGGAAATTTATGAAGAAAAAATTATCATCTATTTTAAGTGTTTTAGCACTATCTATTATGTTTTTAGGCACATCTGCCCAAGCTGAATACGATGGAAATCATATGAATAGAGTTAATAACACTGATATGTCAACTCGAGTTAATGACAATAACTTGAACAGAGTTAATGATAATAACTTGAACAGAGTTAATAATGATGTGAGAACTCGAAATGTAAATACGACAAATGATTTAAATAATAATCATGATAGAAATAATAATTGGGCTTGGCTCGGTTTATTAGGTCTAGCAGGATTATTGGGTCTTAGAAGAAGAGACAAAGAAGTACGTTAATCTAGAATGTTTTTCGTAAACAAGTACTTATTTATCAAAATTGTATAATGAATATAAATCGCCTTTTTAAAGGCGATTTATTATTTGCTTAAAAATAGTATATGTAATTCACACATCAACATATTTTTACTTATGATTAAACCTATTAAATTACATTTATTTAAATACCAAAAATCAAACCCCTAAAATGTTGTTATAGTTAGATTCGTGGCGTTAATCCATACAATATAAATTGAATCGTATTTTCAATTTCCACTTCATCATCCCATTTTTCTTCAGGCAATAATAAAAATCGTGTTAATAGTAAACCTAATACAGCTGATAAAGTAAGACGTAATACAGAAGATGGTGGTATCTCAATAATTTCTCCTTTATCTTGAAACTTCACAATCAACTTTTTGAAATGTGAAAACAGTTCCGTTTCTACTAATTGTTGTATTTCATTTTTTAGCTCTGGTTGAAATGGTACTTCTTGAATTAATATTTTAATCATAGGAAAGTGCTTTTGAGCAAATTCAAATCTATTATGAATGACAACTCGTAAAAGTCCCTCATATGATTCATACTTCGATTTAAATATTTCCTTTGCAAAGGCTTGTACGAAAAATGGTGCAGCAAACTTTGTTAATGTCGGCATGACGACTGCTAACAATAAATCTTTTTTCGTTTTATAGTAGCGGAAGATTGTTCCTTCCGCTACACCAGCACGCTTTGCAATTTCACTTGTAGAAGTTGATGCATATCCTTTTTCTCCAAACATATCAACAGCTGCCTCTAAAATACGCATTTGACGTTCATTTCGTTTATCCGTATTAGTTGCGGCAATTAATTCATCCAACCAATCCTTCTTCATCTATAATGCCCCTTTGTATCATCATTATATTTTCCGATGTTTCTTTAATGCAAATACATTCCCTATTGCAAATAATAGAGAAAAAAGTAGTAATACAGTTAGATCTAACGCAATCTCTGTAAATCCTTGATTTCGAATCATCACTTGTCTCATTGCGTCAGCTCCATATGTGAGCGGAAATAATTTCCCTAACATTTGTAGCCACTTATTCATAGATTCAATTGGAAACAACCCAGAAAAGAAAACTTGTGGCACAATGACAAGCGGTATAAATTGAATCATTTGAAATTCATTATTTGCGTATGCTGATAAAAATGTCCCTAAAGTTAGTGCTGTTAAAGAAAGCATACATGTAATAAGTAGCGTTAGCCATATGGAGCCAGCTACATACAAGTCTAAAATATAAACTGAAAAATTCACGATTATAATTGATTGTATAAATGCAAAGATTCCAAAACCAATAATATATCCTACAACTATTTCCCATCTTCTCACTGGAGTGGACAATAACCTCTCTAATGTACCACTTAAACGTTCTCTAACAAAGGAAACTCCAGATAATATAAATACAAAGAAAAATGTAAAGAAACCAATCAATACGGGGCCAAGCCCATCAAACATTGTAAAGTCTTTAGAGCCATGTAAGTAATTTACTTCAGGCTTCATAACTGATACATCATACTTTTCTGAACTCTTTTGTAAAACTTGAAGTACAGCACGATTTTTTGATGAATCACTTCCTTCTAATAAAACATTCATTTTCCCATTCTCTAAATAAATTACTGCATCTACCTTTTGCTGTTCTAACTCTGAAATTGCTTTCTCTTTGCCGTATTCATAAATTGAGGCTTCTTGAGTTTTCATTGTTTTTACAATAGGAGCAGGCACATCAACTACAGCAATATGCGGTACATAGTCTTTTTGTGTAAACACTAGAGACAATAACCAAAGTAATAACATTGGTGCCCCAAACATCATCGCTAACGAACGTTTATCTCGAAAAAATTGGCGAATAATACGAATGATTACACCAGTAACTCTCATGATAGGGCCACCTCTTCCAACAAAAAGACATCTTCAATCCGTCCTGATGATACCCGTTTTTTCAATTCTTCAGGTGTTCCAGTCGCAACTAGCTTTCCTTCTCTAATCAACCCTAAACGCTCACAAAACTCAGCTTCATCCATAATGTGCGTCGTTACAATAATAGTTGTGCCTTTCTTTTTCAAATCATAAAATTTTTCCCAGATTGTTTTTCTAAGAAGTGGATCTATCCCCACTGTTGGCTCATCTAAAATTAATATTTCAGGTTCATGAAGGAGTGCTATCGCTAATGATAAACGCTTCTTCATCCCACCTGAAAAATGCTGCACTTGCTGTCTTATATGTTTTGATAATTGTACAAGGTCAAAAACCTCTTCGATTCTTTCTTTTTTATGTTTTCCTTTTAATCCATACATCGTTGCAATAAAATCTGCATTTTCATATGCTGATAGTTCTTCATATAATGCATCAGCCTGAGCCATATAACCAATTCTTTTCATTTCATTTAAATTAGGCATGTTCGTGTTGTATACAAGCACTTCACCTTTCGTTGCCTCATTAATACCTGCAATCAATTTAATAAGAGTCGTTTTCCCTGAACCTGAAGGCCCAACTAAACCAAATATCTCTGCTTTTTCAACTTGCAATGAAAGATTGTGTAAAACTTCTTTTTTCCAAAAACTTTTTGACACGGTTCGTAAAATAATGGCAGGTTGCTGCATGTATTCTTCCCCCTTTTCAAAATGAGTGAGTACTCACTTTCATTTTACTCTTGCGTAATTATATGTCAAACTTCATTGATTAGTATGTATTTTCAATCTTAAACAATGAAACAGAGTCGACATTAGAATTTCATTTCTTAAAGTCGACTCTGTTTCATTTAAATTATATATTTCATTTTACGTTTTTAAATTCATATATTTTCTAATTCTAGCAACATCTAAAGAATATTCGATAACTAATTGCTGTAATGGTAAAATAACTGTATCAGGATATAAATGTGCATATTGTAATGTTTCTGCATATTTTTCTAACCTTTTTTCTAAATACTTTATAATTTGATCAGGATGACTTACTAATAAACATTTACAATAATAATGTATTTGTTCCTCAATCGCCGTATACTCTTCAATTTCATATTCTTTATGCATGTGTACACCCCTTTAAGTTTTTTACTGAATTGCTTATCACACTTTTCACTCGACTAATTTTTAAGTTTTTTGATTATTTACACTATAACAAACTCTCCGGGTCAAATTTTGTTACTTTATGTAACGTAGAAAATTTTTAACAAAACTGTAATGTTAACTTGTATAAAATGCATATGGCCTATTTTTTCTGTATAAAAAATCGTACAGTTCAATTTAACTGTACGACTACAAGTTCTGGCCTATTAAAAATTCTTTGCGGAATGATACTATTGCCTAATCCTCTACTTACTACCATAGACGTATTTTGTTTTTCATATAAACTGGTTGTATATTTAGGTAAAACACCTTGATTTGGAGCCACTAATTTGCTGATAAATGGTAACCTAAATTGTCCACCATGAGCGTGTCCTGATAAAACTATATCTATTTGCTCATCAGCATAATTCTGAATAAATTCAGGTCTATAGAATAAATCATCTATTTCTCCTATTTTAATACACTAGCTAACTGTATTGCTCCTATATATAGACATACTCCTATGTAATCCGCAATTTTCCTTATCGGATAAATTAATAAAAATTATTTCCCTACACATTGCGATTACATGTTATATAAGGAAGCCCTTCTTTTTTCCATGCAAGAAATCCTCCCTTTAAATTCACTACTTCCTTTATACCTGCTCTTTGTAAAATACTAGCTGCTATAGCGGAACGCAATCCGGTTCGACATTGTAAAACTATTGGGCAATCTTTTGGTATACAATCTAGCTGCTTAAATAGATTTCCTAAAGGGATATGTATTGCATCATGAAGATGTCCTTCCTCCCACTCTTTTTTACTACGCACGTCGATTACCTTAACACTTCCACCTTTTATATGCGGATATAATTCGATTGATGTGTCTTCTTTGTAACTTTCTAATCTATTAAATCTTTGTATTACCTTTACAGGTACAAAAGCAATAATATTATCTAGCCCAATAGATTCAAAGTCTCTAATAACTTCCTCCACTCTAACCTTTTCCTCATCTAGAATGATTAAAGTTTCTGTTTTATAATCTAGTAACCATCCACACCAAGTTGTAAAGGAATTGTTATAAGGTATGTTAATTGATTTCTCGATGTGACCAGAAGCAAAACTCTCTACATCCCTTATATCAACTATTTGCTGAACGCTTGTCATAACTTCTTGAAGTTTTTCTACTGTATCAATAGCAATAACTTCTCTCTTCTTACGAATTGGAGGACCAGACTTATTTAAATTCTTCATTAATGAAAAATACTTTGGAGGCTCTGGCTGTCCCGTCAATAAAATCGATACAAAATCACTTTCTTCATTACACTGAAATGCCCAATTGAACATCTTTTCATAACCTAATGTAGAAGTTGGAATTGCTCCTAATGCTTTTCCACATGCGCTTCCTGCACCATGTGATGGCCATATTTGCAAATAATCAGGGAGTATTTTTATTTTTTGTATAGAATTAAATAATTGTTTTGCTCCTATTTTTGCAGTATTTTTCATACCTACAGCAGTTTCTAATAAATCCGGTCTTCCTATATCTCCTACAAATATAAAATCACCTGTGAATATTCCCATTGGCTTTTCATTCGTATAATTATTTTGACTTGTATCAGTTACTAAAAAAGAAATACTTTCAGGCGTATGCCCTGGGGTGTGAATTACATTAAATTTTATATGACCTATTTTAAACTCTGTGCCCTCTCTAACCAATTTGTATCGACCTTCGTTAAAATATTGATATTTCCAATCACAATTTCCTTCATCAGATACATATAACTTTGCATGATAAAGATTAGAAAGTTCTCTAGACCCAGAAAGAAAATCTGCATGAATGTGAGTTTCAGCCGCAGCAATTACTTCCATTCCCTCTTTCTTAGCAAATTCTATATATTGTTCTATATAGCGACCTGGATCAATTACAATTGCTACGCCTTCCTTCTGACAACCGACCAAATAGGAAGCATGTGCTAATTTTTCATCATAAAAATATTTTAAAAGCATAGCTATTCCCTCCAAATAGTTATTTCAAATTACTTTTCAATTTGTATAACTGCTTTCTATCTTCTCCTATAGCATCCCTTTCAACATAAAATTCCAATACATATAGGGCAACATATATCTTTTAAGTAAAAACATACTATATCGTTCTTTCGCTTGATTAAACGGAAATGTTTCTTGAGGCTCATGTTCATAGTTAAATTCAGCGAGTATAAGACTTTTATAACCTGTAACAATCGGACAGGATGTATATCCATCATATTTAGCATGCAAGTCTCTTCCGTTAAGTACGTCCATAATATTTTGTTTTAAGACAGGTATTTGTTTTCGAATTGCCGCTCCAGTTTTAGAGGTGGGTAAATTGGTACAATCTCCAAGTCCGAAAATATTCTTATACTGTACATGCTGCAAAGTATAAGGGCTTATATCTACCCATCCCTGAGAATCACTTATCTCACTCTCTTTAATAAAATTAGGTGGCCCCATTGGTGGAACAACATGGATCATACTGTATGGTACAGTTTCTCTTTTCAGTGTTTGCGTATCTTCAAAAATTGCTTCTCTTTTTTCGGCAATAATTTCTACTAAGTTTTTATTATAATTCGTTATAATTTGCTTTCTTTCTAGTACTTGTTCTAATGTATTAGCATAACGTGGAACCTGAAATATATTAGCGTTCGCCGTATAAAACATTACTTCACTTTTGTTTCTTACACCACTATTAGAAAAATACTCTTCTGCTAAATACATAATCTTTTGTGGAGCACCACCGCATTTAATAGGAGTGTTTGGGTGGGTAAAAACTGCATTTCCTCCTTTAAATTTTTCAATTTCTCTCCAAGTAGAATCAACATATTTATAAGAGTAATTGCTACAAACCCCATTAGTCCCAATAGACTCCTTCAAGCCTTTAATACCATCCCAATTTATTTGTATACCGGCTGCTACAATAAGAATTTCATACTCAAGCAGCAATCCATCATCTAAAAGTAGCTTATTTTCTTTCGGAAACAACTTAACGACACTTTTAGGAATCCACGTTGCACCTTTTGGAATAAGCACTTCTTGATCACGCATCGTACTTTCCTTTGAAACAATTCCTCCCCCCACTAAACTCCATAGTGGTTGGAAATAATGTTTTTTTGATGGATCAATAATTGCTATATCTTCTTTCAATAGGGGTACATTTCGTAACAAATGTGCAGTAGAAGATATTCCTGCAGTCCCAGCACCAATTACAATAATTTTATAACTATCTCTGGTCTTCATTATCCTCTTCCCATCTAAATTTGATTTTTAAAACAACTAATTCGCAGCCGTATTTTCATTGTATTAACATTATTATAAGTTAAAAACACCACCTTTTTATCTGACTTAAATGAAAATTTCGTTAACTTTACCATCAATTTTACTTTATGCGTAAATCCCCTATGCTACTTCCATCTTTTATATTTTTCAATCTTAGCCTTTATTCAATCTTACTTTTATTTAATCTTACTTTTATTTAATCAGATAGAGGAATTGTTAGTTAAATACGGGAGGTTTTTATAACGCGCTAGGTATTCATGTGAAAGAATTACTAATTACATGGGAATTAGCTCCGACTCATATTCAATTGAGTGAAATTATTGAGGTTACCAAAGATAATATATGCTGATGTTGAAAAAGGAGAAGTAAACCTTATTAGTAAAGTAGAATTATCTATTATTTTCAATGAAATTGCTCTTTTAAATATAATAAATGCATAAGTATTACTGTATTGATTAATTTTAAAAATAACCAAATTATGCTCATACAACATCAATTAGAGTAGAGGCTATTTTCTTTTCGTGTCGATGAGATTTTTCGCCCGTTTTGCTGTAGGAGGCTGAACTGGCGAATTAGAATCTTTGATAGCTCTTGGGTATCTTTCTGTATAGCTTGGAAAAGAAGAAGAA
>NZ_WIPE01000063.1:73499-103478 GCF_009760835.1 Bacillus sp. EE-W1 | reverse complement strand
ATAAGAAGTAATTGCCATATTTGAAACATGATAGAAGAAAAAAGTAAGATGGTTGTCAGTTGTCCATACACATAAAGCAATTAAATCTTTTGCTTGGTATTTACTGGTTCGTTGAACAAAATCAACATCTCTAGCAAGATTCCGTAAGGCATTTAGAGAAAAAAACCTTGAATTTCTTGAGCAGATAGTTGTAATTCGTCAAACACAGAAACAGACACAAAAAACGCCATCCTTTCCTATGATTTAAAGAAAGAACAGCGTTTTTTTTAATTTTATGGAGAACTAATTATTTCTTTTTTTATAATAAGAAAGGAGATTTATTATCATATTAATTAAACATATAGAGATAAGCGAGTACTTAAAAATAGTACTTTTATAGTTTCCAAAAAACAAAAATAGTATAGCTAAAAGTGATATTATGCTAATAATTAAATGATACATATATTGAGACTGTTTCTTCATTAATCATCCCTATTATTCGTTTAATATAAATATACAGATTATATATTGTCATAGAGGAGATTAAAATAAACAAAATATGCCTATTGCATATCTAATAGCAAGATACCAATGCATACTTCATTAACTAAAAAATAACCTGACCTTTCAAAGAAGTTTCTCTTCTCCCTAATCTCCTGCGAGACCATATTTTTTCATTGAAATTTTCCATATCTTATTTGATTTATTTATTCTGTAACACCGGATTGGGTTACTTTTACATCAGCTGTTACACGAAAACGTAAATGTTTATAGGATTCTTCCCATTCTTGACTGTTCCATTTTCTTACGTGAGTTCTACCGAGCTTTCTAAGTCCTATAGGATCTGTGCCTTTTTTAATAAATCTCTTTATCAATGTAGTTGCTTTTTTTTCTATTTCTGTTTCCATAATTTTTTCTATTTTTTTTATTTCTTTAGGATTATCTAGATTTTTGGTTTTTGTAAATTCTTGAATTTCAGCTTTAACTTGAATATGAGCATTTACGAATGGATGCTTACTATTCCCCTCCATCTTATATTTTGTTCTAGCTTTTATATTCTCTATCGTGGCGTAAGTATTTGAAGAACTAGGTAGTTTGAATTGGTAAGTACCTTGTTTAAATTTATCTGTCAACAATTTAAATACAAATAAATCTTTAGGGTTAACTTTATCAACCATTTTACATCTTTTAAAAAGTGCTATTCCATTTAACTCCAACACGTTCCCTTTTTTAGATATCATCGGCAAATAGGAATCCCTCGCATCATCATCAAGTTGATTTAAAAACATAAAAAAGTTTGTTTTTGGTTGCGTCCCATTGTTCATATTTTGCTCCAGTAAAGAGGATAGATAGGAAGCAATTTCTTTTTCTTTAGAATAGTTCCCCTTTAATAGTGATTCCCCTTTTACATTTGTAATTGCTAAATAAATTGCATTTCCTACACTAGGATTTCGGTTCAAAGTCTCTAAAATTTCCTGCATTCCCTTTTCAATTATTTTTTCATTAAATATAATAACACGCAATTGACCCAACTCTAGAGGTCCAGAAGATTTTTCGGATGCCCTTGCAAGAACTTCTCTACCAGTCTGGCCTGATGCTGAATAGATTTTTGTTTCACCTTCTCCGCCTCCTTTATAAGCTGAAATCGCAAAGGTTCCTTTTAGCTTACCTTCTGCTTCAGTATCATATGCCGCAACTTGAACTAAATCAATGTCATCCACAATTTTTGTTTTAGCACAACCTATTAAGAAGACACTTAATATAAGGAAAAGTATCCATCTCTTCATGTTTATCTCCTTAACTTTATTTTGGCGGTTTGAATTAGCCATAGTACAGGTAGGTATACATATATATATACAAAGCCAATTTGACCTGTCCAAGTATTTAATAAGTTAATTTTATTACGGTTATTCAAGAAAAATGATAAAACAAAGATGAATACGATGATAACTGGCAAAACATATTTTTGCTTTATTCCTAGTGCCTCTTTTATACCACGACTTACTCCCCATAATGTAAAGGAAACATTAGGTAATATAAAAAAAGCCCAAACAGAAACAATAATGTATTCAAACCGCTCTATAAAGGGAAATTGTATAATTTTAATCATGCTTAAATATGCCCAGATCGCGTTCGCGAGTTGTTTTTCACTAAAAAACGCAAGAGTTAAAATCATAAGGTATGTGTAGACAATAGTCGTTACTAAATTTGCATAGTGCGCATATTTTTGAGACTTTTTTGCCTTTCTAATAAATGGGTAGTACAACAATAACATTTCAAATCCAAAAAAACTAAACATATTTCCTTTCATTCCTTTCATAATTTCTAGGAATGAATGCTGTGCAATTGGAAATAAATTCCGGAAATCTGCATACTGCAAAGGATAAAAAAATGTAAAGATTAGAATGCTTGGGATAACGATTCCAAAGAAGCCAATTCCGACAACTACACGAAACCCTCCAGTCACAATGTAATAACATAAGCCTAAAAAAGCCCCCGCTATAACCCAAGATGAAATTGAAGGAAACATCCAAACATGTACTACTTCGATATAAGTATGTAGTGTTGTTGCACCTAACAATACAATATAGGATAAAAAAATGAAGTTGAACAATCCACCAACCCATTTTCCAAATACGTTTTGATTGATTGCAATGATGTCTCCATTACCCTGATTTAAAATCTGATATATAATCCAAATCATAAGATTAACAGATATTCCAAAAAGTAGCGTACTAATCCACGCATCATTTCCAACTAACTTTGCACCAATCCTTTCAAAACCAAGCATACCAACCCCCATCTGTATAGTAATAATCGAAAAAAACACCATATATGGAGATACTTGATACTCAATCGGGATCTGTTTCATAATGCTCCTCCATGCTAAATTCAATCATCAAAATCATTTCGTGATAAGATTTTATTTTTCTCTACCTCTTCTGGATTAAAACGAAAACGCTGTTTAGATCTTGAAAAAATCGGACGTCGGAACATCGCTGAGATTGGCATACGTATAATGCTGTCTTTCCAATCTGTAGGGCGTGTAGGATAAAAAGGGAACAAATAAGGACGACTTAATGATTCTGTACGTAATAAGCGTGCTAAAAGGAAAGAACTTGTTAAAACAATTCCTAATAAGCCCAACAGGTGTGCAGCCATTATAAAAGGAAAACGAATTACTCGAATTGTATTACCAATTCTATATATTGGTGCTGTAAATGAACTAAGAGCTGAAAGTGCAACAATGATAATTAGTACATTACTTGTAAGACTTGCCTCTACCGATGCTTGGCCAATTACAATACCACCTACTATACCGACAGTTAAACCCACTTTAGTTGGTAAACGTGCCCCCGCTTCTCTCAGCAATTCAATCGTTATTTCTAAAAAAAGTGCTTCGATTAATGGAGGAAAAGGTACTTTACTTCTCGATATGATTAACGTTTCAAGAAGCTCTTTTGGAATAAGCTCGTAATGATATGTTAATATCGAAACATATAATGGAGTCGTTAAAACAGAAAACATAAAAGCAAAAAGCCTTAACAGTCGAAAAAAGGAGGCAATAATCCAAGGCATGGTGTAATCTTCTGTCGTAGAAAAAAAGTCAATTAATGTTGTTGGCAGGGTGATAGCATAAGGTGAGCCATCTACAAAAAGTGCAATTTTCCCTTCTGCCAATACAGCTGCTACACGGTCTGGACGTTCTGTATTCAAAAATTGAGGGAATATGGAATTAGGATTGTCAGCAATTAATTGAATCAAATAAGTACTATCTAAAACATGGTCTGTTTTTATTTGACTCACTCGTTTTATAATTTCTTGTAGATTTTGATCATTTACAATTCCCTCAATAAATACAATTGCAACGGTTGTGTTAGAGAGAGATCCTACCTTCAATTCCTTCATTTGTAAATAAGGTGTTGGAAGCTTTCTACGTACTAAATTTAAGTTTACATCTAAATCTTCAACAAATGCGATTTGTGGACCCACGATATTGTATTCAATTTCAGCTTTTGTAATATCTCTTTTTTCTTTCTTTGACACATTTATTAACAAGCCATTTAATTTATCTGTATCGAACTGAATAAGTATATAGCCGTTTAAAATACTATCCTGAATATCTTTCATTTGATTTGTTACTTTTGAATTTTCAAAGGGTAAGATAGACTGAATATCTTGTAACGAATCGAAGCTCCTCTCTTTTATATAAGTTAAAACCTCTTCATGAAATATATTTATATCGATTAATGTTCTAAAATATGAAATGACTATAGCGGAATTCTTTGAAGCGATCTCCAATGTTATAAAATCTTTAGATTTTTTTAGCAATTGCATTAATTCCTGCAAAGATTTTATAGAATGAATAGGTACTTTTTCATGTGGTTTCAATTGATAATACCCTTCCTTTCAAAAAGAAACTATATATAGTTTTTAGGAAATTTCTAATTTTAAAATTAGGGATAGTTATATGTAAATATGCTCATTGAAAATAATGCCTTTGGAAATAACTTAACCAAAAACAGTTAAAAAATGTACTTAAAGTAAAAATAAGGAATGATTATAAACGAAATTATGATGTGGATTAGATGGTATATCCAGCATTTCGGCAAGTTCAAGCCAGCCAAATGTCATTGCTCGAAGAAACTTTTTAAAACGATAGCCGAGACAGAAAAAAGAATCTTAATAGGGTTCACTGTACATGCCTATCAACTTAAGAATTCAGAATTAACACAAAACGGTAAGGTGAGCTTTTTTGTTACAAGTTAGCAGAAAATTTCGTTTTGGGGTGCTATAAAATTTTAGCTTGATGCAATGTGACGCTACCCCAAAATACAAAAATCTCTTTCAAAAAAAGAAAGGCGCCTATGCACCTTTCTTTTTTAATTCACTTGTACTCTCTTCAGCATCCAAAATTCCTTCTGAATCACTTTAACGCATCATTGTACGGACCTAATTGCTTTTTAGAAAAGTAATGAATTGTCTCCTTACTTTTCAGTAACATATTTCCTTTTATAATTAAAAAATAGGTAGCTACTAGAAAATAGATTAGCCCTAATATCCAATCCAAATTTGTAGCTAAATTGTGTAAAAGAACATATCTCATATATGCATAACCAATTGGTACATGTAGTAATACAACCGCACCTAATCCTGGGTTGTATATTGTTTTAGCTTTTATATTCGCCAAAATACCATGCCATATGAATTGAAAAAATCCCATTAAAATAGGTCCCAACCCAAGCCATATAATATTTGGAAAGAAAACCGGAAGTAAATAAAAAACATACGCAATCAAAATATTTATTACCATAGCAGATTGCGTATTTAACGGATAGCGATCTGGTATATCACTTTTAAATATAACTACATTAAACAGACCAGCGAAATAACCTGGCCAACGATACTCTTCAAATTGATGCACTAAAATGGCTACAAAACTTAACGCTAACAGTACTTTTATTTCACTCATTTCTCCAAAATTCGCGACTAAACAACCTACGACAGCAATTGCCATAGCTAACCCTACATCACACCAACGCTTTCTAAAGAAACTAATCATCTCTATCACCCACTATCTTAATTTTTATAAAAATAGCGTTCAAATAGGAAATCAATTTGTTTTTCTACAGGCAGTATTCTTATATCTGCCCCTGATTCAAGAATTAGCATCATTAATTCTGGGAGAAAAATGGATCCGAATATTTGCACTATCATCATCATTAAAATTTCCTGATCCGTTTCATTTGTTATTTCGCTTAAAATATTCTTCACTTTACTAAAACCGAGCCTCTTCAAAAAATCACCATATTCGTATTGAGATGTAAATACCGTAGTTCCCATTGCAATAATTTTCCTAACTAACTCAGGGTATTGCCGAATTACTAGTACATAATCAAGTAAAAATATTTTTAATCTTTCTTTCGCTGGCACTTTAATATCATCTAAAATAGAAAAAGTGCCTTGAAAGCTAATTAATAAGACTTTAATTGTCTCACTTATCAACTTTTCTTTTGAGCCAAAATGGTAATTTACAAGCGCAATATTTGTATCCGACAATGCCGCAATTTTTCTTATTGTTACACTTTCGAAGCCTTCGTCTTTAATGAACTCCAATGTTATATTTACAGAATTTTTAATTTTATCAATCTTTTTGGAATTCCAAATATAATTATCTTTTTCACATTATAAAAATTTCTCTATAAATTTTTCATATTTTCTACTTGTTTGGCACTTTCATTACTATAAGTGGAAATTTTTCTCATTTTTAAAATAATACAACCTAAACTAAATGCGAAAAGTGAAAATATCCCAAAAGTAACCTTTATAGTATTTAAGGACAGACTCCAGCTAATTAGAAAAGATACTAGTGCCCCCCCTAAACTGGCCGATGCAATAAATAAACTAGTCACTTCATCAATATTATTTTCCATAATACGGGAAGCTAAGATTAATGTTATTGGAAAAACACCCGCTATAACTAAACCAATAATGAAGATGATAAACAAATACATACCTGTACCTTGAACAAAAGGGAATAGAAATAATAGAATCACTAATGTAAAGCAACTAGATGTAATGTATGTCCAATAATTAAATTTATGAGCAAACTTACCCACAAATATTCTTCCTATAACTATGGCTAGCCAAAAACAAGATATACTTACTGAACTGATTAATTCATTATTGGTAAGAATCATTATTGTAGATAAAAAATTTGCAAGATTGGTTTCTATGCCTGCATATAAGAATGCAAAAAGTGAAATAAATACTATAACTTTCATCTTTTCACTTTTAAATTTAAGAGTGAATGAGGAAAGGGATGCTCCTCCCTTTTCATTTTTTTGAGGAGAAAAATTTAGAAATTTTGTACGTCCAAGCATGTACCAAACAAATAGTGTAAAAATAAAGAATAGTAATATCCCATAAAGAATAAAATACCATTCATAAAATTTTGTAATATAATTAACTAGTAACGGAAATCCTAGCGCCCCAACCCCAAACCATACTTCGAGAATACTAAATTTAGCAGCACTATTCCTTTCTGCTGAAATAATAAAGGAACCCACCGTAGTTTCTAACAAACCTGCTCCATAGCCTAATACAAAGCAAATAACGGCTAAATATGCCCATTCTTTAATATATATAAAACCTCCTAGGACGATGGACATTACTAAAACACCTAATGTTATTGTTTTAAAATAATGATACTTGCTTACTAGTATGGGTGAACTTAGAACACCAAATAAAAAACCCGTAAATTGAAAAAATATTAAAACACCTAATTGATCAGGGGTTCTTCCATAATATTGTATTAATGAAGGAATTAAACTACCTATGCAAACATGTATTATTCCTACAATAAAATAAAACAAGCAACCATAATAAAATATTAACCGCACCTTTTCTCAACTCCAATCCAAAATAAAAACAGGGATTTAAGTAAAAGTTTTAAACCCCTGTTTTTACCATAAAACTAAATAGTTGCTACAGATCGTTCTTTATTACTACTGCTTTTATCAAAAAACATATCCAATATTACTTGTGAACGAAATCCATCTTCAAATGTTGCTACAGACTTATTTGGCCCACCTTCCGCAGCCTTAGCCCATTCTATAATTTCACTTCTAAAAGAATCAGACCATTCAAAAATCTCGTTTTCTGGATCGACTAGTAAAGGTAATGGTAACGGGATTTCATGTTTTTCCAATCCATCAAAGAGTATATATTTATTTGGCTCTTTAGAAGAATACTTATATTCTTTCTTCGTACCTATTACCTCTATACTAAAACCACAATCGTCAAGAAATGAACTTTTAGATGTTGTAATATTAACAAAAACCTTATTTTTCAATTGGCCATAAACCTCAGCATAGTCATCAACAAAAACTGGTTTACTTTCTTTTTCCTTAACATTTGTTTTAATTTTAGTTCGAACAGTATCCTCTCTAAAATCACTCTCAAATAAAAACCATAATAAATCTATTAGATGAATTCCTAAATCTCCCAAGGCCCCGCTAGTTCTATTACTTTGAAAATCATCTCGCCAAGTAAACGAAGTTCTCCTAAAAGCGCTATTCTTTTTAAAATGCAATCTTACCACTACTATTTCCCCTAATTCTTCATTTTGAATTAATTGTTTTAAAGCCTTAACATAAGATAGGTGGCGATAGTTAAACCCCATTGAAGCGACTAAATTAGTATTTTTTGCTATTGTCATCATGTATTTTGCTTCTTCACAAGAAATTGCCATTGGCTTTTCACATAACACATGTTTGTTTTTTAATAACGCTTGAACAGCTTGAGATCTATGACAAAAATTCGGTGAAGATATTATTACCCCATCAACTACTTCAAGTAACTCTTCATAGCTATTAAAAACCTTCCCACCAAAATTCCCTACCAACTTTTGGGCATTCTCATTATTAACATCATACACTCCAACTAATTTACAACTATCAACAGTTGATAATGCTCTAGAATGAGCTCTTGCAATACTTCCTGCACCTATAATCCCAATATTCATTATATGAACATCCCCTTTTAATTAATAATGTGCTTTAGAGTATTTAAAATTCCAATCGAGTATTCACCTTCAGCTAACATTGAGTGTGTGTTTTTGGCTTCTTCTGTTGCATTTTCTACTAAATAACCATGTCTTACAGCTTGTAGCATTCTTAAATCATTCCCACTATCTCCAAAAGCAATGGCATTTGTTTTATCTAGTTCGTACTTGTCTAAAATAAACTTCACTATCTCATCTTTACCTGTTCCAAGTGGAATAAAATCTACATCATAGCAATTTTCTGGATCACCAGCTAGTGGATTACATTTGTTAATATTAACTCCCACTTGGAATATTTCTCCGATTTCTTCTATCTTTTCTAAATTCTTTGCATCAATAAATTCATTTTGCTCTTCATAATAAAAATTAAATTTGTACTTAGAACTTCCTAATTGTGTCTGAGGTCTTAAAAAAATTTCATATTTTGATTCTAGCAATTTAAGAATTCTTTCAATCTTTGAAGAATCAAAACCACCCCCTATAATTCTCTCCTCCCAAATTTGATCATCTATAGTAGTCCCATTACTATCAAAGTACGTTATTTCTGTACCTAATCCACTCGCCACAAAATGAGGGAAATACTGAATAGCACCCTTTTTCATTTTTTCAACAATGGATTCTAAACTACTTCCCGTTACCCAACCAATTACTAAATCCCCTTTACTTCCTTGTTCATACAAATACTTTTCTAACAATTTCATATTGCTTCTTTTAGAATCATCCATGTTATGAGGATAATAAGTTTCATCAAAATCACAGAACACTACATATTTAGGCTTTTTAACCTGTGGTAGTCTTTCAAAATTTAAAGACTTTAAAACTTCATTACTTATAGACATTGAATAATCCCTCCAAAACGAAATTTTGCTCTTCTAACATCATGTTTGGGTGTAAAGGTAAATGTAATATTTCTTTATGAACTTGCTCTGTACTTAATATATTGTTTTGCAAATCATTTTCCTTTATCCACTTAGTATTTTGTTTATGAGATAGTACCGGATAATAAATATCTGTTTCAATGTTATACAATTGGTACAATTTATTTTTCAACTCGTCTCTTCTTCCATTTTCAACTCTAATCGGAAAAAGGTGCCAGACATTATCTTCTGTTATCATAGGTAGCTTAATTAATTCTCTATCCTCTAATTCCTTTAAATCACGTATATATCGTTGAGCTAAATACGCTCTTTTTAAATTGTTATATGATAAGTACTTAATTCTTTCCAAACCAATAGCTGCTTGCAAATTATCAATTTTAGAATTGAATCCAAAGTCTAATACCTTTTTATTTTTTTTATCAATCTCAAATCCATGATAACTATATTGATTGCAACGAATTGCAAGAGTTTCATTATTAGTAACTATTGCACCTGCCTTACCACATACACCAAAATTCTTATATGGATTAAAACTAAGGACAATTATATCTCCATATTCTCCAAGATTTGAAGAACCAATAGCTTGACATGCATCTTCAATAACTGTTAATTGATATAGATCCGCAATTTCACGAATTTTTTTCATTTCACATTGTTTACCATACAAATGTACAGGTAAAATGCATTTAGTTTTTTTGGTTATAGCTTCTTCTATTTTAGATGGATCAATACAATAACTCTGCTGATCTATATCTACAAATATAGGTTTTGCTCCGACTGCTAACACGGCATTTTCAGTAGCAGCAAAACTATTAGCTGGCATAATTACTTCATCTCCCGGCTGAATACCAATAGATAACAATGACACCATAAGGGCATCCGTACCACTACTTGTTGCAATTACAAACTTTTTATTTAAATAATTTCCGATTACTTCTTCTAGCTTTTTTGAAAATGGTCCACTTGTAAATTGACCTGTCGGTAAGACATCTTTTAAAACTCCTATAATTTTCTCAACCTCATCTTGCGAAATCAACCGATTAACTGGCATAAATTCTATTTTCTGTATATTTTTTCTGCTATAATTGAAAATATCTTTTTCTATATTAATATCTATTTTCAATTTATTTTCTCTAAATAATTTCTCTTTCATCTTGTGATTCGGCAATATATTACTAATTTCAAATTCTTTTTCTTTTGTCTCCCCCTGTAGGCACTTTAATAAAGCTAAATTGTCTTTACTATGTCCAGAAATTGTAGTAAGAGTTTTCACGTTAAATCACCTCTAAGAAATTATTTTGAAAATCATGAGTAGACTATATTTTATGTTATCGATTACATGTCAACATATTTTTTACGGAGGGTTTCTCTATGGTAACAATTAACGAAATAGCTAAATTATGTAATGTATCAAATGCTACGGTTTCAAGAGTTCTAAATAATCATCCTTATGTAAATCCAGAAAAACGTGAGAAAATAATAAAAGTAATGAGAGAATTTAACTATACTCCTAGTTCTATTGCTAGGAATCTTAGGATAAATAAGACACAAACCATTGCTCTATCAATTCCAAATATAGATCATCCCTTTTTCGGAAAATTGGCTAGAGAAATTTCTAAAGAATTATTAAAACACAATTACAAATTGCTAATTTATCAGACTTTTTATGAGAAAAAAATAGAACTGGAATTACTTTCATTACTAAAGAATAAAGCTGTAGATGGTGTAATTCTCGCATCCCTAGAAAATAGTTGGGAAAATATAGAGCATTATTTAGCATATGGGCCCATATTACTTTGTAATGAGTATGAGGAAAATGCACCTATTCCAATAATTTGTTACGATGAATTTGAGGCTGGATACAAAGCTGTTAAACATTTAATAAACAAAGATCATAAAAAAATTGGCTTTTGTTTTGATTCTCTTAATAGTCAAGCACAATTAAAACGCCAACAAGGATATTTGCATGCCTTAAAAGAAAAGCAATTACCATTCAATAAAAATTGGCTGTTTGGAGATGCAATTACTATTGAAGATGGATTTAGAATTTTTCAGAAATTAGATAAATTAAAGGATAGACCTACTGCATTATTTACTGGAAATGATCAAGTTGCTGCTGGAGTCATTAAAGGAGCTACTATAAAAGGGTATTCTATTCCAACTGACTTAGCTGTTTGTGGTTATGATAATCAATTAATTTGTACAGTTACAACTCCAACAATCAGTACCATTGATATTCCAATTGTTGAACTGAGTAAACGTACCGTTAACGAGATTCTACTATATATAAATACAGATGAATCTATTAAACGTAAAATTATTGAATATCCTACAAACTTAATTATCCGTGAATCGACATAATTAAAACAAAAGTTTCTGCTTAAATTTATCTAATAAATAAAAAGAGGACGTAAATAATAATGCGTCCTCTTTTTATATCAAATTAAAATAATCCATCAAAATGCTTTTCACATTAAAAAGAATCACTTTCCAAGTTCATATTTTATTACATAAAGAATTGAGAGATTATCACTTAAGAGCCTTAACTATAACTTCAGTTGCCTCTGCAATGAGTTGATTATCATAAGTAGCTTCTTTCTCATCTTTACTAGATAAAATTGCGATAATAATTGGTGCTCTATTTGGCGGGCAAACGATAGCAATATCATTTCGTGTCCCATAACTTCCAGCACCGGATTTATCTGCAACTATCCAATCAGTTGGTACGCCTGCACGAATAAGTTTGTCTCCTGTAGCATTTCCTTTCATCCACCCTGTAAGAATGTTACGTTTATGAACCGGAAGCACATTTCCGACCGTAAAGGCTTTCAGATTCGTAGCAATTGCTTTCGCTGTACTAGTATCACGAATGTCTCCTGGAATAGCCTCGTTTAATTCTGTTTCAAAGCGATCAGACATAGTAACCCGATCACCCATCTGTCTAAGCGCTTTTTCATATCCTTGTGGTCCGCCTATTTTGTTAAATAAAATGTTCCCTGCAGTATTATCACTGTTACGAACAGCAGCCTCAGCAATTTCTCCTAGTGTCATTCCAGTATCTACATGTTTCTCGGTAACAGGTGAATAATCCACTAAGTCTTCTTTCGTATAAGTAATAACTTCATTTAATTTCTCAGTAGAGTTTTGCTGTAGTAATACCCCTGCCGCTAACGCCTTGTATGTTGATGCAAAGGCAAACCTTTCGTTAGGTCGATAAGAGATTGTTTGATTTGTACCAGTATCAATCGCATATACACCTAATCGTGCATCGAATTTTTTCTCAAGTTGAGAGAACTCTTTATACGTCGCCTGATGTTTATGCTTCACTTGTCCTGTCTTTTCTTTCGCCTCAACTTGCAATGGCCCTCCTTTAAAAGCTTCTAAGCTTGTAAGACTTAAACCAAATATACCAACGCATATACCTATTTTTAGCATCCTCTTATTTTTCAAAATCATCATTCCTTTCAAATTTTCAACATCTGTTTTTATACGTACACATAATAGACCATCTAAGAAACAAGTTTGTTCCATAAATTTAAAAATTTTTAACTAGTAGCCAAGATATTAACAAAATAAGAGATAGCAGCTACGAGCGCCGCTATCTCTTATTTCACATCTCATTTTTTTACTTATAAATACCTTTATATAAACAGGGTCTCTTCCCTGAGAAAAGTACTAAAATCTTACTAATTTTGCTTAGAAATACCTGTACTAGGAGCTCCACCCTGTATACGTTGCTGTTTCAAATCAAAGTATACATCTAAAACTTCTTTTCCAATTATAGAATTAATTCCACTTTTATCGTTATGCAGCCATGGAACTACTACAGAAAATGCTACTTCTGGATTATCATATGGAGCATATCCAACTAACGTTAAGTTGTAGCATTCCATACGTTCTCCTTTTGCATTTCTACCAATTGGATCATCTCCACCATATACAGTTTGAGCTGTCCCTGTCTTTCCTGCTGGTTTATATGGCGCGTTTTTGAAATACTTCACGCCAGTTCCATCACCTTCTTGGAATACCCATCTAAACCCTTCTTTTATCCGATCAATATGTTCTGTCTTCATATCAATTCGATTTAATACGACAGGCTCTATAGAGCGTATAACTTTGCCAACCTCTTCTTTTATTGATTGCTCTCGTATTTCTTGTACAATTTGAGGTTGCATTCTATACCCCCCATTAGCAATCGTTGAAATATATTGCACCAATTGCAACGGTGTATACGTATCATACTGCCCGATAGAAAAATCTAGTAAAAACCCAGGCTGACTATCTACTTTTCTAGTTTGTCCAATTATTTCATTCGGTAAATCAATACCAGTTGGAACTCCTAATCCAAATTGTTTAAAATAATAGCGCATCGTATCAAATGCTCCTTGTTTTATATCCAACGAACCATTTGGTACGTAATTAACTCCCGCAATTTTTAAAGCTGTCTGGAACATGTATACATTCGAAGATACTTGTAGCGCTCGTAAATCATTAATATTACCAAATCCGGATACATTCCACGATTTCTTAGCTTGTGTACCTTTAAATTTCATAGGTGCATCATAAAATTGATCTCCTGGCTGTATTGCCCCTGTCTCATATCCAGTTAATAAAGTTGCACCTTTTACAGCTGACCCTAGTTCATACGAAGTTGTCATGTTACCTAATGCCAAATCCTCAATCTCTAATTTCCCTTCTTTTTCTACAATCTTTTTGCCTGCCATAGATAGAATCTGTCCGTTATTTGGATTCGTCATGACGACAAAAGCTCGGTCCAACAGTGGCTCTGAACTCTTAAACGCTCTCAAATTTTTCTCTATACTTTCTTCCACTTTCTTTTGTAATTCCATATCAATCGTTAATGTTAAACTATTACCACTTTTTCCTTTAGATATTATCTCTGTGTTTATAATGTTTCCTGATTTATCAGTAATGTTTTTCACTTCTTCTTTTGCACCGTGCAAGACATCTTCATATCTTTGTTCAATATAACTTTTTCCTACACGATCATTACGGTTATATCCACGTACCAAATAAGAATCTAAGTTTTCTTTCGGTAATCCTTCTTCACTACTCGTAATATTACCTAACACGGAACGAAATAAATTACCATTTACATAATTGCGTTCCCAATCAACTGTTGCATCTATCCCCGGAAACTCCGCAAGATTTTCACTTATTCGCGCATACTCTTGATCTGTTACATCTTTTTTTATAATTTGTGGTGTTAGTTGATAACCTGAACTCATTTTGCTTTTAATAGCTAACACCTTTAAATCTTGTGCTGTTAATTCTGCCAATTCTAATTCTGTAACACGACTTCGTCTTAAGTCTTCTATTTTTTTATCTAACTCTTTTCCCTCTATTCCCTTATCTTTTAACTTTTCTATATCTTTTTTAGTAATCATTGTCTCCGCACGTTGCCTATTCAACTGCATCCAAAAATCTTTTTTATCGATGTCTGTTAATTTATTTATATCTTGTTCAGGTATTTCAAGCACTTTCGCTAAGTCTTTTGCTGTTTTTAAAATATCTTCATTAGTAATTCCCTTTACCCTTGTATACGTAATTGTGCGAAGAGATTTATTATTAACAACTGTTTTCCCTTCTCGATCTAGTATTTGTCCACGTGGAACTGGAATGCTAGTTGTTGCATTTTGACTGCTTTCTATTTGATTCTTATAAGCCTCTCCCTCTACGATTTGCACCTTTCCTAGCTGAACAATAATAGCTGAGAATAGTAAAAATATGCAAAGGAACATTATATTTAATCGAATAGATATATACGTCTTGTTCTTTCCTTTTTGATTCCCCATAAATCCTCCATTTAATTCCTTATATGTTACATACCGATGGCCGGTTATAAATATCGTTTCGACTTTTTTGCTAAATCCTTGTTAGCATTCATACCTTTTCGTTTAGCTACGTAATTCATAACTCTCCTTTCCTATTTTCTCTCTATTTTTTGTCGCTAGCATTAGAAATGCTAAACTATATACTGGCCCATATAAAACTTACACATAGATTTGCTAAAAACTTTTCATACTGATTATTCCTTTCTTCATGCTGTAATACTTAATAGACAATCTAAATAATAAAGTTGTTCCACATTTACAAAAAAAATAATTAACTATAAGATGAAATAAGCTAAAAAGGGAGGGTTTTATGTTACATACAAAAATAAAAAGATGGAGATTTATAACGATTCTTTCTATTGTAGGTTTGATATTAATAATTTTGTTAAAAAGCCATTTCTTTTCAATTACTATCGAAACTTCTTCGGCCGAAAGAGGACAAATACTTGATCGAAATGGTGTAATACTAGCTACAAATAAGAAAGTTAAGTCTTTATATTGCACTTTTAATGATGAGAAGCTATCGAAACAAGATACAGCAAACACATTAGCTTTTTTCAATCAATTTTCAAGCGAGTTTCAACATGACATTTCTACAGAGGACATAAAATCTCAATTACAACAATCTTGTAAAAAGCAGACTATGAATGATATACCGTTATACTCTGACATAACTGAGAATGAACTTGCATTCATAAACAAAAACAAACCCAATAATGTAATAATCAAAGATGAAGTGATTCGATATTATCCTAAACGTGAAATTGGTTCACAGGTAATTGGGTATGTAGAAAATGACCTTAATGTACCCGTTGGAAAAAGCGGGATTGAGCTGCAATATGAAAATGATTTAAAAGGAAAACCCGGAAAAACTCTTATTTTTAAAATGAATAATAAAAAGTTCTTATGGAACATTCAAAAAGTACAAAAAGGAAAAGATATCTGGCTAGCTTTAGACTCTAAGTTGCAGCAAAAAACAGAGGAAGCATTAAGATCTCAAATCAAGAAAATAACTGATGTTAATGCTGGTTATGTTGTGGTAACCGATGTGAAAACTGGCGCAATTTTAACTATGGCCAACTCAACAGTGTTTGATCCAAATACATTATATGAACAAGTATCATCTAAAAAAGAAAACATCAAATCACTTTCGCAAAATAAAGCAATTCAAAAATTAAAGTATGGTGAATCTTATGTAAATATGGCCTCAACTATAAAGCCACTTACTATTTTAATTGGATTAAACGAAAAGCTTTTTCAACCTGAAGATACTTATTTAGATAAAGGTATTTTTCAATATGATAATCAAAATAACATTACGAATGCACCTGGAACGCCAACAGGTGAGATTACACCGAGGCAGGCTATCATTAATTCATCTAACACATTTATGACAGCAAAAGTAGCTCTACCCTTATTCAACCAAAATAATGGGAATATAGAAAAAGTTGCACATATATGGACAGAGTATTTAAAGCAATTCGGCCTTCGTTCTAAAACTGGGATTGATTTACCTTTTGAAGAAGACGGACAATATGAATTTCATCCAACAAACAAGTTTGAAAATGGTATCTCCGCCTTATTAAATGCCTCTTGGGGAGGAAATGAAGTACACACTCCTCTTCAACTTGCTCAATATGCAGCAACTTTAGCAAGTAAAGGTGATAAATATAAACCTCAAATCGTAAGTGCTATTATTGATCAAAATGGTAAGGAAACAAAAAAGTTTAAACCAATTTTAGAAAGTTCAAATCGTTACCCGGTGAAATTTTGGAGTGTCGTGCAAGGTGGGATGAGCCAAAATATAGAGGAAATTAAAAACTTACCCTTTCATGTCGCAGGTAAAACAGGCATAACAGGTGCTCCGAATGAGCAAGAAAGAATGATAAACCATTCTCTTTTCATTGCATATGCTCCTATCGAAGATCCACAAATTGCCGTTTCTGTCGTTATTCCTGGTAGTAATTCAGAAAAAAACATTGCTGCTCTCGTTACATCAGAAATTTTAGAGTACTGGAATACTCTTCAATAAGAGACTAAAAACATAGAGGAAGGTTCATTAAAGTGAACCTTCCTCTTTACCATATAGAATCTATATTCGTTATTTTCCATTTACCTTCATGATCCTTTTCGAACATGAAAGAATATTTAATATCAGTTAAAACATACTCTTTTTGTACATATCCAGTATTACCGCTAATTGTCGATACTTTTATATATCCATTATTCTGCACTTTTTCTGGAATCCAAGCTTTTACCATTTCATTAGATACTTCATATAAAACTTGTGATTCTCGCTTTGGTTCAGCTAAAATTTTCGTTTTATTTCCAGTAACAGTTGCATATACATAATGCGCTTGCTTTGGTTCGTTACTTTCTGTCAATCCACTTGGTACTTTGTATGCTTGCTTTGTATCATTTGTAAATTCTCCCCCCATGGTAAGAGCAACTTGCAACTCATGAAAAATATCTTCATCAAATTTCAATTCATCCTTCTTATAACTCTTCCCTTTAAATAGAACTTCATCATTTAACGCTCTATACAAGTCATTTTCATTTTTTGAATTTGTACTTTGATATAATTCATTCATAAATTGTTTTAATGTTGGATCTTGAGCAGACTCGTCTTTCGTTTTAGGCTTAATTTGAGTGCTGCTTTGGACCGGTGATTTATTATCATTAAGCCAAGGTTGTTGAACGATAACAAATAACATTGTACAAACGAAAACAACTACAATAGGCAGCGCTTTTTTACGAAACGGTTTTTTATGTTTTACAAGATCCGCTTCATTATTTTCATATATAGACTGCTTTATTTTAAAAATAAACTCTTCTTCATCTTTACGCTTCTCCATGGGACCTTTTTTTAATTTACTATACCAGTCGGGATTTTGTTTATTGTTCATCACTACTACCCTCCCCAATTAATTTTGAAACCTTACTTCTCGCTCGGCTTAATCTAGATTTAACAGTTCCAATGGATACTCCCAGTGTTTCAGCCATTTCTTCATAAGATAATTCATATTTTGCGTCTAAAATTATTATTTCACGGTGTTTTTTAGGTAGTTTTAAGACAACATCCCACACTTCATTCATTTCCTCTTGCTTGAAAAACTCTCGTTCTGCCGATGGAGATTGCTTATCGTCACTAAAAAAACCTACTAATGATATCCTTTTAAAATAGGAGGATTTCAAATAGTTTATTGCTGTATTTCTTGTAATTTTTAATATCCACGTTTTAATAGATGACTCCTTTCGAAATGAATTCCAATTTTTAAATACCTTTATAAACACATCTTGCGTGATATCATCTGATAAGTGTGGATCTTTCGTAATAATAAATGAATAATTCCATACATCTTGCCAATAGTCTTTTATAACATAGTCAAGCTCATCATGAATACACTTTTCAATAAACGTCTCTTCCATTTCCACACCTCGAACTTATTTGAATAAAGATAAAACTACCCTCACTTTTATTATGGTTTCAATATATAGACAAGATACAAGTTTCATTTGTTCCATTGTTTATCTTTTTTTGATAGAAAAATCCTCCTAAAAATGTAAAGGTGTGCGATTACTTTCATAAAATAATTATCTATACATTCTTTTACATGACAGGCTCCTAAAAACAAGTAAAGCATACAATGTTAAAAATACACTCATAAAAAATCTGATTATTATTTGTGCATTTCACGCAACACTCCACTTGTATCACCTTTTTTCTTAGAGCATACTTATTTGTGTGCTCTATTTATGCTTTACTAAATAACCGTTTTGTTAAATTTTAAAATCCCCCTCACTTGTCCCTTTCAATTTGTTTTACTCTTCTATTTACTATTAGCAATACCAACCTTTCAAAAATGAAAACAAAGATGGGTTATTATTTTTATTCAGCCACAACAAAAAAGCATTCTCGATTAAGGAGAATGCTTTTTCGAAACTTAATTGTTCTTTGTATTGCTCAATTTATACCCTCGTGTGAAGCAAACAATGAATGTAGTAAAAGATTTCACCTTATAGTTACTTATTATTTCTGAAAAACATGTTTTACTTTTTCGCCTGGAACGTTACTCCCCCCTCTTCCTTTTACATCTTCGATCATCATGGTAACGATCATGTCGGGCGCATTTGCATCAAAAGCTGCAAACCATCCAAGTTCTTTTCCGTCTGCTTCCTTCGACTCCTTCAGTTCTGCTGTACCGGTTTTACCAGCAAGAGTTATACCATCAACCTTAGCAATTCTCCCCGCGCCATCAGGGTCATTAATGACTTTTATTAATGCGCTCTTTAATATCTCTTGATTCTTTTTAGAAACCACATTTTCTTTCCAATTCCCCGCTACTTTTGCTTCTTTTAAAAGATGAGGCGACGGAATATTCCCTTCATTCACAATCGGTGCATATGTTAATGCTAAATGAAGTGGTGTCATTAATACTTGTCCTTGTCCATATCCCGTGTCTGCTAGTTGAATATCATTTTTTATCCCATCTCTTGCAATGATTGAAATAGGAAATTCGTATTCGATTGGTAATTTTTCATGAAATCCGTATTTCTTAAATTCATTTACATACTGATCTTTTCCCATTTTCAAAGCTTGTTGAGCAAAATAAATATTATCAGAGTACTTCATTGCCTTATCAAAATCAATTGGACTAGCTTCCTTCACACGTGTTACATAATAATTTCCCCAAGATGAATCTTTTGCCCACTTTAATCCTTGAATTTTAAATTCTTCCTTAGGGTTTATAGTGTTTGTTTCCAAACCAATTGCACCAGTAATCGTTTTAAATACGGAACCTGGTACAAATGCTTGTGTGAAACGATTCATCATTGGTAGTTTCGAGTCGTTATTCCATGCTTCTCGTTGGGCTTTTGATGCTCCTCTAACTATTGTATTTGGATTATAAGCAGGGCTACTTACAAGTGCAATAGTTTCACCTGTTTTAGGATTGACCGCTGCACTAGATCCTGCTTCATTTTTCATCTCATTAAAGATTTTTTCTTGAATTGCAGCATCAATTGTTAACGTAACGTTTTCCCCTTCTTTTGCTTCTTTTTTTGCTACATTTTTAATCTCTTTTCCATTCTCATCTTCTATAAATACGCGTCCACCTTTTTCGCCACGCAATTTATTCTCTAACACTTTCTCTAAACCTGTCTTACCTACTAAATCATCTGCTTGATACCCTTTTTTTTGAAGCGATTTTAACTCCTCTGCTTCACCTTTCCTATATAACCAGTTAAGTGTGCCGCCGCTTCTCCTAATGGATACGTCCGAATATTTACTGGGCGAGATGCAACTCCTTCTAATTCAATATAATCATTCTGTCTAGTTCCCTCTTTTAAAATACCAATTGGTACAAAGGAGTCTGGTTTTATCCATTTCGCTGTAAGCTTCTGATCGACCTCTTCTATAGACATATCAAGTAATTGTGCTACTATTTCTTTTGTTTGCGCTGCCGTTTCGCCTAGTTTCTCTGGAATAATTCCAACCTCAGTCGCTTTACCATTCGTTGCAAGAGCTTTCCCATTTCGATCATATATTTCTCCGCGTTTTCCTTGTTCTATTTGCATACGTACTTTGTAATCTTTTTTCATAGCTGGAAAAATGAAATCTGGTGTCCAATCTATTTTCCAAGATTCCTTTTCTCTCACGAGTTTTGCTTCATGGATAAATGAAACTGTTCCTCCATCCGTATCCATCTTAACTTCAAAAAGAAAAAGCTCTTTATCTTTAGCATTCTCTCCTTTCGTTTTAATTTTTAAATTCTTAACTCCAATACCCTCATAGATTTTTTGATATTTCTCTGTGAAATCCTTTTTAGAAATCGTTTTTTTGGCACGCTCTGATAAATGATCATACATATTTGCAAATTTTTTATCATTCCATAAATTGATATATTCTTCAAATGTTTGTTTTGGCGGTTCGTTTTTATTACACCCTACCAACATAACTGCAAAACAAAAGAAAACCAGCATCCATAATTTTTTCAATTCAATCTTCTCCCTTTGTTAAAAATATTTATTCCTTTCTTGATATATTAAATAAAAAATGTTGTAACGCTTAATAGACAGTGTAAATAATGAGATTGTTCCACATTTACAAAAAATTTCATTTACGCTTAAGTTGCATTGGAAGAGGAAAGTTTGTAAGCTTCTTGCAAACATAAGGAGCGAATATATTTAGCGAACGTTATAAGTATTAGTGTTGTTTTAAAAAATTCATTTAAAATACCTTTTAATTCGTTTTCGTCGATATTATCTTTATAGATTTTTGATACAAAAATAGAATCCTTATAGTAAGGATTCTACAGTAGAAAATGATAGATTTATTTTTCTTAACCTGATGATTTGGGCTTTTAAAGTACATAGTACTTACAATTAGCATTATAAGCAAGATCCGCTACTTGCATCGATTAACTCATCAGTTATCCAACGACTGTCTGATGAAGAAAGAAAGCTTCACCTTCCGGTAAAGTCAACTTAAACTAAAGTTACTTCATATATTTCACTTAAAATTCCATCAACACCTACCTTTAAACAGTTCGTTTAAACTGCCCTGCCTTTGTTCAAAGGTATTTCAGCAATGCCTGTATTTTTCATCTTTAATATTTTTGTTTCTTAGCCATGAGTATAGTTAGAAAATCTCTAAAAACTATTTGATAATCTTTTAGAATCTAACTTTCTTATAATACTATTTGCTATTTCTTCAATATTTTCATCTAGAAAGAAATGATTACCTTCAAAAGAATGAAAAGTACACGTTTTACTTGTGTATTGCTTCCATTTTATTACTTGATCATATGTAGTATACTCATCCTTTTCCGCATTAAATATAAGAAAATCAATATCACATGGTTGTGTATTATTGTCATGAATATATGTCTCGACAATTTTAAAATCTGCTCTTAGAATAGGTAGAAAAATCTCTATTAATTCTTCTGATTCAAGTACCCCAGATGGTGTACCTCCCATTGCAATAACTTCTCTTTTAAATTGTTCATTAGAAAGATTATGTCGAATATTTTTTATTTTACTATTTGGATGATTTCTACCGGACAAAACAAGAAATTTAGGCAATACATTTTTAGAATCTTGTATTTTTCTAGCTACTTCATAGGCAATCAAACTTCCCATACTATGCCCAAATAAAATATATGGCGAATCATCTATCTGCATAACGATATTATTATAGACATCATTCACCACCTCTTCCATACTTTGGTGCAAACTTTCTTCAATTCTATATCCTCTACCAGCTAACTCTATCGGGACTACCTCAATATATGGATTAAAGTAATTTTTCCATTTTGCGTAACTAAACGCAGATCCCCCAGCATGTGGAAAGCAAAAAAGTTTAGTCTTCTGCATTGATTTTCTCCTCACTTTCAAATTTTTATATATTTTGGCAAATTGTATAAATGTCTTTAATTATTATCTCTTGCGGAAATTCATTCCTTGTTGCACAAGCAGATATCTTATAATTTGGATCAATGTTATATTGTTTAAAGTAAAAGTTTTTAGGTATATTCTTGTATGTAATTAAAGTTCGTGACTCTTTTTTTATAGAGAATGAATTTAACGGGGTATAAAGCCCTTTTCCAATCGTTTTTATATAACTTTCTTTTAATGTCCATAAATCATAAAAATAATTAATTTGTTCATCAGAATTCATATTAGATATTTCATAAAATTCTTCCTCTGAAAAAAATTCATGTGCTAATTTAAAAGCCTCTATTTCTGAAACTTTTTCTATATCAATACCCACATTAAAATTAGCAGTAGTACAAACCACCCATTCTCCTGAATGTGACAAATTAAAATGAAAGTCAGAAAAATTTTCAACAAAAGGTTTTCCATACTCATTATATATAAATCTAATTTCTTCATTATTAATTTTATACTTTTGGCAGATTAGAGATCGGATTAGTAAATCTCCTATCAGGGTCCTATTAATGTCGCATGAATTTAATAAACGCTTCATTCGTTCTTTCTTCTCATTTGAAACTAAGTTACTAAGTTGCTTAAACAAATGACTTTCAATATTCTTTGGTATTTTCACAGCTTGAATTTGTATGATAAATCACTTCCTTTTTTTAAGAATTACTTCATATATGAACGTTACAAAAATTCAAATTCACTTTATTAAATTGCATATACAATAGGAAAGGTGCATATTTACATATCAATGAAAATATGCACCTTTCCTCAGTAATATCATCAGGTATTCGATTCTATTACAAAGATTTCAGAGCATTTACATCTTACTATGGGTAACTCATTAAGATTTCTATGTCTCTACCAATTTCTTTTTACATTATCCCCTTAAAAAGTAATGCTCTTAATATATTCATTATTCCCTACACTTGATATGCAGGTATTGGGCTGCCCTTTTCGTTCATAGCGTTGCATCTTTTGTACTCTCTAATTTTCCGTTAATAAAATGGATCTCTCTTTTGTTCCTTCAAATTCCTTTAATAGATACATAGCTATTTTTTCAACTGCAGGGGAACCCACTATTTCTTCATGTAATCCAGGGACTGAATATCTATTTACTCTTCCTTTTAATAAAGGTCCCCAATCTGTAAACAACTCTTTTCCTTCCTCAGCACTAAAGTAGAGAAGTTCTCCAGAGTATGGTATTAAATCATGCTCTGCCATTATGTTCAGGCATTTCCTATGTGCATTGATAACTTGCTTCAAATTGATAAGATCTGCATCAGGCGGGAGTACTCCTTCCATAATTAATTGCTCCACTAGCATATCTTGTTTATGGACAAGGTCTCCTTCCTGCTCAGTAAGATCTCTAGGAATGAAATGCTCATATATATATGAGAGCATATCCTCACTCGTTTTATAGTCCTGCTTTGAAGGTACTTTTGTATCCATGAGTACCAACAACTCAACTTCCTCACCTTGATTCTTTAGTACAGTTGCGATTTCATAAGCAATTGCACCGCCTAAAGACCATCCTCCAAGATGATATGGGCCTTCTGGCTGAACATGTTTTATTTCTTCAATGTAAAGTTGAATTAGTTCCGGCAAGGTCAACTCGTCAATTTCTCCCTTTTCTATAAGAGGATTCTGTAAACCGTAAAATGAACAATGGTTCTTAAGTAATCTTGCTAGTTGAATGTAACAGAATACATTCCCCATAAACGGATGAACGCAGAAGAAAGGTCTTTTTTCTGATTCTTGTAGTGGAACTAGCGCTGCTACTGATTTCGTCATATCATGCTTATCACGAATAAGGCATGCGATTCCTTCCACTGTTGGATTCTTAATCAATGTAGACACCTTAATTTCTTTTCCAAACTTCTCCCTAATTTTTGAAACTAATTTAATTACAAGGAGAGAGTGTCCTCCTCTATTAAAGAAATCATCATTTACATAGACATCTTCTATCTGTAAGACATCCTGCCAGATTTTAATCAACTGATATTCAATTTCATCCCTTGGAATGATTGGTGTAGAGAAGTTATTTTCTCTTTGAATAGTTAAATTGTTCAATGCCTTTCGATCAACTTTGCCATTCGTTGTAAGAGGAATCTCGTCTACCTTAATAAAGTGTGCGGGAACCATATAATTCGGTACTTGTGTCTTGAGATATTCACGCCAATCATGCATACTACCATCTCCAACTACATAAGCAACCAATCTCTGCTCTCCTAATTTATCCTCTGTTACCAAAACTACTGCTTCTTTTACCAATGGATGCCTCTTTAGATTCGCTTCAATCTCTTCAAGTTCAATACGAAAGCCCCTAATTTTCACTTGATTATCAATTCTTCTCAAGTAATCTAAATTACCATCAGGTAAATAACGAACCAAATCTCCCGTACGATATAAACGCTCTTCTTCATTAAATGGATGACGGATGAATCGCTCTGCTGTTAATTCTGGGCGATTCAAGTATCCTCTCGCTATACCTGCACCACCAATATATAGCTCACCTGTTACACCAACGGGAACAGGTAACATATTTTTATCCAATACATAAGTTTTAACGTTCGGCAACGGACGCCCAATCGTTACTCTCTTACTATCTTTTTTGATATGATAGCATGTTGCATCAACTGTACATTCTGTAGGACCGTATACGTTATAAAAATCAATTTTTCCGGTCTCTACTAGCTGTTCCCATAATGACGGCATGATTGCTTCACCACCGACTAATATCTTACTTGGTACATGAACATCAGCACTTATTTCTAGCAATCCTCCATCTATAAGTAATTGAAGTAATGAAGGTGTCATATCAAACATTTCCAATTTATTCTCCCTAATATAGGACACAAATTGTTCCGGATTAGTGCGAACTTCACTTGGGATAATATATAAACTTGAACCATAAAGCAACATTTGTAATTGCTGAATAGATACATCAAAGGCAATTGACGCATTCAAACCGACGCGCATATTACTAGGTATCTCATGTGAGAAAACTTCTTTTCGTAAACCATATGATAGGTTTATTACAGAATGGTGCTGTACTAAAGCCCCCTTTGGATTCCCTGTCGAACCAGAAGTATAGATAACATACGCTAAGTTTTCCCCTGTTACCTCACATATTGGTGAAAGTTTGCTTTCTTGAGAAAGCATTGCTTGGTCCCTACCTAGGCAAACTGTCTTGATTTCTTTAGGTATCCATCCTAGTAATACCTCATTCGTAACTAACACTTTAATTCCTGTGTCTTCTAAAATATATTGCAGGCGGCTTTCCGGATTCAATGGATCCAACGGAACATAGGCTGCTCCAGCCTTCCAAATTCCCATGAGACCAACAACCATCTCAACTGAACGCTCAAAGCAAAGGCCAACTAATGACTCTGTTCCAATTCCATATTTCTGTAGATGATGGGCCAATTGATTAGCTCTTTCATTCAACTCCCGATACGTTAGTTGCTGTTTTTCATCCACTACTGCCACCGCATCTGGTGTACGATTCACTTGCTCTTCGAATAGTTGATGAATTACATTCTCACGTGGATAGGGTATTGTATTATCATTCCATTCGTCCAAAACTTGCTTTTGTTCAGCTTCCGTAATATATACAAGTTCCGACAGAGTTTGATCAATGTTTTTGAGCATTTGCATTAATACTTGGCGTAAATGACCCAACATTCTTTTAATAGTTAATTTATTAAACTTACTACGGTCATACATTAACTTTAACGATAACTGGAGTCCTGGAACTACAGCCAACCCTAATGGGTAGTGGGTTTGTTCTACTCCTTCCAATTCACCAATTTCCAGATTTCCTGAAGACTCCTCTTTCACCGGATAATTTTCAAACACATATAAACTATTGAACAGCGGTGTTCCTCTAGGAACTTCACTCCACCCCTGAATCTCTGTCAAAGAAGCATACTCATATTGTCTTCTTTCTATCTCTTCCTCTTGTATCTTCTGCAACCAATCTATTACTTTTATATCATCCATCAATTGAATTCGCGTCGGTGACGTTGTAATGAAAGGACCTACGATGTTTTCAACATCAATAATCTCCGTAGAACGCCCTGAGCTTGTTACACCAAAAACAATGTCATTTTCTCCACTATATCGGCTCATGAGATATGCCCATGCACCTTGAATTACTGTACTCAAAGTAAGTTTATTGCGTTTCGCCCATCCTTGTAACGCTTGAGTCTGCTCTTCTGATAAATACGTAACCTTCTCTGTGTAACCTTTTTCTTCCTCTTTACTTTCTAAGCCCAGCAAAGTTGGCGCAGTAAAACCTTTTAGCTTCTCTCTCCAGAATTGTTCCGCCCGCTCCTTATCTTGCTCTCTTAACCATTGGATATATTTCTTATATGGTGAGGACTTAGGTAACTTCACAGCTTCTCCATTCATTCTCTTCTGATAAACTGTAAGTAATTCATTAAATACTAATGGTAAACTCCATCCATCCAGTAAAATATGGTGATGGGTCCAAACAATCCGATATTCTTCCTCACCTTCTTGAATGACTGTTACCCGCATCAATGGTGCTTCATCAAATTGGAAGGCTTGTTTTCGATCTAATGCCAAAAAGACTTTTCTTTTTTCCTCGATCTCTTCACTTGTCATTGTACGCCAGTCTTCTTTGTTCACTTTAAATGGGATATTTTCATACACCACTTGTACAGGTTCTTCAATTTCGTCCCATACAAATGCTGTACGAAAAATTTCATGCCGCTGAATTACAGATTTCCACGCCTGCTCAAATGTAGGAATATTCATTTTTCCTCGAATCATAAAACTCAATTGCACTATATACGGTGCAACATGTTCATCCCCTTGGTCATGCAATGTGTGGAAAATCATACCTTCTTGCAAAGGTGATAGTGGATATAAATCGGTAATCTGATTGTTCTTTCCGCGATGCATTTTGTTTAGTACATTTGTCAAACCTTCTTGGCTAAGATTAGCCATTGCAAAATCCGAAATGGTCAGTGCAGATTCTCTATCTGAAAATTGAATCAATGTACTCAGTTGATATAGCATATTCTGTGCAATACTTTGAATCGTTGATTTGGCAAATTGTCCAACATTGTATACCCAAGTGAACTGAAGTTTTCCATCCGTTACAACCCCAATTACATCAATTACATGCGATCGTTTGGAACCGGCAGCATGATCTAAACGCTTAAATTCGTTCTCCGGAATAAACATTGCATCGCTAGAAAACATTTGGTCAAATTGTCCAAGATAGTTAAAACTAATAGACGGTGTATATTGGGAGCTTAATTGCTCACACATTGTTGCGTTCATGTAACGCAACACCCCATAATCAACACCCTTATTAGGAATTTTGCGAACTTGTTCTTTAACTGCTTTTAATGCTGCAATTGGCGTATTAGCACTAGTAATATTTAAATGAACTGGGTAAATACTTGTAAACCATCCCACAGTTCTCGATAAATCAACATCTTCAATAATCTCTTCTCGACCATGTCCCTCTAAATCTACGCTCAATATCGGCTGCCCCGTACATGCTGCCGTAGCTTGTACTAATGCTGCTAATAATACTTCATTGATTTGGACACGGTGAGTGCTTAAAGTCTCTTGCAATAACATACGGGTCTCATTCTCATTTAACACCACAGTAATTTCCTCAGTTACTGCGCTTACTGGATTACTTATAGTACCATCTACCGGCAATTTAACTACGTCTTGTTCAGCCTGCTCCTCCCAGTAATGTAGCACTTCTTTTGATAGTCCAGTTTCAGCGTAATGATGTAATTTCTCCGACCATTCTTTAAAAGATGTACTCTTCATAGGTAATTGAATTTTCTGCCCTTGGACTACTTGCGTATATGCTGTTTGCAAATCTTCCAATAAAATTCGCCAAGAAACACCATCCACGGCTAAATGATGAATTGTCCAAAATAATCGGCCAGCGTGCTCACCTTCATCAAAATACACCATTCTCATTAGCGGACCATCATGTAAATTCAAACTTTCTTGTGCAACATTAATCTCTTTTTGAATAACCTGATGCCAATCAGCTTCCGGCACTTCGTCTAATGAAATGACAGTAAGCATCAATTGTTCTTCTATTCCTTCATTCCACTGTTTCCAAACCCCATTAGGCAAACGTTCATATCTTAAACGCAGAGCATCATGATGAAGTAGAAGGTTACCTGCCGCCTTTTCCAGTGATCCTATGTCCAATTTCTCTTTCGTTCTAAAGAACATGGATTGATTCCAATGATGTGGGTTAGGATGATTTTGTGCAAAAAACCTTTGCTGAATAGGTGTAAGTATCGTCTCTCCAGTTATAATTCCCTGTTCAGCTTGTACACCTTGTTCTTCTTTGACTACTTGCGCCAACTCAGCAATCGTTTGGTGTTCAAATATTTGTTTTGGTGTCAATTGTAAACCAACTTGCTTCGCGCGCGAGACAATCTGAATGCTAAGAATTGAATCTCCACCAATTTCAAAGAAGTTATCATTCATACCAATACGTTTTGAACCTAGCACACGTTCCCAAATGATAGAAAGCTTATGTTCACGTTCATTTCTTGGGGCCACGTATCCTTCTTTTGTTCCTTGATAATCTGGTATAGGTAACGATTTCCGATCAACCTTTCCATTTATGGTTAGCGGTAATTCTTTCATTTCGACAAAGTAGGAAGGTATCATATGGATTGGCAGTTTTGTTTTAAGATACTCTCGCCATTCTTCTAAACTGCCTTCGCCCACTACATAAGCTACCAGCCTCTTATCTCCCGACTGATTTTCCCTAACCATTACAACTGCCTCTTTTACTAAGTAATGCTCCTGTAAGGTCGACTCAATCTCTCCAAGTTCAATTCGAAATCCTCTAATCTTCACTTGATTATCCATTCTTCCTAAGTAGGCTATATTACCATCAGGAAGATATCTCACAAGATCACCTGTTCTATATAACCTCTCGCCTTCTTTGAATGGATGAGAAATAAATCGTTCGGATGTTAACTCTGGACGATTCAAGTACCCCCTTGCTAGACCTGCTCCTCCGATATAAAGTTCCCCCATCACACCAACTGGAACTGGCAACCTATTTCTATCTAATACATAAGTTTGGATGTTAGGCAATGGACGCCCAATTGTTACTCTCTTACTATCTTTTTTAATATGATAGCATGTTGCATCAACCGTACATTCTGTAGGACCATATACATTATAAAACTGTATTTTATCAGTCTCTACTAGCTGTTCCCATAATGACGGC